>CAYUYT010000121.1:0-10353 GCA_964449345.1 uncultured Spirochaetia bacterium | reverse complement strand
CCGAATTAACAAATAGTACATCTGTAGTAAGGTTATCTGAAGGATTAAATCAACAATTAGCACATTTAGAAACTATTTTAGATGATTTTTCAGATATTATTCATGACGAAATTTTCAAAATTGAATAAAGGAGTTAAATAATGGGAAATTTATATAAAAAAATACTTGATAAAGAAGATATAAGCATTGAGCCGAAAAATGAAAATCTAAATTTTGCTAATGCCGCTCAAAATTTGATGAAAAAAATTGAAGAAATAATGAAAAATGATGAAGATTATGATAAAGTTAAAGATATTCTAAATTTAAAAATAATTGATGAAAAACAGTTGATTTCCGGTAACCCTTCTATATCCGTTATCTATAGAGGAGCAAAAAAATATTCCGGTCAAAAGTTTTAAAACTAATTATGGAAAACTAGCATTTGCACCGGATTATATATACAATCCTCCAATGAACTACAAATTAGATATTTTTGCAACTAAACACATTTATAACCTAGTTGCTGTCCCTGTATTTTATTTCAATTCAGAAAATAATACGTTTTACTATGAAAAATGGGCAATTGATTTAAGTTCTTCAAAAAACGTTAATTTAACAAAAATTGAAGAGAATGAATATAACATTTTAGTTGAAATTATTAAACGTGTATTAGTAGACCCAAAAAGCTCATAAAAAAATCCCGTTGTTTTGAAATAAAGATTTACTTTGCAATATCAAACTCAAAATCAGTAGGTATTTTCGTTAAATCCAAAAACCGGTTAATGTGGTTAAAATAAACGTCTTCATCAAGGGGTTTCACTAAGAAATCATTAGCGCCTGAAATTAAGCTTTCCTTAACCGTTTCCATATCATGCCGCGTTGAAAGCATAAAAACGGGAGTTTCCCGGTATTTATTGTTTTCCCTTAATTTTTTAATAAACTCATCACCCCGCATTCCGTACATTTCAAAATCAACAACGAAACAATCGTAGTCTTTAATCTTCATTTTTTCAAAAGCATCATGCGCACTTTTTGCTAAATCGGGCACAATTCCGAATTTGTTTTTCCAGATTATTTTTTGTAAAAGAAGCATTATATCGTGGTCGTCTACAAGTAATACTTTATAGCCCATAAATTTTCTCCGTTAAATTAATTATTTTAAATTCTTTCTTGCAAATAATAATGCAAAAAATATACCAACAACAATGAGAAGACTTTTCGTAAAATTTCTTAATTATGACATCAAATTTTTACTTATTATTAATTAATGGCGGTTTTTCCCGACATTTGTTGTGCAGTATTTTCCCAACATTAAACGCCTTGTAATGTTAGCGCTTTTTATTAACTAATGATTATCACGTAAAACATAGGAAAACGCTAAGCAACGGCAAGACGCGCGCCCGTATTTTTGGTGTAGGTATAACATTTATTTGGTATATAAAAATAAGATTATTTCTTTCCTGAAATAATTTAATATTTCAATAGTATAGATTATGTATATTCAAAAAAATATATTATCATATCAATTTTTCAAATTTATTCGTTATTAAATTTGCCAATAAGGTTTTTCTTTATTAATTTTTGTTTTCAGATATGAATATATAAAAATCAATATGAAGAGGTGCATGAAAATGGCAAAAATTATAAAATTTGACGAAGAAGCCAGACGCGCTTTAATGGACGGCGTAAACAAATTGGCAGACGCAGTCAAAGTTACATTAGGACCAAAGGGAAGGAACGTTGTTTTGGAAAAAAAATTCGGCGCTCCTACGGTAACAAATGACGGCGTTACAATTGCCAAAGAAATTGAACTTGATGATTCTTTTGAAAATCTTGGCGCACAAATGGTTAAAGAAGTTGCAACGAAGACAAATGATGCAGCAGGAGACGGAACAACAACCGCTACCATACTTGCGCAAGCAATGATCAAAGAAGGGCTTAAAAACGTTACTGCTGGCAGTAACCCTATGGATATTAAAAGGGGTATGGAAAAGGCAGTTACTGTGATTGTTGGAGAAATCAAAAAAATGTCCACTGAAATTAATGACAAAAAGGAAATTGCTCAAGTGGGTTCAATTTCAGCTAACAATGATACGGAAATCGGCGATTTAATAGCTGAAGCAATGGACAAAGTGGGCAATGATGGCGTTATTACGGTTGAAGAAGCAAAAACAACGGAAACTCACTTAGAAACCGTTGAAGGTATGCAGTTCGATAGAGGTTTCTTATCTCCGTATTTCGTTACTGATGCTGAAAATATGGTTGCTTCTTTGGAAGACCCATATATACTTTTATACGATAAAAAAATATCATCTTTAAAAGATATGCTTCCTTTATTAGAGAAAGTAGCACAATCCGGCAAACCTTTATTGATAATTGCAGAAGACGTTGAAGGAGAAGCTCTTGCAACATTAGTTGTAAACAAAATTAGAGGAACTCTTAACACTTGCGCTGTAAAAGCTCCCGGTTTCGGAGATAGAAGAAAAGCAATGCTTGAAGATATTGCTGTACTTACCGGCGGAAGCGTTGTTTCCGAAGACCTCGGTATGAAACTTGACCAGGTTCAAGTGCAGGATTTGGGAACGGCTAAAAACGTAAAAATCGATAAAGAAAATACTACTATTGTAGAAGGCAAAGGCGCTAAAAAAGATATTGAGGCGCGCGTTTCTACAATTAAAAAAGCAATTGATGATTCGACCAGCGAATATGATAAAGAAAAATTACAGGAACGTCTCGCTAAGTTATCGGGCGGTGTTGCAGTTATTAACGTTGGTGCAGCAACGGAAGTTGAACTTAAAGAGAAAAAAGCCCGTGTTGAAGATGCTTTAAACGCAACTAAAGCGGCTGTGGAAGAAGGCATTGTCCCGGGCGGCGGAATAACTTTAATTCGCGCATCTTTAGCGTTGGATAAATTAGAACTTGAAACTGATCAGGAAATCGGTGTAAAAATCGTTCGCCGCGCACTAGAAGAGCCTATTCGTATAATTGCGAATAATGCCGGTCTTGACGGTTCAATTATTGCTGCAAAAGCTATTGAAGAAAAAGGCAACATTGGTTTTAACGCACAAAAAGGCGAATGGGAAGACTTAATCAAAAGCGGTGTAATTGATCCTGCAAAAGTAGCGCGTTCAGCAGTGCAAAACGCCTCATCCATTGCTGCGCTTTTAATCACTACAGAATGCTCGATTTGCGACAAGAAAGAAGAAAATTCAGGCGCACCGGCAATGCCAGGTGGCGGAATGCCCGGTATGGGTGGTATGGGCGGTATGTATTAATATTGCTCATAAAAACGTGAATAATTCAAATTGACTATAAAGGAAAGACCGTGCGTAAATGCGGACGGTCTTTTTTTTGTTGTTTTTAGCTGTTTTTAAAAATAGTCTTTTTTTTCTTGACAAAATAAAATTTATTATATATAATAGATTTTACCGTGATAACAAAATTGCGGTTAATTATTTGAAAAACCTTCATTTTAAGCACACACTTTATAAGTATAAAATTAAAGATTTTAAAAATGAGCAGGGTGCAAAATTATGTATAATATACCTAAGGAATTTGCCGGGCTTTATTTGAAAGCCGTTGATATTCTTAAAAAAATTGAAGAGGAAAGAACCGAATACGAAAAACGTTTGTTGGAAGTTGTAAATAAATATTCGTTTATTTCAGTTCCTGGATTTTTGAGTGAAGGTCAAAAAAGTAAACAAACCGGTAAGTAAGCCGTTTCCCCTTACTATCTTTTTATTATTATATGTTTTTATAAAAATTTGTAAAACCGCTTAAAATTCTTTTTCAAGCAGTCGATAAGAATTTGAGTAAGGAAAAAACATTTTGTTTAAATCCTTGACAAATTGTAGCAAATGAATTTATACTTAATAAGGTTTTGCAAATGATAAAAAAAAATAAAAAGTGATAAAAAAATTAAAGTATTTATGCTTTTTTGACGATAATTAGAAGTGAGAAAATATATTTAAAAAGGAGCACACCTTGTTAAAAGATGCGCATTCCCAATATAAAGAAACGCAAGTATTAACCGCCTCCCAGGGCCAGCTCATTGTCATGCTTTATGACGGTGCAATAAAATTTATTAAATCTGCCGTATCCATGATTGAAGACAAGAAAAAATATGATAAGGTTAATGAAAGCTTAATTCGAGCCCAAGATATTGTAACCGAATTAATGCTGTCCTTAAATTTTGATGAGGGTGGCGAAATGGCGAATAAACTTTATTCGCTTTATCTTTATTTTAATAAGTTACTTATTGAGGGAAATATTAAAAAAGATCCTAAACCGCTTAATGAAGTTGTTGAGCATATGGAAAGTTTACGTTCAAGCTGGGCGCAAATTGCAAACCAGAACAACGAAGTTAATACCAAACAAATGGGCGTAAATATTTCAACATAATCTTGCGAAAATGTTAATTTCTTTAGTAAAGACGTAAAATCTTTAAAACTTACTTTAAACGCTACAAATTATTTATTAAATTTAAATTGCCACTGCGGAGTATTATTTCAATCAAACAGGATAAAAAATGGGTAATCAAAACGAAAATTTTACTTATACAATTCAAGAACTAAAAGATAAAATTGCCTTAGGAAGGGATTTGATTTATGAGTTTTATAATTTTCACGATGACCTTGAAAAAGAAATTGATCATACCGTAAGGGAATTATTAAAAAAGTACAACCGCCCGGATTTACAAGAAGTTATATATTCTACTGTAAAAGAACTCGCTATTAACGGAGTAAAGGCAAATCTAAAGTCATTAATCTTTCAGGAACAAAATATTGACCGTACTGATAATGAAAGCATCGAAAAAGGTTTAAAATTACTACACGAAATTTTATCCGAACCTAAGGTAATGCTGGAATATGACGAAAAAGCAAGACAAAAACATTATAAGGCAATATTACGGCTTAAACATAGCGCAAAGCGCATTCTCGTCATGGTTTCAAATTCAATTGCTATGAGCGATGAAGAAGAAGAAAGAATTCGTGAAAAATTTCAACGCGCTTTAAAATACGATTCTATTGCAGAATACTATATGGATAACCTTGACGATGCACAGGCAGAAGGCGCCGGACTCGGGATTACTATGATAGTACTTTTATTAAAATCCGTAGGAATTAACCCTCACGCCTTTGCTATTTATAAAAACAGAGACAAAGAAACCGTTGCTAAAATTGAAATCCCAATTTCAGAAGACTACGTTTCCTCAAGGGAAATATACGAAAAACTAACGAAAAAAAATTAACCATAACGAAAAACAAGTTATAGACATTGAATACGCTTTCGTATATATTTGTTCTTAATGGTTTTCGTTATTGATACTAACAAAAAAGCATACGAACAATGCGTGGAAAATGGCGTTGTTTCAATTCACGAAAGTGTTCTGGAAAATAGAGACATTACTCGTGTAGAAATTAACGACAAAGTTTATTTTTATTTATACAACAGCAAAGAATTAATAGGTCCGTATTTTATCACATCGCGTTGTTTTAAAATTGAAAAACTCGAAGACAATATTGTTACGATACCTGGTAACCAGTACCAAAGTGCGAAATATTACAGATTTTTTTTCGAACAACGGGAAAAATTATCAATAATACGCATAAACTCTTATCCGGGTTTTCAAACTAAAGAAATTAAATTTAACAGTATTGTATATGAAAACGCGTTATCTCTAAGCATAAATGAAATGCCCGGTACTCTCATTGTGAAAGAGTCGGATTATATTTTTGATTTTACTTTCATTAAAGCAGGCAGGGTTTATACTATGCCGAAAACGCGATTGCCGCAAAATTGGTTTAAAGATATAATAGAACTTAAAACCGCAATTGAAATATATGCCGCAAAAGTACAGAACGAAAAAGTTGTTAAAGGCGTTGAAGAAATATCAAGATTACTTTATTCATTTTTAGTAAAGCCGAACCCGGCTTTTTGGAAGCAAATAAAAGGAAATATTTATATTTACGTTTTTGGCAGGGCAAATTTTATTCCTTTTCAATGGATGCCATTTAATTATAATGAAGAAAGGCATGAATCGGTAAATAAAATCTTTGCATATTCGAATATCAAAGCAACGGGAAAATTTAAAAACGTAATTAAAAATGCTTTGTTAATTTCCGACCCAAGTATGAGTATAGGTTTGGCAAATGTTGAGGCAAGGCACATTTTAAATTTTTTTGAGAATCAAAAAATAAAAACCGAAATCATAGCAAAAGAAATTTCTTTATTTGAAATAAAAACTTTTTTTGAAAATTATGATTTGATTCATTTTATCGGACACGGGGAAAACGGATGGAAATTAAATAAAAAACGAAGGTATCTCAATGGTTCAAATATGCCCGAACTGAAAAATGCTCCACTGCTCGTTGTTTCGAATTCTTGTCAGACAGCCCTTGACACCGGAAAAGGAACATTAGTGAAGAGTCTTCTTGAAAAGGGGGTTAAATCCGTTGTGGCTAGCGATATGAAAATTCCCGATATTGTTTCGCGGGATTTTTTTAAACCGTTTTATAAAGAGTTATTGGCAACGGGAAATATTAATATAGCTTTTAATAAGGCAATTGAGATTGACAAAAATAATAAAAGGTATAATTGGATTTTTTATAAATTATATGGCAGTATTTAAAAAAATATTAGTTTACGGATTAAATTTTATTGGAGATTCTTTATTCACCACGCCTTTTTTACATAATTTACGCGTGCTTTATCCAGAAGCATACATCACCGTTTTATCCGGTAATAAAGGCGCTAGCGTTATATTAAAGAATAACCCCAATATAAATGAAAATACGGAATTGCCTTCTGATACTAAGCAGAGAATTGATTTTATTAAAAACCGCGGGTTTGACGTTGCTTTTATATTAAACACGAGTTTTAAAGCCGCTTTAGAAGTTTATAAAGCCGGCGTAAATATACGGGTAGGGCATAAACGGGAATTTCGGTCATTTTTACTGACCCATAAAGTTAAGTTTAGAAAAGATGTACATTATGCAGAAAATCATTTACGGTTGCTTGATTTTTTTGCAAAACAAAAAGTAGAGCGTTTTCCTCTTGAAGTTTATCCCGAAAAAAGTGATTTTAAAAATGCGGATAAAGTTTTAAATGATTTGAATGTTTTAGAAAAAAATGTAGCCGTTTTTATTCCCGGTACAACGAACGAAAAAAAGAGCTGGGGCATTAAGAAATTTGCACGGCTGAATGATGAATTAAACAGACGCGGTTTCGTTACAATAACTATTGGCTCTAATCAAGATGCCGGTTTATGTAATGAAATTAACGCTGATTTTAATTTGTGCGGTAAAACGTCCTTGCATGAATTGTATTGCCTTTATTCTTATGCTGATTTAATAATAACGCCGGATACAGGGCCAATGCACATAGCAACGGCTTTGAGTGAAAAAAATAAACCCTTAATCATAGCTTTGTTCGGCCCTACTAATCCTGAAGTTTACGGCCCTTTTAATTATAACAACGCTTTTGTTTTAAGAAACAAGACAGCTAAAATGAGGGATATAAGTGTTAGAGATGTTTTGGACGTTGTTGATAAAAATATATAGTTTAACAAGCTATGGTAAATGGCTTATTCTTTTGCTCCTGCATTAACGAGTAATTTTTCAATATATTGATTTTTTCTTCTTTTAGCATAGCGTAAAGGCGTTTGCCCTGTATTATTTTTTGCGTTTACGTTTACTTTGTGCTGTAAAAGTATTTTAACAGCGCCTGTATTTTGTACCCATGCTGCGTAATGTAATGCTGTATTTCCGTAAATATCAGTAATATTCAAATTAAGCTTTTTGCGGATTATTTTTTTTAAAACATCATTCATACGCCTTGTAATAGCCCAAAGAAGGGGAGTCCTGCCTTTATTATCCGTGATATTTAAATCCGCACCGTATTTTATTAATATAGAAGTGGTTACATCACACCAATCTTTAGCTATCATAGCGTAATATAAAGGCGCATTTCCGGCATTATTTTTCTTATTTATTTTTGCTTTGTTTTTTATCAGAATATCAATAGCCTGAGTATTTTTAGTGCTAACGGCATAATGAACCGCAGAATTGCCTCTAATATCTTCCGCGTTAATATCCACGCCTTTTTGAATTAACAGTTTAGCGGTTTCATTCATTCCCCGCATTATAGCCCATATAAGAGGGGTGCGTCCTGCAAAATCTTTAACGTTTAAATTCGTGCCTTTTTCTATTAACCGGTTTGCTTGAATTGAATCTTTTTTGTTAATTGCGTTAATCAATGCGTTTTTGTACTTTTTATTTTTTATTGAATGTCTATTGTTTTTCTTTTTACTGTCCTCTATTAGCAAATATGAACCTTTAACCCATGCATTATAATTTACGGTAATTAAAGATATAAATGCCATTATAACCGTTGCATATCCAAAATAGTATGCAACAATTTTTTTCTCACTGCGTTCATCCATTATTTTTAAAACATCATCGAGTTCAATAATTTTAGAGTAATTAGTTCTTGGGTTGTAAATAATTGGAACGAGGCTTCCCTTATTACCGAGATTGTTTTCGGAAATGTATGTAGCCTGGATTCTTTCTTCGTTTTTATTAGTAAATGAGTAAGAATATACAATTTCATCATGCCCGGTTTTTTCTTTATTTAAAATACCTGAATTTTTTATAACGCCTTTTTTATACAATATTAATAATTTTCTCTTTCCCAGAGCTATTCCCAATGCGTAAAGCACTGTACCTGCAACGAAAAATATTAATAAAATAATTATTGGAAATACCTTTCCAAAGAAATTGTAGCTTGCCCCGGCTATTCGGGAAAATGCCGGATTTTCTTTTATATATTCAATTTCAGCCCACGACCCTTTTTTCAAGTTTGAATCCCTTGAAAATGAATATTGAAAGTATTCTTTATCGTTGTGAGTAAACCTAAAATATACTTTGTATATTCTCTTTCCTGATACTTTTGTGGCAGTAGAGCGTCTCATCACAACCGTTCCCATGGTTTTCGCGTCTACTCTGTTTAATTTATAAGAAGCTAAAAATCTAGTCCCGATTAAAAATAGCATAAGGAAAATACCCGCTGCAAGTATTAGTTTACCGTAAAACCCGAATCGGTTCGTTGTTATTCTTGTTTTAATTGATAAAGATCTATTAGGTTCAGGAATGTTCTTTATAACTGTTTTATAGTTTTTCTTTGATATATTCGAGTATTGTATGGCTTTTTTATTTTTTTCTTCGGATTCTTTCTTTTCCTCTTTTTTTTCAATTTTCTTGTTTTTTAATAATTTTAGTATTTCTTCAGCATCCGCGATTCTATCCTCGGGTTCAGGGTCAAGCATAAGGTCTAAGATAACATTCAAATATTCAGGAATACTAACGAATGAATAATAATCAAGTTGCAGTTTAATCATCTCAAATTCATGCGGTTCTTTACCCGTTAGTATAAAAAGCAGGGTTACACCTAAGGAGTAAATATCCGATGCCTTCGTAACTTTTCCGAACAACTGTTCGGGAGGCATGTATCCTAAAGTGCCCACAAAAGTATCTGATCTCGCGGCCGCAATTGTCGTTGCTACAATGTGTCCTACTGCACCGAAGTCAACTAAATATACATATACATCATCGTTTTCATCAAGTATAATATTTTTCGGGTTTATGTCGCGGTGGATAATTGCTGGATTTAAACCGTGAATATATTTCAAGATTTTTAATAGTTTCTCAAAGATGCTGATTGCTTTTTCTAAACTTATTTTTTTTCCGCTTTTTATATAATCGTATAGATTGTTTCCCTTGACATAGTTTTGCACTAATATAAACAAAGTTTCATTATCAAGTTTGGTTTCAAAACTATCAATGTAGTTAGGGATAAATTTATGGTCAAGGTTTTGTAAAACTGAAATTTCTCTTTCGAATAATTCAAGTTTTTTCCAGTTTTCAATTTCACTAAAATACAGCACTTTTAAAGCAACGTGACTACCCGTTGTTTTATCTTCTGCTAGATATGTTTTTCCAAATCCACCCTGACCGATTAGTGAAATAATAGTGTACCGATTTTCAACTATATCACCGGTTTTTAATCTAATTTTTTCTGACATGTTTTACATCAATAAAAAACTGTATTTATCATTTATTAATTATATACTAGTTGAAAAACATGTCAATAATTTTTTTATAAATTTCAATTTTTGTTAAAATCCTTCAGTATTTTTCTAAATATTTTACCCTGATTTATGAAATTCAATAACTGCAAGCTATAAGAAATGCGCGATATACGTGTTAGAGATGTTTTAGACGTTGTTGATAAAAAAATGTGAAAAAATACGAATTTCACCAACTTTAAAAGTTCAATTATAAAAAAATGAACCTTTTTATCAAAGGGTTAGTCAAT
>CAYUYT010000120.1:0-10356 GCA_964449345.1 uncultured Spirochaetia bacterium | reverse complement strand
CAAACCGCGCAGAATACGGGCGAGCAAACGCAAACCCCGCCCGTTGATTACAGTGGCCAGCGTCCGACACAGGTTATAAGCAACGAAGGCGATATGATACCGAATGAGAACCCGCAAGACACGCAGGACAGCGGAAGAGACGATTCTGATTGGGATGCTGGAGATGAATTAGGCAGCAAGAAATTGCCGCTTCCAGAAGGGAAATGGGACACACCGGAGGCAGAAAAGATACTTAAGAATAATTATTTGTATGAATTGCAAAATACGATAGTAGGAAAACCATATGTCCTTGGCGGAGGAAACATAAATTCTTGCAAAGATAGTAAATACCCTTCAACCAAAGACGAAAATGGAAATTATATAGGTTTTGATTGTTGCGGGGGAATAATGCATGCTTTAAGAGAATCAACGGGGCTTAATATAAATGAAAGAAATGTAGCTGGAATACGTAGTGCTAATTGGTCAGAACCGATAAGAAAAGACCAATTACAGGCCGGAGATATAATCGTAATAGATAGAAATAATGGCGGTGCCGAAGATCACGTTGTGAGTGTATACGAAGAGAACGGCAAGAGATACGTTATTACGACCTCTGGTAATGAAAATGGGGGAGAAACAGTGAATAATGTTCTACTTGAAGGATATTTAAAATCTTTAAAAAAGCAAAATTGTACTGTGTATCCTTTAAGAATTAATTTTGAAAAATTAAAAAAAGATATAAAAAAATAAGGATAAATATCATGAAGAAAATTATAATAATTTTAAGCTTAGTATTAACGGTATTAATATCGTGCAAAAATAATAATAAAAATAAAAATGAAAAGTTTTGGACTAAGCATGAAAAAAAAGAATTGAAAGATTCTATAAAAGCACCTCGTGGCGTTAAAAATGACTTTTACTTGGATTATCTTGCTTACTTTGGCCCTAAGTGGTCATTTTATAAAGTAAAATCGAAGAATGCATTAGCACAATTCAAAAAATATTTTAAGGATACTCCTTATAAAGTAATTTGGCATTGGGATATTGACGGAGACGGTATCAAAGATTCTCTCGCTGTTGAAGTTTTTTCAAAAATTAACCGTGGTATTAAACGCGGTATTCTCGTTGATGAGAATGGCAAGGTAAAATTATACATTGACACTATACGCGGTGTATATGCGCCTGGGCATAAAAACGGTAGTATGAATATGATTGTCGATTTAAAAAGAATGGGTGTAAGGCCGGGCGAGCTGTCTTGTTTTGCAATTGGTTATATATCTCCGAAAATGGCGAATTATAAATATAACCGCGCCACACCCGCGGCTTATAGTTACAATGTAACTAGCGTAATAGTGTTAAAGGAAAAATATAGAAAAAAGTATGATGAAATTTATGAGAATAAAAAAGAAGAAATAAAAAGGAGAGGTTTGGCAGATTTAGATTTTTCCTATTCACATTTTTATCTACAAAGGATTGATAAAAATTTAAATGTAATGAGAGACACAGGTTTTAAAAACAAAAATGTTTCATACATTTCATCAGATGAAATCATATTGAAATATATACCAAAAGAAAGAAAATCAACTTTCGGTATTCCGCTTTTAGGCACGAACATCAAAGAGCACTATAGAGATGAAAGGCGGTTTATCAGAATATACCGCAAAGCCAAACGAGAAGGCAAAGTTTTTAGCCCGCCGTCTAAGTTTAATAAGGAACACATTGAAAAGGCGCTGAAATTAGAATTAAATTAAGAGAAATCCCCCGGTTTTACCGCAAACACATAGGTTCGCTCATAATTCTGTACTCTCTGCGTACTCTGCGGTCCCTGCGGTTTTAATCTTCTTATGTATACAGGAGAATACGAATAAAACCCTTGACTTTAACGCGTGATTCATGATAATGTGCGTTATGCTTACGAAACGAAGGCAACGCATAACCACGAAACACGTTGCGCACCATGAAGGCGTTTTTACGCCTGACACGGTAGGCAACGTAGCGCACATGGAAATAAACCAAGGCTATCGGTGATACCTGCAAGAGGGGCGTATTTTTATATTTATAGCATTTAAAATTATTGATAATAACGCGTAAATGTGATACAATAATTTTATGGAAATAAGGTATTCAAATAGAGCTTTTAAACAGCTTAAAAAAATTGCTCAAAGTAATAAAAAACACGCTGAAGATATTTTAAATATTATAGAAGAATATTGTAATAATCCAGAAGGGAATTTTGATATAAAAAAACTTAAAGGCAGGCTAGAAGGATTTTTACGTTTACGCAAAGGCAATTATCGCGTTATCTTTTACATAGAAAACAAAACTATGCGTGTTGCAACGATAAATCACAGAAAGGATGCATATAATGATTGAAACCCAATTTATTAAACAAAACGGAAAACCCGTTGCTGCTATAATTGATTATGATTATTACCTTGAATTTATTGAATACATAGAAAATAAAGAAGCTCTAGAAGCAGTAAAAGAAATGGAAAATAATAATTGGTTGGAACACCAGCAAGTAAAGAAAGAGTTAGGTTTATGATTTTGTTTATTATTAATGCGTTGTAAAGCCTTTCTCACTGCAAACACTCAGGTTTGCTGCTACGTCTGTTTCCCGTTCGGGCCTTGCGCAGTTTAAAAGAAATAGAAAATTAACCATGAAGGAGACGCAAGAGGGTTGAAGCGTTTTTTATGTTCAATTTTAAATAAAAAATTTAAAGAAATAACTTTGATTCTAAACTCAAGCTAAGTTTTTACTTTAATATCTCGGTGCGTTCTGTGGCTCTGTGGTTTATCATCTTCTTTCTTTATACCGGGGGGGAGAAAACGGGAAAACCCTTGACTTTAATCATAGAGTAATGTATAAAACGTTATGCTTACGAAACGAAGACAACGCATAACCACGAAACACGTTGAACACCGGGAAGGTAAGAATAAGAAAGAAAACATAACCGCAGAGAACGCCGAGGGCGCAGAGTTGAGAATAAGAGAAATCCCCCGGGTTTTTTCTCCACACGTTTTTTCCGCCAACCCCCTTTAAGTAAAGAGGGAGAATTAGTAAAAGTTTGGGTATGGGGGATTTCTCCTCTTCAAGTCCCCCTTTACTTGAAGGGGGATTTAGGGGGATTTTCTCCTTTATCAAAGGGATTAAAATATAATAAAGTGCCTGATTTTAACGCTAATTAGTATTAATTCGCATAAAACCAAATTAATCAATAATCTATATATTTTGAAATTCACTTTAATAAAATCAACATAAGCGGTTGTTATAAAGCCGCCTTGTTTTCACTTAACAAAAAAAATTAAAAATTTTTTTTAGTTTTGGATATTAAACGGCTAATACTATTTTTAAAAACTATTAATACTTTACGCAGGGAAAATAAATGACGCTTTCACAAAAACATAGCAATCGACCAAGGCTAACAAAGGGAAGCGTTGGGAAAACGTTAATAAACCAAACATTACCCATGTTTTTCGGTATAATAAGTATGATCGGCTTTAACATTGTTGACACATATTTCGTAGGACAGCTAGGAACAACGCATTTAGCCGCAATGAGTTATACACTACCCGTTGTTTTTACAATAAGCTCGATTGCATTAGGCATTGGAATCGGAACATCTGCATTAATAGCAAGGGCTATAGGCAGCGGAGATATTTCTAACGTAAAACGCTTTGCTACGGACAGCATCCTTTTGGGGTGGTTAATCGTAATAATTTTTATCATAGCAGGAATGTTTACAATAACACCGCTTTTTTCGCTAATGGGAGCGGATAAAGAAGTAATAATCCATATAAAAAAATATATGTACGTTTGGTATCCCGGAATGATTTTTGTCGTTGTACCTATGGTTGGAAACAATATAATCCGCGGGCTTGGAGATATGAAAATACCCGGCCTTATCATGCTTTTTGCATCAATTTTAAACGCAATTCTTGACCCTTTGCTAATTTTCGGCGTATGGATTTTTCCGCGTATGGAACTTGCAGGCGCGGCGGCGGCCACAGTAATTTCAAGGGCATTTACCCTAATCGTTGCTTTTTACGTTTTAATTAAAAGGGAAAACTTAATTCTATTTAAAAAGGAAAAATTGCAGATAATATTTAACTCATTTAAAAAAATTCTTTTCATAGGCATTCCGGCAGCGGGCACGCGTATAATTCTGCCTTTAAGTATAGGCGTAATCACTTCAATTTTATCTTCATACGGGAAAGAAACCGTGGCGGCTTTCGGAGTCAGTTTGCGTATCGAGTTTTTCACGTTAACTATTCCCCTATCCCTTGCAACTGTAATTAATCCGTTTGTAGGTCAAAACTGGATGAGCGAAAATTATAAACGCGTTTTTAAAGGAATAAATCTTAGTACAGCTTTTACTTTTTTTTACGGTATGTTTATGTTCGCGTTATTATTTTTTACCGGTAAATACTTAGGCCCCTTATTTAATAAAAACGCAGAAGTAATTAAAACAATTCAAGTTTTTTTTAAAATCGTTCCCATAGGCTACGGTTTACAGGGTATTCATTTAATATGCGGAGCCGCTTTATATTCCTTGCAGAAACCAATACATTCGATAGTTTTAACTTTTTTCCAGATGTTCGTTTTATACGTTCCCCTTGCATTATTAGGTTCATATTTATTTAAAGTAAAAGGTGTTTTTGCAGGAATGGCTCTAGCGAATATATGCGCGGGGATTTTATCTTTTTTGGTTTTAAAACGTATAATGAAAATACTATTAAAACAAACAACGGCTAAAATATTTTAAAACATTAAACTTTTAAGTTAATCAAAGTAACTTTTTGTATAGCGCCGAAATTTGACGGGTCCCATGAATGTGCTTTTTCATAAGCCGAAGTAGCAAGATTATAGTAATGCATATTCTCGCTAACTGCTCCCGAAGCCATATATTGAGATGAAAACTTAGAAGCAACGCGATCAAAATTTGCTTTCATGTTTTCGCCAAGCTCAAGCATCTGTTTTACAGCTTGCTGCTGGCTTCTTACTTGAGTGAAATATGCAACAGCAACGCTATTTTTTAAATTTTCAACATTCATAAAAAATCCTTTTTTTATGAAACCTTATTTTTTTTTAAAGTGTTAATAACTATTATAGCTTTTATCCGAAAATATGTCAAGAAAACACACCGTTTTTATGAAGGGCTTGACAATATTTTAAGGCGATTTTATACTTATGATTAGAAATTTATTCTTTAAATAATAAAGGTAAAAAAATGAAAAATAAAGAACGATATATATGGATAGCAGTATTAACTTTAACTGTAATACTATTTTCATCATTATACTTAACCGACACCATGTCATCCAACCGTACAAGCAATATGTTTTTATACGGCAGGATATTTGAACAAACTCTAAAAATAGTCAGAAATAATTATGTAGACCCGAAAAAAGCAAAAGCCAAAAGCTTATATTTCGGCGCTATTGAGGGATTATTAAAAAGTTTAGACGACCAGCACACCTCGTTTTTATCACCAAAAATATGGAAGGAATTAAGGGAAAGCCTAGACGGTAAATTCGAAGGGCTCGGTATTCACATTGGTATTAGAGATGATATGTTAACTGTAATTGCGCCTATTGAGGGTTCCCCTGCATGGAAAGAGGGTTTACACCCAAATGATATTATTTATAAAATCGAAGGCAAGCCAACGAAAGGAATTACTCTAACCGAGGCGGTTACGAAACTGCGCGGCAAACGTGGCACAAAGGTAACAATTACTATTGTACGACAGGGAGCGCCAAAACCTTTTAAAGTAACTATTACACGGGATGTTATTAAAATACCTTCAATACGTTACGACATGATAGACAATAAAACGGGGTATATCCGAATAATACAGTTTCAAAGCAACGTTGTAGTGGATATGCGAAGGGGGCTTAAAAAATTATACAAAAAAGGAATGAAAAAACTTGTTCTTGATTTACGTAATAACCCGGGCGGATATTTAGGAAAAGCGGCTGATATAGTTGATTTATTCATTTCCAAAGGAAGAATAGTATCTTCAAAAGGTAGAATAAGCATCGATGATCAGGTATTTTATGCACACTCTTTTAATACCGCGTGCCGACACACACCTTTAATCGTTTTAATAAATAAAGGCAGCGCATCAGCGTCGGAAATTGTTGCCGGAGCAATAAAAGATACAAACAGAGGCGTGGTCGTAGGGCTAAAAAGCTATGGCAAAGGCAGTGTACAACGCGTTATACAACTTGCCAGCGGTGACGAAGAGTTCGGTCTTAAGCTCACAACAGCGTATTACTATACTGCTGCGGGGCGCTTAATCCATGAAAAAGGCATTAAACCGGATTTTGAAATAAAAACAAAAGACTATACACTTGAAGAAATTTTAGCGCAAAGAATAATATCGAAAAAAGATTTAGTTAAAAAGTTTGTGAAACGGGTACGGAAACCTAATACAAGTCATATAAAAGCTTTTCATAAAAGATTACAAAAGCAAAATTTACCCATACCTATAAGGTTGCTTGCAAAAATGATTTATAATGAATTACATAAAACGGACATGCCACCTGTATTTGACCTTGAATGGGATATTCAGCTTCAAGAAGCATTAAAAATATTTAATAAACGCCCGGAACTATTCAAGCGTAAAATATTAGCATATGAGAATAAATAACCCTTTTGGGAAATAAAATTTAAGGATTGAAAAATGAAATGTACTTATTGTAGCGGGACTTTTGATAAAGTTGATTTCGAAGACGTTATCGTTATGAAATGTGAAGGTTGTGGTTCTTTTTACGTTAAAGAGTCAATGTTTAAAGAATTAACTTCCGAACCGGAAAAATATGCAAATGTAATTGATGACCCTAATTATGAGGGGTACAGCAAACAAAATAAAGAGAAAAAAAAATGTCCGGAATGTTTAAAGGAAATGGAACAACATCATTTTTCATGGGACAGCGACATAATAATTGATATTTGTCAAAACTGTAAAAGCGTTTGGCTGGACCACGGTGAAATTGCCAAGCTTGCAAATTACATTGAAACGCACCATGAGCCGCTTATGGAACATATTAAACATGATTTGGGCAAATTTGCCAAATCAATAAAATACCTCATGTATAAAATTGGGAAAATTTTTCCTTATAAACCTATTTAAAACTATTGGAGATAAATTTGAAATTTGATATTGAAAAATCTAATAAACTATTTCGAAGAATGCTTGAAGTTTTCGGGCCGCAAAACGCAGAAGCTTTGCATTGGCGCAGTGAAGATTCCCAACACCTTCGTTACGATATTTTCAGTTCCATAGGAAACTTAAACCGGTCATCCATTCTTGATATTGGAGCGGGGCTTGGCGACTTTTACGGATACCTTGTAAATAGGGGCTATAAAGATTTTAATTATCTCGGCGTTGATGTGCTGGATGATTTTGTTGAGCAGGCAAGCAAAAAACACCCCTCTGCTAATTTTACTCAAGGCGATTTATTAACTTTCAAACCGGATCAAAAGTTCGATTACGTTATCTGCTGCGGCGCGCTTAACGTTGTAATCGGGGATATGGAAAAACTCGTTAGACAGGCAATAAAAACGCTTTATTCACATTGCCGCGTTGCATTTGGATTCAATTTACTAAGTAAAACTGCCCGATTCAAAGAAGAAATTTTATATAATTATGACCCAATTAAAATTTTAGAATATTGTTCAAAATTAACGCCTTTTATTCAGTACCGCCATGATTATCTTGACAATGATTTTACAATTTTTATGTACCGCAATCAAAGGTATCATTTTTGAACTAATGGATAATGCTCTGGAGACTAATATTAATTTAATTTGTATAAATCCGTTCGCCTGTCTGCAAAAATATCATTAAACGGGTTAATGAATTTATCTTTTGCGTCGTCAATATCCGGTATTTCCACGACGTTAACGTTTTCTTTATTTTCACTGCCTTGGGATAGCACTTTTCCCTTGTTATTCACAATAACGGAGCGGCCTATATAAGAAAGTGATTCATCGCCCTGAAATTCTGTTCCGATCCTGTTGCAAGTTACGCTAAAAACCTGATTTTCAATACACCGCGTTGGCATTGAATCAGGGCAATATGGCATAACGAGGTTTGCAGTATGTAGTAGTATTTGTGCGCCGCTTAAAGCAAGAGTTCGCGCGGCTTCGGGAAAGAACCAATCAAAACAAATCATCAAACCGGCTTTAATTTCTTTTCCTGATTTCAGTTTTAAATCCTTTACCACAAATTTTTGATTTGCTTTTTTGAAAAATTTTTTTTCATTAAAGAACAAGTGCGCTTTTCTATAATACTCTTCTGTTCCGTCATAACCTACGAGCACGCTTGAATTATAAACACCCCCGTCAGCTTTTTCAGGAAAACCGGCAAAAATAAAAGCATTCTTTTCTTTTGAAAGCTTTTTTAAAAAATCAACAGTTACCCCGCCGGCCGGCTCTGCCAAATCATCAACTTCTCTTTGTTGTTTAAAAAAATATCCTGCTGTAAACAACTCCGGCAACACCATAATATCGAATTCCTTATCTCTTAACAACGAATAAACTTTTTCCAGATTTTTTTCTCTGTTGCCAAAAATGACATCATACTGGCAAAAGCCAACTTTAACTATTTTTTCTTTCATATTTACCTTCTTGTTGTAATATAAAAAAATCTCTATGTAAAATCAAAATGATTAACAATTCAATGTAAACTTTTTTAAAAAAGAATTGACATCCTTAGAAAAAAATATAGAATATATTCAATAGTAAGAACAAGGAACTAGATTTGGGTGCAATTATAGCAATAACGAGCAAAAAAGGCGGTAGCGCAAAAACAACGACTTCGGTAAATTTATCAGCAGCCCTAGCGGAAAAGGATAAAAAGGTGCTTGTGGTTGATTTGGATTCTCAGGGGCATGCAACAACTGCCTTAGGCAAATCACCGTATAAAAATAATAAAAGTATACATGACATTTTTACTAACCCTTCCATAGGCGTTCATGAAGTAGCTGTTGAACTGCCTTTTAACGGAATGAAATTACTGCCGGCTAATTATAAAATGGAAAATATGGGAACGCAACTTTCAGACCAAAAAGGAAGCGGCTTTATTCTCAAAAATAAACTCAATGAAGTTAAAAACGATTTTGATTTTATAATAATAGATACTCCCGCTTCGGTAAGCTTAATGACCATAAACGCTCTTGCTGCTGCGGATAAAGTTATTATCCCCATGCAACAACACTTTCTATCAATGGATAGTTTAGCTCAAATAATAAAATTTATTAATAAAATTAAAGCAAAAGCAAACCCCAAACTCGCTATTATGGGGATACTACCTACTATAGTTGAAATACATACAACGCATAACCGTCGGGTTCTTAACGAAATTCTCGGACATTTCGGACAAAAACTATTTAATACTAAAATTCGGAAAGATATAAAAATAGCGGAAGCGCCGAGTTATGGTCAACCCATTACGTTTTATTCAAAATCATGTAAAGGCGCTGAAGATTACAGAAGTTTAGCTCAGGAGGTTTTAGCTTATGAAAAGGCCTAAAAAACACCATCTTGGTGAAAGTTTGCAAGATATAATAAAAAAGCAAGAAGACACAGATGTCCGGCTTCCTGAATATATTTCAGATAAAGAGCAAAGCAAAAAAAACGAATCCGTTGATTTATTTTCTGATGATGAATTTTATGATCTTAAAGACGAAGATAATGCCCTTACAATTGTTGAGGATTTACACGATGCAACAATGTACGTTTTGGACCACAAACACAAATCTGAAAAAGATGCAATAGATAAGCAAGGAATAATAATTTCCGAAATAGATTTTGAAAAATTTACTTTTTTTGAATTCGAGGGCGAATATCAGATAGTAATCAAAAAAGATAAAAACAAAAACGATAAAGAAACACTTGAGCAAGCTTTTCTTGAAATTATAACGGAAATTTCAGATGTAAATCAATTTTTATAACTGCCTATGATATAATAATGTAAGATTTGTTTTATACTAAAATTTATTCGAATATTGATATGTGCCAGTGGTCAGGTAGTGTAAGTATTTTTTATATTTTTCTTCATCTACGTTATTTAGTGGTTTTTAACATGTAGAACGTATAGAACTTGTTAGTATTAAAGCAAAACCAAAATTCATAAATCAAATATAGGCTTTTCTTTTTCATGAAAAATTTTATAATGTAACAATCAATAGAATTAAAGCTTTACACGTTCTTGGTATCATACATGGTTAATTTTTCTTTCGAATATTTCGCGTTTTTAATTGCTACACATTTTACTAAATTAACGCGTTAATTGAGGACTAAGTTTTATTACAAATTTTCTATCTCTTCAACGGAAAGCCCGGTTATTCGGCTTATAACATCAATACTAA
>CAYUYT010000119.1:478-10367 GCA_964449345.1 uncultured Spirochaetia bacterium | reverse complement strand
TACGTTATGAATGCAGACGGTTCAGGCCAAACGCGTTTAACTGATAATACGTATAATGACAGCAGTCCTGCTTTTTCTCCGGACGGCGCAAAAATCGCATTTGCAAGCTTACGCGAACCTGGTCCGCCACCGACCTTTGAGATTTACGTTATGAATGCAGACGGTTCAGGCCAAACGCGTTTAACGGATAATACGGCTAATGACTATTATCCTACTTTTGCGGGCAAGGGACGGTAAAAAAAAGCAAGGCGTAAACACAAGCTTTATATTTATTATGGCGTTGCCTTTATTAAACGCTTTGCGTTGATATCTTTTTCAACGAAAATTAAATACTTTTTAGTAATGTGAGTTATCACGATATAACGGGTGCTTAACGCGTTTTTTAAGCGGCGGCCGCATGACCCGACGTCCTAGATAATTCCGTAGATAGCTTTAATAAAAATTAGAGTTTAAGCAATATTTGCTTTTATAATAAAACCGCAGATCCGTTAAAAGTTTTGCGGTTTTTAAATTTATGCTACCTGCATTTTTAGAAATTCTTTTTATATCATATTTAATTAAAATTCTCTTTTAACAAAGACGTGTATATATTATATTAATATTTGTTATGGATAAGAGACCGGGACTAGAATTATTAAAAACTTTTGTACCGCTTATTTTATTTAGCGTGCTTTTATATGCAAGTTTTCACTATATTGACACAAAACCTTTGACCGCGAAAACCGTATTTCTGGCACTATTCGCTGTTTTATCTTTGTTTTACGTTGTAAATTTCCGCCTTGTAAATATTGGCTCAAGACGCGGTGTTTTTGCACTTCTCGTTATAATGCTAATTGCTTTAATATTGAAAGTATATACTTTATGGACGCAGAAAAACGCGTTTCACCTTTTAACCGGATACGGTATTTTAATCATCGGACTTTTGGGAACGTCTTTGGTTTTTTATTTTAAACATTTGAAAATGAGAATTTTAGAAGCTATTGAGTTGCACGTTGATAAAGACGAATACGTATTAAACGAAAACGTTAATTATAACGTGGAAATAAACCCTGTTTCAAGTATTACCATTGATAAGATAGAAATATCTTTAGTTTTAACAGAGAACGCACAGGTTTCACACGGCAAAGTGCTGGATAAAATAATTTATGAAGATACTAAAGTCATAAGTTCGGGGGAGACTTTTAAGCAAGAGCACTTTCTTAGGGGTGTTTTATTAATCCCACCTAGTAAAATGTCTACATTTTACGGACATTACAACGCCATTTTTTGGTACGTTAAACTCGTTGTATTTGTGGGAACAAAGCCGTATGATATTTCACGCATTATTGATGTTAAGCCGGAAATCCTTTTAAGGCAGGAGGATTAAAAATTTGCATTTATTGAAAACAAAGCAACGCGGTTTTTCCGCTGAAATCGGCAAACCCGTTGGACTTAATCTTGAACTAATGAAAACTTTCGACATTATAACCGTATCAATAGGGTGTTATATTAAAAACGAAGTAAACGAAGAAAAACGCGTTTATATTTATGAAGATTACACGGATACTGATAACGTTTCCGTTGATTCTATAATTGAAACTGATGCCCCGCCTACTTATCAAGGTGAACTCGTTGACATTAATTGGTTTATGACAATTGAAGCGGGAGGTGAAACGCAGACTTTTGATTTTACGGTTTATCCTTACCATTATAACAAATATCATCAGAGGGAAAAATGAAGATAGGTTTTCTTTTATCCGGTTCGGGTAGCACACTTGAAAATCTAATCGGGAAAATGAAAGAGCTTAATACGCCCGCGGATATTTGCGTTGTAATTTCATCGAAAGATGATGCTTACGGTTTAACCCGCGCAAAAAATAACAGTATCCCTGCTAGGGTGGTTGAGTATGCAAAGTATAAAAACGATGTACAGAGTTATAGCACAGAAATAACCAAAACGTTAAAACAACACGGTGCGCAATTCGTTGTAATGGGCGGGTTTATGTCTTATTACATTGTTCCGCTGGAATATGAAAATAAAATTATAAATGTCCATCCCGCATTAATACCCGCATTTTGCGGTAAAAATATGTACGGGAGAAAAGTGCATGAGGCTGTTTATAAATCCGGTGTAAAGGTAACGGGGTGTACCGTGCACTTTGTTAACAACGAATACGATGCCGGGCCAATTATTGCCCAAAAAAGCGTGGATATTTTACCGGTAGACACCGTGGATACTATTTCAGAAAAAGTAGTACAGGCAGAACGGGAGATTTATCCCGTTGTAGTCGATGCTTATTGCAGGGGCAGGGTAGAGAAATTCGGTGGTCGTTTTTTCGTTGTTTGATAATTTTAAGGGGTAAAAAATGGAAGAATTAATTAAGCAAATACGTAAAGGAAATATTGACAAAGTTAAGGAAATCATTGAAACGGGAATTGATATAAATTCCCGTGATACATGGGGGGAAACCCCTCTTAGAATTGCTGTTGTAAGCAATCATGAAAACATAGTTAAACTGTTGATTAAAACCGGCGCAGAATTAGATTTCGCTTCCGAAGTAGGGTTTACGCCTTTGCACGGTGCAGCGAGTTCAGGCTTGCCTAATATGGCAAAACTTTTGCTTGAATTAGGTGCTGAGGTTGAGCCTGAAGGTTCTATGTCGCCTTTACACTATGCCGCAAAGTACGGAGATATTAAAACAGGTGAAATTTTACTTGAATACGGTGCAAATATAAACGCTGTAAATATAGATAATTCAACGCCTTTGCACTTTGCCTACAGGGAGAATATGGCTAAAATGGTAGAATTCCTCGTTAAGCACGGTGCAGATGAAAACGCTTTAAATGATTACGGGGATAAACCTGCGGATGTCAAAGGCGGCTCATGAATTTACCCGGCACGGACATACATTTTGACTATTTTAAAAATGACGGAAAGCATTTTTTTCTTTCTCATTTCCATTCCGACCATACAGCAGGGCTTTCGCGTCGGTGGTTTAAGGGTTCTTTGTATACTTCAGCCATAACGAAAAACTTATTGCATCATGTATCAAAATTAAAAGGCAAACACGTAATAGAATTAGAGCAGAAATCCCCCGTTAAGGTAATTAGTAACGGCAATTGGTATGAAATAACGGCTATTGATGCAAATCACTGCCCGGGCGCATACATGTATTTAATTGAAAGTGAAAACCATAAAACGCTTTTTACCGGGGATTTTCGTTATCACAAAAAATTTGAAAAGCACGCTGATTTGTTCGCAGGTGTGGATACCGTGTACCTTGATAATACGTATTTAAGCCCGGAGTATAAATTTCCTACGCAGGAGCAAAGTATTGAAACCATAATCGATATTGCATATAAATATCCTGATAAAACCGTTGTAATCGGAACGTATAATATTGGCAAGGAAAAAATATTTATTGAAATCGCGCGTGAGTTTAAAACAAAGATTTATGCACCGCCCAAAAAATACCGTTTTTATCAAATAATGGGTATGGAGGATTTCTTCACAAAGAATAAAGAAGAAACGCGTTTTTACGTTTATAACATGCCTGTTCTAGGTTACTTTTACAGCAAACTTGATACGGGTGATTTTTTAATAATAATTCCGCGCGGCTGGGGAGTGGGCAAGAAAAACTATGAGGGAAAAATATATCACGTTCCCTATTCCGAGCATTCAAGTTATTCGGAAATCATGGATTTTCTCGATTTGGTTAACGCAAAGCATATTTTTGATTTAAACGGCAAACCCCTTGTGTTTCAGCAGGAATTGTTTTAATAATGATTTCTATTTTTGGTTTTTACCGTGAATAAGAAAACCGGCTAGGGTGTGCAGAAATTTATCCTTATCTATTGGTTTTGCGAGAAATACATCGCATCCTGCATCCATAATTCTTTGTCTTTCGTCATCTAATGTCTGTGCTGTTAAGGCAATAACGGGTAAGTGTTTTAGTTGTTTGTCTTTTTTAATTATTTCAGTGAGTTCATACCCGTCTAAACCTGGTAGTTTCATATCCATAATTATTAAATCCGGTTTTGATTCTTCTAACATTCTTAGAACATTGTCGCCTGAATTCGCAACGGTTAGTTGTGCGTTTAATGGTTCTAAAATTGCTTTTACGAGTTCTATGTTAAAGCCGTTGTCTTCGACTAATAATATTTTTGCGTTGTTAAAATCCATATCATCGGGCAGAGACATAATTTTTTTATCTTTTGAGGTAGATATTGCGCCTTTTTCAACTTGATAAAGTTCAATGTAAAACACGCTTCCTTTTACCGGTTTTGATTTTGCATAAATTCTGCCGTTCATTGCTTCTAAAATTTTTCTTGAAATGGGTAACCCTAAACCCGTTCCTCCGAAATTTTTATTTCGTTCCAATTGTTCAAAAGGTTTAAAAATGCTTTCAAGTTTATCCTCTGGTATTCCAAGACCTGAATCTTCAATGATTATTGTAATATCGATTGTTGATGTATTCGTATTATTTACTTTCCACTCGCATTTAACTTTGACATAACCCTCTTTGGTAAATTTAACCGCGTTTCCTACAACGTTAAGTAAAACCTGACGTATTCTTGTATGGTCTAAAATTAATACATCGGGAAGGTCTTTTTGGGTTTCAACTTTAAAATCAATCTTTTTATTTTTTAATTTTATTGAGAATATTTTTTCAAGTTCCTCAAGAAGTACTTTTAAATCAAACCCTATATACAGTAGGTCAATTTTTCCCGCTTCAATTTTCGCAAGGTCCAAAATATCGTTGATTATTGATAGAAGATTTTTACCGCTAACATTAATAATATTAGCGTATTCTTGAAAAGTTTTGTTGTTCAATTTTTCAAAAAGTATTTTTGAAAAACCGTTTATGGCTGTTAGCGGGGTGCGTAATTCATGGCTCATAGTTGCGAGAAACTCTGATTTAGCACGCGAAGCCGTTTCCGCTTGTTCTTTAGCAACAACGAGTTCCTTTGTCCTTTCTTCAACTTTATGCTCAAGTTCAATTCTTGCGTTTTCCTGCATCCGCCGGTTTTTTTTATTTATTTCGTTTATAATATTTCCAAGTCCGAGTGAGAAAATAATCATTTGAATTGCACTCGATATTTTAGGAGCATTTATAAAAAACCTTTCAAATGCAAGTATTTGCGTTGCGTATAAGAAAAAAAGTATCATCCCGATAAAATGCACGGTGAAAGCAATTATAAAGTATATAGCGGGTTTATATCCTTTTTTATAAACTGTTATTGCAAGCCCCATAACAGCGGCAACGAAAACAAATACCATGTTCATCGCAATAACATTGGCAACTTTGTAGTTTATCGAGGAGAGTATTATCATAAAAACTGTAGCAAAACTCATTGAAATTGTGAGAATTTTAGTATAACGCGGGCAGTGTTTTTGGGAGTTTAGATAATGCGTTGCAAAAAACACGAGCATTAGAGTAGCTGCAGTGCCGAATACAATCATTAAAGTATAGTTAGTTGAAAATGATAGAGAATTAACGTGTTTTAATGCAATGCTGTAAAAAAAGATGTGATATATAAGCCAAAATGCCCCGAACAAAAAGTAAAATAAAAATGCTTTTAGTTTTGTAGAAAAATAGATGAAAAGGTTGTACAGGATTAGTGATAAAACTATGCCTATGTACAGCCAGTTTAAAATGTAATCTTCGCGTTCGCTTTTAATAAACGCTTTATAGGATAATAAGTAAACGGGCAGGGGGGCATTGCTGAATATATTAACTTTGATAAATACTTTATAACTAACGTGTTTTTTTATTCTTAATGGAAAAGTTGGAAAAACGGAAGTTATTTTAGATTTGTTTTTTAAAATACCGTTTCTGTATTCAATGCTTTTCAAAATGTTGTCATTTTTATCTAAAATATAAATAAAAGCATTTTCCGTTATTCTTAAACGAAGCTGAATGAGCCATGTAGCAAAATTAGAATTATTATTTATATTAAAATATAACCAATGCCCCGAATCAAACCCCTTTAAAATTGCTTCTTGAGTTTTAGTAAATTTACCGTTTTTGAATAACTCAACAATTCTGTTAAAATTTAAGTTATTTGTTTTGTCTTTAAAGTAATAAATGTTTTTTACCTTAAAAGCGTTTTTTCCGTTATTTAAAGACATAGTATATGAATTTTTTACGCCAAAGGTGATTAATAATAATATACTAAATATTAAAAAAAAGTTTTTTTGCATCTTACCTAGTAAATATAATATCTATTTTAAATAATTCTGTAAAGCATTACTAATATATATTGAATAATTTAAAATAAATAATATTTTCATTGACAACGCGTTATTTTTTTTTAAAATGTTAATTGCGGGTGGAGTTATTGATGAAAAAGAGTACCATTAATAAAAATACAATTAAAAAAACAGATATAATCCGGCTTGAAAACGACATTCTTTATAAAACAATTCTTTCCGATGATTTGGATTATGTTTTTGAAATTATTTGCAAGCATATAGAAAAAATTTACGGTTTTGAGGGTGCATTTTTGAGTTTTATTTCGTCTGACGGTAATAAGTTGAAAATTGAAAAAATCCGTTTGCCTGATAATTTAAATAAAAGTCCTGACAAATATTTAGGTAAAACGTATTTATTAAATCGAAATCCTCAATCCGTATTTGTTAAATGCATAAAACAAGAAAAATTTTTATACTTTGAAAATTTTGAAGATTATCTCGATAAAGATTTTCTTGAAGAATTAAGCGTTAAATCCGTTTTAAGTGTTCCGGTATTAATAAACCATGCCTGCATCGGCTCCGTTACTTTAACATCGCATAAAGCAAACATTAAACTTAAACAAACGGAAATCGGCTCAATAAAGCGTTTTTTAAGGCAGATTGCCGGTATAGTTAGAAACCTCCGCACTATGCAGGAATTAAAAAAGAAGAATGCAGAAATACAAACAATCAATGAGATAGCGAATAAAATGAGCCGCAGCCTCGATTTTGATGAAATTTTTGACATGATTTTTAAGTATTTAGTTGAAGCATACGGTTTTGAGGGGTGCGGTTTATCTATTGTTACACCGGACAGGAAAAATTACGTTGCTGAAAAATATAGCCTGCCTGAATTTTTATCTGATATTGAAGAATACGTTTTGGGCAGGGTTTTACCATTGAATCTTGAAAAGGGCGGCCGTGCGGCTGAATGTATATTAAAAAATGAAGTGTTTTATTTTTCCGGTGTAAATCCCGAGGAGATTACTGATGAGTTAAACCGTAAAGTGGTAGAAACGTTAAAAATAAAAACCGCTTTGCACATCCCTTTTAGTTCTGAAAACGAAGTTATTGGTGAGTTTCTCCTTACTTCTCATTCTAAACAGATTTATTTATCTCAAGAAGATATAGATTCAATAAAGCGTTTTGTTAATCAGATTGGTTTTGCGTTACGTAACTCAAAGCTTTATAAAGAAATAAAGAGTAAAAAGGAAGAAATAGAACATCTAAACGCTATAACTAACCAGATGAACAGCAGCCTTGATTTTGATGAAATTTTTGACATGATTTTTAAGTATTTAGTTGAAACATACGGTTTTGAAGGCTGTGGTTTATCTATTGTTACACCGGACAGGAAAAATTACGTTGCTGAAAAATATAGCCTGCCTGAATTTTTATCTGATATTGAAGAATACGTTTTGGGCAGGGTTTTACCATTGAATCTTGAAAAGGGCGGCCGTGCGGCTGAATGTATATTAAAAAATGAAGTGTTTTATTTTTCCGGTGTAAATCCCGAGGAGATTACTGATGAGTTAAACCGTAAAGTGGTAGAAACGTTAAAAATAAAAACCGCTTTGCACATCCCTTTTAGTTCTGAAAACGAAGTTATTGGTGAGTTTCTCCTTACTTCTCATTCAGAACCCATTTATTTATCTGATGAGGATTTAGATTCAATAAAGCGTTTCGTCAATCAGATAGCATCCATTGTTAGAAATTCTAAGCTTTATCAGGAAATAAAAAAAGAGCGTGCTTTTTCCAAAAGTTTGCTTGAAAACTCTCCTTTTGCAATTCAAGTCATTGATAAAAACGATGAAATAATTTATATAAATCCGGCATGTGAAATTGTATCCGGTTTTGATAATAAAGAAGTTATCAGAAAGCATTACCTTAGTTTTAACAGTATTAAAAATACCGGCCTTGATAAAGCGTATAAAGATGCTAAAAACGGGAAAACGGTTTTTATCGATAATTTACTTTTTAAATCCGATATAACGAAAAAAGAGCAAATATTAAACCTCGTTTATACGCCTGTATTAGGAACGGATAAGAATGTTGAAAACGTTCTTGTTATGTATTATGACAATACTGAAAAAGCAAAAACCGACCGAATGATAAAAGAAGATTTATATATGGCAAAAAAAATACAAACAAGTGTTATTTCAAAAGCACTTGATATTGATGATGAAATAGACATTAGCGTATCGTTTAAGCCTATGATGCAGGTAGGCGGTGATATCTACGATATTTATAAAGTAAAACCCGGGTATTACAGAATTTTTATTGCAGATGCAACGGGACACGGTATACAGGCAGCCCTAACAACCATGATAATTAAAACGGAATACGATAAGATTAAAATTATATCGGGTTTGCCGCATCTCGTATTAGCGTTATTCAATAATTTATTTACTGAAAAATATAGTAATCTTAACGTATTTTTTACCTGTATGATAATTGACATCAATTTAAATAAAAATATTATAAGCTATTCTTCTGCCGGACATCCCGACCAATATATTGTTGAAAAACAAAAGTTAAAGCGTTTAAATGCAGGCGGAAAAATGATTGGTCTTCTACATGATACTGATTATGAACTTAAACAAAATGATTTTCTTCCCCATGATAAAATTCTTTTATTTACAGACGGTTTGTTTGAGCAGTTTTCAAAGGCCGGCGAGGAATACGGTGAAAATAAGCTTGAAAAATTAATCTCACAAAACAAAAATAAACCTATCCGGGAATTAATGGATAACGTGATTCTTGAAATAGAAAAATGGTGCGGTACAACAGATAAATCCGATGATATAACTTTTATTGTGATTAAAAATTTAAATATGGATGCATAACAAGTTTTTTGAAAAATACTGTAAAAAATTTTGCGTAATTTTACATCGCACACCTGATAACTATTCGTTTATTAAATTAGCAATGTTGTAAACATGGTCTGAAAGCCGTTCTAAGTTATTAACCGTATCCATATAAATAATCCCTGCCGAAGGGTTGCACATTTTTTTATTCGTTCTTTTTATATGTTTTTTACGGTATTTATCTTTATAACTATCAATTTTTTCTTCAAGATTTTTTATCTCATAAATCAAATCCGATTGCTTTGTATTAACAACGGAAATACCTGCATTCATTATTATTTTGGATATGCTAAAAAGGTCTTTAAGTTCTTTAATAGCTTCTTTTGTCATATCAACGTTGTTTTTCGCCTTGTAATTAAATGATTCTCCAATTGAAAAACAATGATCACCAATCCGCTCTATCTCGTGAATTATGTTTAAACAATAATTGACAATATCGCGTTCCTTTTCAGAAATATCCTTATCAAAAAGTAAAAATGAATACTCGGCTATTGCATTTTCAAGCATATTTACAATTTTTTCTTTCTTATATAATTCGTCAAAAAGTTTATTTTCGTATTTAATTAACATTTTTTGGTTAATAACCAGCATTTCATTACATATTTTAAACATTCTCGTTGTTTCATCCTGTATTTGAGCAACCGCAATAGGTGGAGTCTGAAGCATCCTTTTATCAATGTGTTTAACGAATTCACCTTCTTCGTGTAGTTTTTCATCTCCCGGCCAAATTTTTTTAGCAGCCCATGTTAATACACCGAGTAAAGGAAGCCATATCAACATATTTACTATATTAAAAAAAGTATGGGCA
>CAYUYT010000119.1:0-468 GCA_964449345.1 uncultured Spirochaetia bacterium | reverse complement strand
GGGCATTTGCAACATGCCGCATGATATACGGTATGTTATTGCTGAGATTTGATTTTTCAATTTTCATATAATTATTTTTATATTTAATATAAACGTATTCATTCGGCATATTTTGTGTATATTTTATGTATCCGTTGTCAGTCTTTATGAAAGGAGTAACTTTTTTACCTTTAAACAAGTATTCAATTTTTGAATTTATATCTTTATTGTTTATTGGCACATTCCCTTCGGTTATATTATCAATTAAATATATATACGGGCTTAAAAATATTAATATTACTACGGCACCGAGAACGTTAAATAATGAATGAACTATTGCGGCGCGCTTCGCGGCTAGGTTAGTGCCTATACTTGCTAAAATAGCGGTTATTGTTGTGCCTATATTATCACCGAGAATAATCGGTATAGATGCACTAAATGATATTAGCCCTGCTGATGCAAGACTCATGGTTATTGCGACCGTAACAG
>CAYUYT010000118.1:0-10386 GCA_964449345.1 uncultured Spirochaetia bacterium | reverse complement strand
TTGCCAAAGCATACAAATCCGTTGCCGGGTATGCTTTTCCGTATAATTGTTCCTGAGCCATATATCCGAAAGTTCCGACAAATGTTCCGCTTGCTGCCATTGTGCTTTTCGCTATTCGCCCCGATGCATTAAAATCAACGAGATATACTTTTCCGTTATTCCCTAAAATAATATTATGAGGGTTAATATCCCTGTGAATTATTGATGGTTGAACGTTATGGATATATTTAAGTATTTCCAAAAGGTCTTTAAAAATATTTATTACTCGTTCTATAGAAAATTTTCGTTTATTTTCGTTAATGGCTTGCTCAATATTTTCCCCCTTCACATATTCCTGCACACATATAAAATGCGTTTCGTAGTTTTGCTCATACTTAAAATTATCAATATAATCCGGAATATTCGGGTGGTCTATATTTTGAAGGGTTTGTACTTCTCTTTCAAATAATTCGTAAACTTTCCATTCTTTTAATTCGCTAAATGTAAGCGATTTTACAACAACGTTTTTTTGCGTTATATTATCAAAAGCCAGATAAGTTACTCCCATACCGCCTTTTGCAATTTCCCGCTGAATTGCGTATCTATTTTTTAACAAATCGCCTTTGTTTAATCTTTTTTTATTATTCATATATTTAAAGTTATTAACATTTTTTTTTATATTTTAATATATATATATATTAAATCAATATCTTTTTTATAATTCTAACAAAAACCACAGGTTATTATAAACTGCTGCAGTTCTTATTAACCGAATTTTTTTCCCGTTATAATGCGCATAGACATTTCTGCATAGTTTTACCTGTTTAGAATTATAAGTACCTGCAATTCTTGAATTTTCCGCTTTAATGCTTCCCGTTTGAATATTTACTTTATCATATTCTTTTGGAAAATTATTTTTATTAAATTGTTTAATCCTGATATTGAAAATTTTATTTAAATATTTATTTAAATATCTTAAATATTTCTTTTTTTTATTAAAATTATTTGCAAAAGAAGGAGGAATCATTAAGCTCTTTAATAAAGCGAAATCTCCCGTAGCAAGAGATTTGTAAATTGCTTTTGATAAACTTATATGATTTTTAAAACCTTTATTGCTTTGCTTGAATGTTAAATCTTCGTTAGAAAATATAATTCCGTTAATAAAACAAAATAAAAATGCGATGAATATAACTTTCTTCATATTTGCAACTCCTTTTCTTTTATATTATATCTTAACACCGGAAAAACGCTTTTTGTATATAAATTCGTTCCGATATTTAATATATAAATATATTAGTCAGGTATTCTATGAAATTAAAAAAATATGCACTAATAACTGTTTTTTTTATACTTAACGTCAATTTATATTCATCCACTTTAGAAAATGAATTGAAAAAAGCAATTATTGGAAAGTGGACTTTATATAAAGTTAAAGCTGAAAACGAATATAAACACGCACCGGATGATTTTTATTATAAAATTATTTTTTATAGAAACGGCAGCGTTAAAATAATTGAAAAGGAAAAGAGTTTTGGAAAATTAAAAAAACGTTTAAACTTACGTTCGAAAGATAAAATTGAACGAGGCATATATAAAATTGAAGGAAAATACTTAATTCTTAAAGTTTATAATGTTCCCGAAAAAATATATCGAATTTTTAGTTTATCCAAAAGGCGTTTAATTTTACGCGTTAAAGGTAACGAAGTTATGAAATATTTATATTATTTCTTTAAGAAAAATTAATTTACTTAAATTCCAATTCCTGTGGTTATCAAAAAAGAATAGAGTGAAATGTGTTTGTCGTTAGTTTTGCTAAAATTTTTATTGGTCACATTGAATATTCCAAATTTTAATTCTATGCTTACAAAAGTTTTCAATATTTTTGAAAAAAATTATTTGCCCCCCCCCCAAAAAAAATTAAAACAAAACCTAAGTCCGTCTTATTAAAGCTATTATAGTTGGATACTGAATCAATCTTAGCATTTAATAAATAAGCAGCGTAAATTCCACCGCCGATATAATATAATTTATCAATAATAAATGTGGCAATTAAATTTAACGAAATGTAATCAAGTTTAATGGCTGCGTCACTATTTTGGGCGATAAACCTTTGCCATTCTTACCAAGCTTTTCTACAAAATAAATAAAACGCATTCCTAATACTACACTAACATCACCGCGAAAAGTTTTTGTTTTGCTGAATTTTCTGATAAATGTATTAAATTAGAAGCGCCTATTCCCGTTTTTAAAAATAACATTTGATACGTTTTCTTTGGGGATATACTTAAAATTTCATCTTCAGGAGAGAGGAATTTAAAATTATTAGATTTTATATTTTCTTTGATTTTTGTATGTTTGACAGATTTGCTTTTAAAATCATGGTTTGGGAAAAGTATAAGCAAAATTAGATATAATTACAATGTAATACAAATTATTCATATTTAAAATTTAAGATTTATTTTAGATAGATTTTAAATCCGCCTCCATAATGATATTCCACATCATCTATATAATATAATCCGGCTTCCCCGAAAAAAGTAAAATGGCGCCCTATGTAAAACTCAAATCCTAATGATAAATTTAAAAGATATTGCGCGTTTATATTACCTGACAATTTAAATATGTAACCGAAACCAAAAGAGAAAAATGGCGTAAAAACCGTTTGTTCAAAAAAACGCATACTCATATTTAAAACCAACGGAATACGCTGGAAATCAGCACCGTTTTCTGTTCCTTGCCAATATCCTGATTGCAAATTTAAATAAATAACATTTAAAGCTTTGAATTCCAAACCAAACCAACCATAAACCAAATTTTGCCCTTTAAAATGTATATTAAAATTATCTTTCAATTTATCATCTTTTTCAGGGGCTTTTTTCTCGGTTTTTTCCTTGTTTTCTTTTATCTCTTTCTTTGGTTTAGGTTTCTTTTTTATCTGTGGTTTATAAACGTTGTATTTATAAGTCAATACATGGCCTTTTGTCCAGCCCTCTTTAATCACTCTTACTTTAATTTCAACATCGTGATTAATTACAACGCCTTGTTTAGGAAAACTAAGGGATTTTTTATCAGGAATGTCAGCATTATCTTTTCCACGGGCAAAAGTATAATAAACCTTTCCGCCGGACGGGTTTTCCGTTATTTTTAAGACAATTTTATTTTTATATTTACCCGGAGAATGAGAAACCTTAATATCAAGCGGTTTAAAAGTAAATTTTTTATCAACAATCTGCCCGGGTGTACCGAATTTTGAAAATACGCGCAATTTAACAAACGCATTTTTATCAATAGTTATTCCGTTTTGGGTTAAAACTTCGGATTTTATTGTTGGTGTTTTGGGTGGAGATTTATAAGAAATTGTGTAACGGACAACAGCGTTCTTCGGCTTAATTTTATAGTTAAGTTTAATAGGTTTATTGTATTCTCCGCTTTTAGGCGTAACGCTAACAAATGAAGGACTTTTATTATTAAAATTATTTATTGCATTTGAAACGTATTGAGCAACTTCATGCACTAACTTAAAACGTACCCCCGTATCTAAAGATTTAATAGGAAAGCGTTTTTCAAAAATTGTTTGCTGACTTTTAAGGTGAGAAACCAAAATTTTTAAATATACGGTTTTAAATCCAATTATAAAACGCCCCGTTACGCTAAATTCGTAACCGTTTTGTAATAATTTTTTGTCAGGAATACTAACTTCGGTATAATAAACCTCGTGTCCAAAAGAAATTATGGAAGATATATCAAAACTTAAATTCCGTATAAACTTAAGGAGTTTTTTATTAGAAACCCCTTTCTTTCGGCTAAATTTCAAAAAATATATCTTTTTTTGAATATTCGCCGAAAATAAAACTCCGGTTGAAAAAAATAAAATTAAAGTAATTATTAAAAACGTGCACTTATTTTTATTTTTTATTTTCATCATTTTAACAAACACCACTTTACAGAATTTAATACATTTTTTGTATCTATAATATAATTAATTTTGCAATATTTTACACTTATAGTAACCTCTAAAAATTAACTTTTTTGGGTTTTCTTGCCGCTTAAAACCAAATTTTAACTTTTCATTTATTTTCTTTTAAAAAATTTTTAATTTTTTTTCTGTATTTTAACGTTTAAATCCTTATTAATATCATTATTTTTACTATACTAAAGTGATTTTAAAATCAAAGTATTGTATATTGTAATTGCTTTTCAAATTAGTATATTTAAGTTTCAATAACTGCCTATATCTCAAAATTATTATATGTGAGATTAACGCGTTATATTGTTCTAATCATTTTACTTTTTAATAGACTATTGATTAATTTAGTTCTATGTAAATAACATTATCAGTTATAGAGGCTACATTGGCCATGTCGTCTTTATTAAAGTTAAACCCTCAAACTTAATCTTACCCATTGATTTTACGAATTTATCTTGCTTAAATTAAAAAAATTAACATATTTTTTTCAATAGTAACGTACCTGATAAAATAAATTTCATTTTTATCTTTATGCTCCCCGAGTTTTTAGAAGTTCCTTTAAAATAAAAAATAAAACTATTGATTTATAAATAGAAAAAGTATTTAATTATAAATAATTATCTAAAGGACTTACAATGAAGGGCGGAAATCTATCCGGAATATATGATATTGAGAGTAATATATTTGACCGAAAATGGCATAATGAATTAAAGCAAAGTATAGATGAATTACGCGTTATCCTTAAGCAGGTTACTTCTCCACAAAGCTTTACTATTCAGGGAACTATTTTTTTATGCGTTCCTGATAGAAAAAGCAAAAAAGGAAATATCTCTCCTTTGACCGCAGCGAGAATATTGAAAAACCTAAACGCATTAATTAACTTATGTTCGCAAAACAATAATGTTAAGCTGTATTTATCGTCCTATAATTCTCATAATTCAATATTCACTTTTGAATTTGAACAGTCGAATACTAACTTTCCCTTTAATAAATCAAACATAGAAAACGCGTTATTTAACTTAAAAACTATGATAGAAACAGCGGAATACTTACGAATAAATATTCAAAGAATGGATTTAAGAAAAATGGTTAATATTATTTCTCAAAACCTTGATGATAGTACAGCAAAGGCAAAGCAGTTTATAAAGGCGTTTTTAAATATATGCCCTTTACAAAGCGAAATTTTTGAAAACGAATATTTTATATTAGGGTTAACAGATTACGAATTCGGTATTAAACTTTTCATTGAACATAGATTGTTTTTTCAAAAATTATACGCATACCTTAATAAAAATAATTCTAATAATGAAATATCTGAAATAACAGCAACGATTAAAGGCATAGAAACTGAATTAACAAACAATTTAAACGCTTTTACTTTAAATATACAGGAAAAAGGAATAAACAAAGAATTAAAAGTTTACTATAAAAATGATAAAAATAGAGACAAAATGATAAAAAATTTAACAGGGCAGGAAGTAAATATAATAATTCAAAAAACTAAAAAGGGATATATTATAAAAAATTGGGGTAATTTAGAACGAAAATACAACACCTTATTGGAAAAACGCTATAATTATTCATCATTAGATGCTCCTGCACCGGAAGAAATTAATAATCCTGATAACGACAATCCCTCTATGCCCGGACAAAAACACATTATTAAAAAAAGCAACGGAAAAAAACTTAATCAAAAAGCTGAAGAGAGCTACAAAAAAGGTTTTTTAGCCCTTGAAAATAACGATACCGTAAAAGCAATTCATTACTTTAAAAAAGCCATTGATTATCAGGGAGAAAACGCGTTCTTATACGCTTGCATTGGTTACTCTTATATGATAGGACGAGATTATACAATGTCTATCCGGTATTATGAAAGAGCACTTGAGTTTATGCCAGATTATACTGTAGTTTATCTTGATATGGGGCTTGCATATAACGAATTAGGGGAATATGAAAAAGCAATTAAAAGTTTCCTAAAAGCGATTGAACTTCACCCCGGTTATTTCCGTTCATATTTGGGGTTAGGCATTTCATATTTTAAAAAAAATGATTTTAATAAAGCTATAAGTTATTTTTCAAAAGCGGTTGAAATTAACCCTTCTAATTACGACGCATACAATAATTTAGGGGTGGCTAACGGCGCTTGTGAAAATCACGATAAAGCAATTCAGTGTTTTAATAAATGCCTTGAAATCAAACCTGAATATCCCAGAGCATATTATAATCTAGGAATAGCAAACTTAAAAAAAGAAAATATAAAACAGGCAAAAGAGTATGCACAAAAAGCTCTTGAAATTGACAAATCATATTCACCGGCAAAAACGCTTTTAAATGAAATTGCTTTCTCAAAAGCGGCTCGTTAATTTGATTTTTTAATGAAAATAAATTAATTTCTAACGTAAATATTCTGCGGAGATACAATATGGCCATAAAAAATAAAATAGATAAATGGAACGAAAAAAATAAAATTAATAAAATTATTTCACAACTTAAAAATAATGAAATCAAAGAATATGCTCAAAGCATATTGCTTAATACCAATGAAAACAATATTGAAAAAATAGCAGAGCTATATTTTAATAATTTCAAAGGCCTTAGGAATCACATACTTGAAATACTTTACTCGTTGTTAAATAATAAACCGGATGTAACGTTATTCTATATTCTAAAAGCTTATTCAACGCACAACGGAAAGTTTGACCCCGGATACGTTCTTATGCCTTCACAGGAAAATAAGCTGGAGGAAAGAATTGCTAAACTTAATCCGTTTATACGGAACTTAACAAAGAATAATTATATGCCTGGGGAAAATTTTTTAAAATTATTAATTGAAGATTTACAACCTACTATTGATTTATTTGACGGCAGGCCAAATTTTAATTGGATTATAAAGAAAAAACTCGGTATAGATTCATATTCATTAGATTTACCTTTTTTTGAAAAATGGTTTTTCGATTTTTTTTACCCGTTGTTCAAATTACTAAAGCATTTCCAAACATCTATTAACGTTATAAACGAATTAATACATTGTCTTGATTTTCTATTAGCTTGTTCCATAATTAAAATTGCGATTTTAATAAAAGAAAATCCTACAATTGCCGACCTAAAGCAATTTGCAGTTTATATAAAACGCTTAAACCGCTTAATAAAAAAGAGAAACTCGTTATTTAAAAATCTGGATATTAAGGATTACAAAGAATGGCCAGAGCACGCTTTTTTTATTGATGCAACAATAGAAGAGCTTGTTAAACACGGAAAAAAACGCTTTGCCGGAAAATCAAATTATGAAACCCGGCCCACAAAAGAACAAGCAATTGATTTATACAAAAATTTTGTTAAAAATTTTCCTTTAAAAAATAAACAATAATAAGTTTTTGTTGACCTAATATTTTAATAATAATAAAATGGTTAAAGTATAATTATTCACCGATTCAATTTTAGGTAGTTTGATGAAAAAATCAATAAAAACCATATTACTTTTCTTATCCATATTTCTCATTTATTGTGAAGAACACACTAGGTATGCAACGCAGGGAACATATCAAACTAACGCAAGTAAAAGAAAAGGAAAACGCCTTGCTCAAAGGCGCAAGGGCAAAAGGAGCAGGGGTACAAATAATAAAAAGCATTTAAGCCGAACGCACAGGCAAAAAACAACTAAAGAAAGTACCTTGACTAAAATACCTGAATATTTATGGTATATAATTGGCGGCGCAGGGTTTGCAGTTATTATTCTACTTTTGATACAATCATCAGGGAAAAAGAAAAAAAAGACTTGACCTTAATTTACTTGCACACCAATCAAAGTCATATCATCATTAATCGGCGAATTATCAAGCAAGACCATAATCCCTTCAATAATGCTTTTCGTTAACTTGTGTATATTTTGCTCTTTATTTTTATTGATAATTTTTTCAATGCCTAATTCATCTAAAATATGACCTTCTCTTGAAAACTCTTCAAAAATTCCGTGGGTAAAAATTAATATACTAAAGTGATTTTAAAATCAAAGTATTGTATATTGTAATTGCTTTTCAATTTAAAGTATTATTAGTATACTTTTGCGCCTTGTTCAATTTTGTATTTTTTCAAAGGATATTCTATATCACTTTTAACCCCTAATAATTTTCCGCCTGAATACCGTGTCCCGTAGCATCTGCTAAAAAAATCCTATAATAATTATCTTTTAATTTAATAATATCGTATATATCGCCTCCGACTTCTATCATTTTATGTGCACTTAATCATTGAATCCGGGAAGCTTAAATGAAAGTGTAAATTTTAAATTTAAGTAACGTATAAAAACACAGGTAGCATAAAGATAAAAATGAATGGAAAATGTATTTTTTACTTCTAACAACGAATAAATCGATTTATTTAAAACGAGCCAAAAATTGCAACATATATTTAAAACTGCATATTAGTATGTACTTAAAAAGTAAATGTATTTTAAAATTCGATTTTTAGTCATAATAAAAATGAAAAATGTTAATTTTTAAAGATTATTTTAAATTATTTGCCAAGAAAACGATTTTAAAATTTATACTTATGACCCTCCTGCAAAAAGGGTCTAACTATTGATAAAAAAATTATAAATTAGCATTTACAATAAGTCAATAATAGATTATAGTTTTATAAAAAGTTTACAAGGTATTAATTTGTTTAAGGAAAATAAATCATATGAAACGCCTGAATTATTTTCAGTAAAGAACACTATGTCAGATGCTTTGAAAAAAAGATTTGAAAATAGTTGGGCAAAAGATTTTCATGAAGATGTTTTTTGCAAAATAGATGAAACTATTTTTGAAGTATTATTTTCTGATAAGTATTCTCGTCCAAATACACCTATAAATATTTATGTATCACTTGAAATACTTAAAGAGACATTTGGATTAAGTGATGAGGAATTATTGGATAGATTTCATTTTGACAATTTATTTATTCTTGCAATGGGTTTAAATTGTATTGATGAAAAAACTATATCAGAACGAGCATTTTATTATATGAGAAAGCGTGTTGTTGATTATGAAGAGGAAACAGGAATAAATTTATTTGATAAAGTTTTTTCTAATTTGCGAGATGATTCTATAAAAAAATTGAGTGTAAATAAAAATATTAAAAGGGTTGATTCAACCTTAATTGGCTCTAATATACGAAGATTAAACAGATTAAAACTTTTTTTAGAAGTATTACATTGTTTTTTGAACGATTTAGATGTAAGTAGTTTATTGAAAGTTTCGGATGAAATAAAAGAATATAAGGATATAGATACAGAAAATTATGTTTTTAAATTAAGTAATGATGAATCCCGATTAAAAATTAAAGAGATTGCTGAATATCTTTATAGAATTAAATTGTTATTTGAAAACGATATTATTATAAAAGAAAGTAATTCCTATGAATTATTGAATAGATTAGTGTTAGAACAGTTGAATATTTCAGATATTGAGAATAAAGTTGAGTTGAAAGATGTTAAGGATATATCAAGTAGCTCTTTACAATCTCCTTATGATAGTTATGCTACTTATAGGAAAAAGGGAGTACAGGCGAGACAGGGTTATTCTGTTACAATAGCCGAAACTTGCAATAAGGATAATAATGTTCAAATAATTACGAATGTTATTGTTGATTCTAATAATAAAGATGATAGTAAAATATTAGAAGAAAATTTTGATGAAATTATGGAAGATGAAACTGAAGAGGTAATAGCTGATGGAGCTTATTTAAACGATAACTTAAAGGAAAAAACTTTTAAATCAGATAAAAAAATAATCACAACAGCGATAAGAGGAAGGAAGCCTAATAAAGATAAAGTTAGTAGTACAGATTTTGAAATAAATGATGATAAAATAATTAAATGCCCTATGGGTAAAAAACCTGTTAGCCAGGAGATAAAAGGTGATAAGCTTATAGCAAAATTTAGTCATGAAGCTTGTTCTGGTTGCACTTTAAATTGTTTGATAAGAAAAAACAAACACAAAGAACATGTTTTAGAATTAAAAAAGAGCAAATTATTGTCAGATTTACAACGTCAGAATTATACGGATAAAGATTATCTGGAAAAATGTAGGCTTCGTCCTGCGATTGAGGGTACAATGTTTCAGGTTAAACTTCATTTAAGGAATGGGAAAAGTAGGTTTAGAGGGATTATAAATATTAAATCGCGAACATTTTTAAGAGCTATTGCGATAAATTTCAAAAGAATATATAGATATAAGCAGGATATAACGGCTAAAAAGGTTATTTTACAAATAATTTGTTTTCTAAAACAAATATTTGCAAAAAAATTAGAAATTAGTGCCTGCTAAAAACCAAAAAATGAGGTTAATGCAGGGTAACCAATTATTTTATATTAATTTTACATAAATATTTCAATTTCATTAAATTTTGTTTAGGACCCGGACATGCTGCATAAGATTTAAGCAGTTAAAATGTCTTTT
>CAYUYT010000117.1:8021-10578 GCA_964449345.1 uncultured Spirochaetia bacterium | reverse complement strand
AGCGAAGAAGATATGAAAAAGCTTTTAATTTTATTAGTTATTGCGATTTTTGCATTCACTGCTTGCGGCAAAGGCGGCGACAGTGATGGCGGTGGTAAAACCATCAAGATTCGCGGTTCTTCAACAATAGAAGGTTTAGCAAAAGATATGGCTAAAGCTTTTCAAGAAAAAACCGGTATAAATGTAATTGTACGCGGTGGCGGTTCAGGCCGTGGTATTGACGCTGTTTTAAGAAACACTGATGATATTGGTAATTCTTCAAGAAATATCAAGTCAAAAGAAATTGAAAAACTTAAAAAAGAAGGCGTTAAAGTAAAACGTGTAAAAGTTGGTATTGACGGTATTTGTATAATTGTTAACAAAGGCATTACCGGCATTAAAAACTTAGATATTTCACAAGTTGCTGATATTTACTTTGGTAAAATCACAAACTGGAAAGAAATCGGCGGTCCTGACAAAAAAATCGTTGTTTACACACGCGATAAAAAATCAGGTACAGGCGGCGTTTTCAGAAAAATCGTACTTAGCAAGAAAAATGAATTTGACCAAGCTAAAGTTACCACAGGTAACGCTGACTTAGCTAACAAAGTTTCTCAGGACAGCCAGGGAATCGGTTACGTTGGCTATGGTTTCGCTCAAAAAGTTAAGGATCAGGTTACTGTGCTTAACATTTCTCACAAAGCAAAAGGCGTAAATGATCCTGTTGAACCTAGTGAAGCGAATATTCAAACAGGTAAATACCCGATTTCTCGTTTTGTTTATCAGTTTGTAAGAGCTGGAAAACTTGAGAAAAGCGAAAACGTTAAGAAGTTCATTGACTTTATGATTAGTAATCCTGCGATTACTACGAAAGCCGGTTTTGTTCCGATTGATAAGTCAACTGCAATTGATGATGTTTGGTAGAATTTTTTAAGGAATTATAGTTTCCTTCTGTTTAATATTTATCGGGGTAGGTTTTAATTTTGCCTATCCCGTTAATATTGAACGAAATGTATGAGGATTTATTTATTAATTACGGAGAGAAATAATGTCAGAAATGAATACAGAACTCGCTGAAATTGTAAAGAAACAAGTTGAGGCAAAGAAAGCGAAAAAGTGGGTTGATAATTTTGCGAAAAAATATTTTTCGGGTAGCGGTATTTTTATAATTGTAATTCTTACTAGTATTTTTTTAATGTTGTTAGTTACATCGTTGCCTGCTTTTGCTGAAATAAATATTGCGGAGTTTTTGTTTTCCACGCATTGGGAACCCGCTGATTTAGCAACTGAACAGGGCAATTACGGTATTTTATCTATGATAGCATCCACTTTACTCGTTACTTTCGGAGCATTAATTGTTGCCGTTCCAATCGGAGTTGCTATAGCAGTGTATTTATCCGAAATCGCGCCTACTTGGATACGTGAAATATTTAAACCGATAATAGAAATATTGTCGGCAATACCATCTGTAGTAATCGGTTTTATCGGTCTTGTATTATTAAGCCCGTGGATAGCCGAATTAACAGGAACGTCAAACGGTATTAACGCGTTGAACGGCTCTCTATGTTTGGCGCTTATGGCATTGCCTACTATTGTAAGTATGTCCGAAGATTCGATAAAAAACGTGCCTAAAAGCTTTAGAGAAGCTTCTTATGCTTTAGGTACAACGCGCTGGGAAACAATATACCGGATAGTTATTCCCGCTGCAAAAAGCGGTATTTTTGCTGCAATAATGCTTGGAATGGGCCGTGCTATCGGGGAGACAATGACGGTTCTCATGGTAGCGGGTAACGCAGAAGCGTTTCCATGGAGTTTCTTAAGTTCTGCAAAACCAATGACTTCAACAATTGCCCTTGAAATGGGCGACATCGTTGTAGGTTCAGTACATTATCACGCTTTATTTGCAATAGCGTTGGTATTGTTCATTATCACGTTTTCTATTAACGTAATTGCAGACATAAATATACATAAGAATTATTAATTTAGATAAATAACAGAAAGGAAAACGTCATGTTTGAAAGGAAAAATGCAATCGCATGGGGAGCAATACTACTAATAATCGGTTTCTTTTTGCCCTGGGCGGAAATCGGAAACGTAGGAACAGTAAACGGTTTTGATATGTTTCGCTACAGCGATGCTTATGCAAAACGTGTCCCCAAAAGTATTAATCAAAAAACATTTAAAAATAAAATTTATAATAAATTAAAGAAAAATAGCATTAGCTCAATTCCAAAACAAAAATTTGATAATTGGATAGTATATAAATTAAAAGATTCTGAAGACCAAAAATTCTTAAAAGAACATTATAAATTAGATGATAAGAAAAAGCTTTATAAGCTCACTGTTGATACAAGCGCAGAACAAAAGCAACGCATTGAAAATTTACTTTCAAAAATATATTTTCAGGACAGAGCATTTGTTAATCATGCTTATAGTAAACTTTACATATTAAACCAAGACGTTACAAAAGAGCAAAAAAAACAACTTTTCGAAATATTCAAACTCAACCATTTTATGAATATTGCTCCGAGAAGAATACCTAAAGAGGATTTTGAAAAGAAAATTTTAACAAAAATTT
>CAYUYT010000117.1:0-8011 GCA_964449345.1 uncultured Spirochaetia bacterium | reverse complement strand
AAATAATATAAATACAATTCCTAAAATGAAATTTGAAGAATGGATATTGCCAAAAATAAGAAAAGACAAAGACAAAGAAATTGTTAAAAGTAATTATTCTTTTGATAAAAACGCAGGGGTTTATACACTTAATTCCAATATAAAAAATGATGATAAAACTAAACTTATTAAAATTTTAAACAATGTTGAATTTCAGGATAAAGAGTTTGTTAAAAAATCTTATTATTTTGATAAAGATTTTAACCAGTACCGTTTAAGAGGTAATGTGGGAGATAAGGGCAACTGCCGTCTTTGCGAAATATATATGAAAGTTAAATATTATGACCAAGTGCCAGAAAGGATTCCGGGAGAAATTTTTAGGAAACAAACGCTTAATAACGATAAAATTACATCTCATTCGAATTTTAGTTTAATTAAAAAGTTATATACGTTTGATGATGATACTTACTATTTAAATCCAAATCTTTCGGGCAGCGAAATGCGCCGTTTGAAACACGATTTACGCCTAGCCGGATATTCCAACATATTATGGTTTTTAGAGTTCTTATGGTCTTTTTTCCCTTGGTTAATGTTAGTATGTGCAATTCTTTCGTTAATTTTCGGTTCAAAAGAAAAGAAAAACCTTGCACCTATTTTTAATTATGCAGCTTTTGCTTCATTAATTATGTTCATACTCGTAACGGGATTTTCCATTCTTGGAAGCGGAATCCTTGTAGCTGTTTTAGGAGGATTATATCTTCCGTTAGCAGAGTTACTAACAGTAACGAGTATAGTAAAACAAAAGAAAAAAATTGAGCATAAAGAGCAATTACGTGATTATTTAAGGGACAATACTGGAAAACTTGTTAAGAAGAAAAAGACAATGCAGCACGTTGCTTTTACATCACTCGTTGTTTTACTACTTATAGTTGCAGCAATCGTTTTTTTCATCTTTCTTTACCTCATAGCCAAAGGCGCGCGTTTTATTGATCTTGAAATGCTTTTTGGTTTCGGAGATACGGGACTAATAAAAGCCATTCTCGGTACTTTTCTCATTACTATTATAACGGCTTTATTATCTATCCCAGTAGGGGTTTCAACTGCGATTTATCTTAATGAATATGCTAGGCAAAATAGATTAAACAGAATGATTCGCCTTGCAATCCGTACTTTATCCGGTGTACCTTCGGTTGTCTACGGTTTGTTCGGCTTGATAATTTTTGTAAGAGTAATGCATATGCCAACGAGTATTTTAGCATCCGGGCTTACGCTTGGGCTAATGACTATTCCGTGGATCATAACGGCAAGTGAGGAAGCATTAAGGAGTATACCTATGGGCTACCGTGAGGGTTCATTGGCATTAGGCGCATCAAAATGGTATACCATAAGAAAGAACGTTTTACCTTATTCAATAAGCGGTATAATAACCGGGGGTATAATCGGGCTTGCTCGCGCTGCTGGTGAAACCGCGCCTATCATGTTTACGGGTGCGGCTTCAATAGCGCCTTTAAGGAGTTTTCCGCGGCTTCTATTAGCAGATTTTGAAGCCCTTTCTTATAAAATTTATTATTTTTCTAGTGTTGACGCGCAACTTTTTAGATATAAAGGCGTTGTTTATGCAACGTGTTTAATATTAATAATGCTCGTGCTCATTTTAATGATAACGGCAATTATTATTAGATATAGATTAAGAAAAAAATATCAAATATTATAAAAAAATTCCGGGGAATAAATTATGAGTGACAAAAAATTAAAAATTGAATCAAAAGACTTCAGATTTTCTTATGACGGTAAAAATGAAATCCTTCACGGGATAAACATGAAAATTAAAGAAAAAGAAGTTACTGCTTTAATTGGGCCTTCTGGCTGTGGAAAATCAACTTTTTTAAGGTCGATTAATAGAATGAACGACCTTATAGATACGCGGACAATTGAAGGCGCAATTTCAATTGACGGTGTTAGTATATATAATAAAGACGTTGACGTTACAGAATTGCGTAAAAATGTAGGAATGGTATTCCAAAAATCAAACCCGTTTCCAAAATCAATTTTTGATAACATTTGTTACGGGCCTAGAATTTACGGACTTAAAAATAAATCTATATTAGAAGAAATTGTTGAAACGTCTTTGAAACAGGTAGCTTTATGGGATGAAGTTAAAGACCGTTTACAGGATTCTGCAATGGCTTTATCCGGCGGTCAACAACAGCGTTTGTGTATCGCGCGTGCTATAGCTATTCAGCCGGATGTTCTTTTAATGGACGAACCCGCAAGCGCGTTAGACCCGATAGCAACGCAAAAAATCGAAGAACTTGTTTTAGAATTGCGCAAAGATTATACTATAGTAATAGTAACGCATAATATGCAACAGGCAGCAAGAATTAGTAAATATACAGCTTTCTTTTATATGGGAAGTTTGATAGAATTTGATAAATCCGAAAAGATTTTTACAAATCCTTCGGAGAAACAAACGGAAGATTATATTACAGGCCGTTTCGGCTAATATTTTTTATATTAAGAGAGGAATTATAGTGAAAAGTTTAGTTAAAAAAATTAAGAAAGTTACTAAAAGTCTTTTAGATATGGCTTACAGAGCGGATGAAGCCGTTTCCTTATCATTAAAATCGCTTTTTGAAAAAGATAAGGAACTTGCAAGAAAAATTATAGCTAATGATGATAAAATCGATATTCTTGAAAATCAAGTAGATAGAATGTGCTTAAATATATTTGCTTTAAACCAACCCGTTGCCATAGACCTGCGTTCCGTATTGGGGATTTCAAAAATAGATACAGATTTTGAACGGATTGGCGATCTTGCTTGCGTGATATCTGAAAAAGCTTTAGATATTATGAAAGCAAAAAGCTTTGATATTTTTCCAGAAGAGAAAATAAGAGAATTAGGAAAATTAGTTCAGGAAAATCTTAAAGATACAATCGAAGCATATATAAACGAAGATGCCAATCTATCTCGGGATGTGATATTTAAAGACAGCGATGTTAATCGTGTACACGATGATATTTTAAAAGATATAATAAAAAAAGCAAATGAAGATGCTGAAAATTTTCAGTATTACATTGACATTGTTGATATTATTAAAAGTCTTGAAAGAATTGGGGATAGAGCCTGTAATGTGTGCGAAGATATAATTTTTATTGAAACTGGCGAAATAGTCAAACATACAAAATTTTAGTTTTGGAAAAAAAGTGTTTAAAACATTTCGTAGTAAAATAAATTTTTCCTATTTTATACTTTTTTTTCTTGTTTTTGTATCTATGATTATTTCAATTCAAATATTTTTAAAAGATGCGTTAATCCGCGATTTAAAGTCAAAAATGATTGATGATATTATGATTGTTAAAGAGATTAAGGATAACGTTAAGGATAAAAACGAATTGAAAAAGCGGTTAAAAAAGATTTCAACTATCTTAAAAATAAAAATTGCCATTGTAGATATTACAGGGAAAGTATTATTTCAAAGTCAAGGCGATAAAATTCAATCCTCCGGCTTTTTAAATTTAAAAGAAATAAAAGCTTCCGGGGCAAATAATTACGGTGAAAGAATAATTGAAACTAAAAGCGGTGATACTCGATATTTTATAGCATTAAAACCTAACTCATATTTTATACGCGTTGAAAAAAGTTTAAATAATATAACGAGTGTAGTGAATGATGCTTCACAATTCGTTTACATAATATCCGGAATTTTTTTAGTTGTATTTTTAATCATCAATTATATTTTAGCGAATTTCTTATCTTTTCCTGTACGCGATATTGTTAATTTTACTAAAAGATTTAAGCAAGGTGATTATAATGTCCGTTTACCAGTCTATAAACTTGATGAGTTGGGATTGGTTAAACTTTCCTTAAATTACCTTGCAAAAAACGTATCTAAAAATATTGAAAGTATTTCAATGCAGAAAATGCGTCTTGAGGCGGTTGTAAAGAGTGTTTCTGAAGGTATTTTACTTCTTGATCAAGACCAGAAAATATTTTTAAACAACAAAGGTTTTTTCGATGTTCTTGGAGCTTCTGAAAAAAATATTAAAGGAAAATATTTTTACGAGGCAATAAATAACTCTGATATCATTGATTTTATTGATGAGTCTATGAAAAAGAATAAAAAACGTAAAGAGCATTTTAATATAACTATTAAAGGTACTTTTAATATTAAAACAGTGAACGTAACATCAATACCTATTGAAGACCAAAAAGGTTGTATTATTTTATTGGAAGATATAACGGAAGAATTTAATCTGCAAAGATTAAAAAGGGAATTCGTTTCTAATGCTTCGCATGAATTTAAAACTCCTCTTGCGATTATGAAGGGTTACATTGAAACATTGTTAAGTGGAGTTGAAAATCAAAATAGAAAAAAAGATTTTCTTGAGAAGATTAATCATAATATTAAACGCCTTGATAATATTATAAACGATGTAATTACTTTAAATAAAATTGAGGACTATAATGATTTATTCGCTTTTACAAATACAAATTTGCAAGAATTATTAAATAATACGTTACAGCTATTAAAGCCCGCTGCTAATAATATGGATATTGAGATACATAAAAACATAAGCAGTAATTTACGCGTTAATACTTCACCTGAATTGCTTGAAATAGTTTTGTATAATATAATTGATAACGCTATCAAGTATAACAATCCCGGAGGTTATGTTAAGGTTGAAACATTTGAGAACGAGAATTACGTTGTTATTGTGATAGCAGATAGTGGAATCGGTATACCTGATGAGCACCGGGAAAAAGTCTTTGAAAGGTTTTTCACAGTAAATAAGAGCAGAAGTAGAGATATCGCCGGTACCGGATTAGGATTGTCTATTGTTAAGCACGCGATCATTATTTTAAAAGGTCACATTACTGTTAGTAATAATCCTGAGGGCAAAGGGAGCGTGTTTAAATTAAAATTACCCGTGAGTGAATAAAATGAAAAAGATATTCGTTGTTGATGATGAAGAACATATTTTAGAAATATTAAATTATAATCTAACCAAAGAAGGTTTTGAAATTCTAGAGTTTAGAAACGGTCTTGATTTAATGAATCATCTGATAGACCAGAAAAATTCTTTACCGGATTTAATTATTCTCGATGTAATGATGGATAAGATGGATGGTATTGAAACTTGTAAAAAAATCAGGGATAATAAAAACCTTAGAAATATACCCGTTGTTTTTCTTACAGCTAAAAGTGATGAAATTGATAAAATTATCGGCCTTGAGATGGGAGGAGATGATTATATAACGAAACCTTTTAGCATAAAAGAATTAATAAGCAGGGTAAAAGCAATTTTAAGGCGTTTAAGTGATAATGCTGAAGATACAACGGAAAAGAAGAAAACTTTTCTTGAATTTAAAAATCTAAAACTAGACACAGAACGCATTATGTTTTTCGTTGACGATAATATGCAAAAGTTGACTAAAACGGAATTTTTAATAATAAAACTTTTTTTAGAAAATATTGGTAAAATATTTTCAAGGGATGAGATTATTAACAGAATATGGGAAGACGCTTACGTTAGCGATAGAACAGTTGATGTGCACATTAGACGGTTGAGAAAAAAAATGGGTACTGCTAGTGATTTAATTCAAACGTATTCGGGCTTCGGATACGGTTTAATTAATAATTAATTTTTTATTAGAAATAATACTAATTAGCGTTAAAATATGCAAAATTTATTAAAACCGTCGTGGGCGCAGAAAACGCTGCGGTTCGGATAAAAGTTCAGGGCTTAAATACAAATGCGGATTTAAGAAATCTTCTAATATAGGGGACAAGAAGAGAAAAAAAGCCTATACTCAAAAATTTACAAATACAGCGTGATTATCTTCGCATAAATAAAATATATAAATCTGGATTAAAGAATTTAATAACGGGAAGTTTGATTTTTTTTGCTTTATTGAGAGGCGGCATTTGCTAATGTTACCTCTGGAACTGATAAAATTATTTACATAGAACCAAATTACTTAATAATCTATCCATTCCGAAACTTAAGTTAATGTAAATTCCCTTTAATCTCAAGTGAAAATGCGTTTTGTAGGGCACGCATAAATGTTTTTCCTATGATTAGTTAGGGGATTTTTTATCATTTAAAGCGAATTGGTAAAAATTATTAACATGAAAAATTGAAATTCCCGCGGCAACGGAAACATTTATAGAATTTTTCGTTCCTTTCATTGCAATGTGAAAAACACTATTGCATTTTTTTAAAGTCTCAATATCAACGCCGAATTCTTCGTTGCCAAATATAAGCGCACACGGGAAATCAATATTTGCTAAACTTAAATCAGAAGAATTATTTGTTTTTTCAATTGCATAAAAAAAACGTTTTTCTTGATTTAACTTTTCAATACATATTTGGGTGTTTTTGTGTATATAATAATCAATCCTTGCATTTTTTATTGTTTTTATTACTTTTTTATTAACTTTCGGATTGGGAGTTATGCCGCATAAGTGAACGCTTTCTACGCCGAACGCATCACATGAACGCATAATAGCTCCTGTATTGAAAGGTGAGCGCACATTTTCAAGAATAATTGCAACCGGTATTGTTTCTCTGCTTTGACTAAAATTATCAATCGGATTCTTTTCAATAAAAGGATTTTCAATTTTTAAAATTTGCATTAATTTTTGAGATAATATTCCCCATGAATAATCATCATGCGGAATTTGAAAATTATACCCTTCATATTTATTCAGCCATATCAAGAGGTTTTGTATGTAGGAAATATTTCCGCTTAAATTTAAGTATTCATTTATTGCATAGTATATTTTTTTGATTTTATTCGTTTTATTTAATTTTGAAAATTTTTTTTCAGTAAAACTCACTGTTTTGCCTTTTGATTCAGGTATATACTAATAAAACTATAAATTTTAAAACAGCCAATCATTTAAATCTTTAAATAAATGCGAATAAAAATTTTTACCCTATAATTCTAAAATTACTTTCGTATAATAAAAATAACCTTTAAAAATAAATAAAAAATCGATTTTAATCGTCAAAAAATTTGAAAGATTAATTTTAAAATTTATTTAAATTTAATATATATTTTTTATTTTAAGGCAAATAATATTTGTATATTTTTATAGTTGCATTTTTTTAATAAGTCAAATATAATATTATAATAGAATCTTTATGAGAGGTGAAAATTTGGATTCTCATTTAAAATATATTGAATATGTGATTAAACTGGCTGAAGAAAAAATGCTTGAGTTACACGGTGGGCCATTTGCGGCTATAATTGTACAAAACAAAGAAATTGTGGGCTCGGGTTATAATTGCGTAACATCGATTAATGATCCTACTGCACATGCGGAGATAGTTGCAATACGCGATGCTTGTAGTAATTTAAATACTTATATATTAAATGATTGTGTGTTATACTCAAATTGCGAGCCATGCCCTATGTGCTTAGGGGCAATATACTGGGCTAGAATTAAAGCTATATATTATTCAAGTACAAGGGAAGACGCAAAACACGCAGGTTTTGATGATGAATTTATTTATGATGAATTTTCACGTTCGGTTGAAACAAGAAAAATACCCCTTATGCGCATTTTTCATCCCGCTCATCTACGCCCTTTTAATGAGTGGAGAAAACTTGAGAGTAAAATACTTTACTGATTTCTTATAAAATATTTTTTTGACATAAAAAATATTACACGTTATACTAATAAAGTTAGTTATTTGGAATAAATAAGTTTAAATTTTTAACTGTTATACTAATACGGTTTTAAAATCAGGCTAATGGAATTTCTAATTCAACCCACGATTTAATGCGTTGGCTGTCTATGGATATATAATTATATTAGTATAATGAATATAAATAATTTTATAGAACACATAGCCGGGGTAAAATGTTAAAAAAAGTTGATTATCATAAAAAAATGGAAAAGCAGGAATATAAAAACGTTATAGATGAATTGGAAATTAAAATCGGCCAACTTCAACGAAAAGCGTTAGATGCATATTCCGGCTTAAACTAGGCCACCCTTTCCGGTTGAATGTAGGCCAGTGA
>CAYUYT010000116.1:0-10678 GCA_964449345.1 uncultured Spirochaetia bacterium | reverse complement strand
GATTGCGTATTTTAAGAATAATTTACCAGGTATATTTAAACCGGCTTTTTGTGGAAGCGTTATTGAAATTTAATATGGAAAAATTAAAGAAAAAAGACATAATGCGGTATCTTTCGGTATTGGGTATAAACGGGCGTGTTTCTATTAAATTATTAAAAACGCGTTATAAGGAATTGTCGAAACAACACCATCCGGATTTAAACTCCAAAAATAAAAAAGATTTTATGTCGGAAATAAACCAAGCGTTTAACGCTTTATTAAATTATCTGGAAAACGTGGAAATTGATTTATTGTCCAATACGATTAAACCGGAAACGGAAAAAAAAGAATTATGGGATAAAAAATTCGGTCAAGATTTTTTCTTCGGAGGTACGAAATAAGATGAACGCAATAAAACAACTCGCTGTAATTAGCGGCAAGGGTGGTTCTGGTAAGACAACTTTTACAACAAACCTTGCATATTATTTAAAAAAATCCGTTATCGCGGATTGCGATGTTGATGCGCCTGATATGGAAATTTTATTAAAGCCGCAGATACTTGAAAAAACAGCTTTTAATAGCGGTAAAATTGCAAAAATTGATAGCAATAAATGCACTAATTGCGGGCTTTGCTATAAACATTGTCATTTTGATGCAATTAGCATGACTGGAATTACTGCAAAAGTTAATAAAATAAACTGCGAGGGGTGCGGTTTTTGCAAGGAAGTTTGCCCTGCAAACGCAATTGAACTCATATTAAAACACGCAGGCGAGTATTACAAATCAAATACTCATTACGGTAAAATGGTGCATGCCCGCTTGATACCCGGAGAAGACAATTCGGGCAAACTTGTTCATATTGTACGCCAGAAAGCTAAAGACCTTGCGGAAAACCACGAGCTTTGCCATGTAATAATTGACGGGCCTCCTGGAACGGGTTGCGCGGTCATGTCGTCAATAACCGGGGTTGATTTCGTTGTAATTGTAACCGAACCAACCGTATCAGGTGAGTCTGATTTCATGCGCGTTGCAGAGCTTTGCAAAAAACAGAATATTGGCTGTTCTTTGGTTATAAACAAATCCGGTATTAACGATAAAATTTCCCGTAGTATAAAAAAATATGCAAGTAAAAACGGTATTCAAGTGTTAGGAGAAATACCGTTTGACGAAAAGGTTGTTGATGCGCTTGTGAAAAAAGATATATTTATAAAAAAAGCGCAAAATAATAATACAGCTGAAAATATGATAAAAATATTTGATAAAATTGCGAAAATAGTAAAATGCAATTGATAAAATATTTTTAAATTTATATTTTTTAGTCTGGATAATTTATGAAGCTTAAAAAAATTACACTTTTTTTATTATTTGCTGTGTTGTTGATTTCTATAAATTCAAAAATAAGCGCTCACCCGCACGTTTTTATTGAATATTGGACAGATGTTATTTTTAAAAATGGCAAACTCGCTGGAATTAGAGTTAATTGGTTTTTCGATGAATTTTTTTCCGCAATGGTAATCAGGCAAAACGACAAAAATAAAAATAAAAAGTTTGAACCCGCGGAAATTAAAATAGTAAAAAAACGCGCTTTTGATAACCTTAAAAATTTCGGTTACTTCACATATTTACGCGTAAACCGCCGGATCGAACGTCCAAAATGGGTTGATATTTTTAGCGCAAGGATAAAACAAAACCGGCTTATATATTCGTTTTTTGTTCCTATTAATGCAAAAATAAAAAGTACACAGCAAAAATTGAGAATCAAATATAATGACCCGACTATTTATGTTGCGTTTTCACCGCATAAAAATCCGGTAAGGATTAAAAATGCAGCCAAAATTAAAACGCAAATAAAAAATAATAAATACTTTCAAACTGTGGTTTTTAGGAGATAATATGTTTAAAAGAATAGTTGCAGCTTTGTTTATAATTTTTTCCTTAGCAACTAGCCCGTTTTCCAGTGGCGGCAGTAAAAATCCTTTTGCGACAAAACCGGATGCGAATAAGCAATCTTCCGAAACAAAAGACAAAACGCAAAAAAGTGAAGATGCAGATGAAAAAACGGAAACTAAAGACCAGACCGAACCCGGATTTTTTGCAAGAATTTGGCAATGGTTTGTCAGGGTACAGGGGCAGATTAACCGTTATTTAACAACAAAAATTAAGACGCTCAAAGCGAATTTTACAATAGGCACATTTTTTCTCGTTTTCTTTATTTCTGTATTTTATGGATTTATACATTCAATAGGCCCGGGACACGGCAAGCTCGTTGTAACATCATATTTCTTAAAAGACGAATCAAACATGAAGGATTTATTATTATTATCCGGCATTATTTCCATTGTCCATAATTTATCCGCAGTGTTAATAAGTGCGCTTTTAGCTTTTCTTTCTAATATTGATGTTTTAAGCGGACAAAATACCGCACGCGGAGTAGCAATGTTAATAAGCGGCATAATACTCGTTGGCATTGGTATTTATTATTTCATAAACGCTTTTACGCACGGGCATGAACATCAGCCCCTTGAAGTAAAAAAACAACACAGTCATGAGCATCCGCCCCATGAAGCGGAAAAAAAGCACAGCCATGAGCTTGCCCCGGCAAAAGCTAACAAAATCCAAAAAATGAGTTTATGGGCTGTGGGTTTATCAGCGGGAATAGTACCCTGCCCTCTTTCCATTGCGGTAATATTTTTCGGTTTGTATTTAAATGCAATAACCATTGTAATCATTTCCGTTGTTGCTATGTCAATAGGAATGGCTTTTACTGAATTCCTGTTTGGTTTTGCGTCCATGAAAATGCGTTTGGGAATACTAAAATTATTTAAAAAGAACGAAAAATTAGCCGAAGGCATTCACAAATTTTTATCCGTTGCCGGCGCGACTATAATTATTTTATTCGGAATTTTTATCGGCGCATCGTTTTTCGTGTAATGATATGATTTTTGATTTTTTTATTACATGAAATTCAATTTATAACAATTAGTTTTTAATATCTTCAAAAATATTATCTTTAGGAGAACATATCTGCGTTTTTTACGAAAAATATTTTACTAAGAATCAAAGCAAAATATGCAATTCTAAATTGAATCGGTGTTTTAATAAAACTAATCTTTTTACTCTATTATGCGGGAAAATTGCAATGCAAAGTCTCAAAACCAATCTAGCATAAAAAATCTTACTGCGCTTTTGGATATACACCGAGAACTTTAACATCAAGGCAATGCTCTTTTACTTTATCGATTGCCTGTGTTATTCCGTTATCGGAAATGTGCCCGTCAATATCGATAAAGAAAATGTAATCCCATGCTTTTTTGCGCGAGGGGCGTGATTCGATTTTCGTTAAATTTACATTAAAATATTTAAACGGTTCCAAAATTGATAATAACGCACCGGGTTTATCCTGAATAACGCACATAATTGAAGTCCGGTCATTTCCGCATTTTTCCGGTGTGTCTTTACCTATAACGAGAAAACGCGTTATATTGTTAGCCGCATCCTGAATGTCCGTGTCCAAAACTTTTAGGTTATAAATCGTTGCGGCTGCTTCTGATGCAATTGCTGCTGCAAACTTATCCCACTCAACAATACTCGCTGCTTTTGAGTTAGACGTTACCTCAGTATTTTCAGCATGGCCTAAATTTTTTTCAATGTAGTTTCTGCATTGAGCGAAACTTTGCGGGTGGGCATAGAGTTTTTTTACTTTTTCTATACTGTCACAATTCGATAAAAGGCAATGAGAAATTTTCAAATAGATTTCGGAGCAAATTTGCAAATCTGATTCAACGAACATATCAAGAGTGTGGTTTACAACGCCTTCGAACGCGTTTTCTATGGGAACAACGCCGTAATCCGCTTTATCGTTTTCCACGGCTCTGAAAACATCCGGGATTGAATTAACTGCAAGTGTTTCTGTTGAGGTTCCGAATTTTTCAATTGCGGCTAAGTGTGTATATGATGCTTCGGGTCCAAGATAGGAAACTTTTATAGGGTATTCAAGCCTTCGCGAAGCTGATATTATTTCTCTGAAAATGTGCAGAAGGGCTTTTTTAGGAAATTTTCCTTCGTTTAATGTTTCAATTTTTTCAAAAATTTGAGCTTCCCTTTCGGGTTTATAAAAAGGGATATTTTTTTCTTTTTTATGTTTACCGATTTGTTTGACAACATCAGCCCGGTTGTTTAAAAGCTTAATAATTTGTTTATCGATATCGTCAATATCTTTTCTGTGTTTTTCAATAGCCAATTTTCTCTCCTGCGATTTTTTTCCGTTTTGTATAATAATTAATGCTTTTTTATTATTAAATCAAAGCTATGAATTAATTTTCTTCGTTTTTGTTGTTAAATAGTGTCATTTCCCCGTTTTCAGTATTGTTTTCAGTAGTTTTGGTTTCACATTGTTCGTATGTATCCGCTTCCCCTCTTTTAACAGGTCTGAACATAACGTTTTTTATTTCCTCAAGTGGTGGAAGCTCTTCTAAAGTTTTTAAACCGAAATAACGCAGGAACTCTTTGGTTGTACCGTATAAAATCGGTCTTCCGATAACTTCTTTGCGACCGCAGACTACGACCAATTCTTTCTGCTGTAATATTTTTATTGAGTTTGAACAATCCACCCCGCGAATATTTTCAACTTCTGCCCTCGTGCACGGCTGTTTCCACGCAATAATGGCAAGTGTTTCCAAAGCCGCTCGTGAAAGTCGGCTTTTTTTTCTATCAGCATAAATTTCAATAAGTTCGTCTTTTAAATCTTCTGACGGTATCATTTGATACCCGCCGGCAATTTTAATAATCTTGATGCCATGCGTTTTTCCGTTAAACTCCTGCATCAACTCTTCAGCAAGGAGAATGCAATCGTTTTTATTTATTTTTAAAAATTTTTCAATTTCCTCGATGGATACAGGCATATTTTCTAAAAATAAAATTGCCTCAAGGAGTTTCTTTTTCTTCTTCCCCGGCATAATTTTCCCCGTTTTTTGTTTCTAAGTTTTGTTTTTTTATTATATAGATTTCATCGAATACAGTATCCTGCTTTAAAGTAATATTCTGAAGCCGGACAAGTTCAAGTATTGCTATAAAAGCTACAATTAATTCAATCCAGTAAAAATCTTTAAAAAATTCAAGAAATTTAATATCTCCTGAATTATTAAGTGCATTATTGATTTTTTCCATTATATCTTCAACAGTAAATTTAACTCTTGGTCTTTTTAAGAAAAAATCAGGTTTTGGCTGGGACATTAATTTTTTAAAAGCTTTTAATAAATCGTTAAACGTTGCTTCACGCCATTTTTCTTCGCTTTTAATTTCGTTTAAAAACTCGCTTGTGTCTCTTTGCAAAGTGAATGTTTCTTCCAAATCCTCAAGCTTTTCAGCCGCCTGCTTATATTTTTGGTATTCCAGCAACTGATGAACAATTTCTTCCCGCGGGTCATCGTCTTCGTCCTCAAGGCCTTCCGTATCAACGGGTAAAAGCATTTTAGATTTAATATACATTAAAGTCGCTGCCATAACTAAAAATTCGGATGCATACTCAGGGTCAATTTTATGATAATGCTCAACATAGCGTATGTATTGCCTCGTTACTTCTGCAACGGGAATGTCAAATATATTAATTTGATTTATTTTTATCAGCTCTAAAAGAAGCTCAAGCGAATCTTCAAATTTTCTGTCAAGCAATTCCAGGTGTAATTTAAATTTTTCCAAACTTTTGAAAACCCTTTCTTTTTTATTAGATTAATCAGATTTTACAAATAAAATAAAAATTTTAAATTATTTAAATAAACCATGAATTTAACGATTTTTGAATTTACGTTTCATCAGTATAATTTAAATATAATTTATGCAAAGAAAAAAATAATATCAAAAATAGTCAAAAAGCAAAGGTAAAAAAAAATATTAATTTTTTGCAATGAATATACTTGTTTTAAATATGAAATTAACTTTATTTATTATTTTTTACTTTTTTTTTCATTATTATTATATTGATGATACGAGGTATAAAATGGGAATAATAAACGACGACCATCCGCTAACCGACCTTGTAGCGGCTAATGTTTTGAACCTTATTGCTATCCACGGCAATTTAAATTCCGGCGATGATTTTGATAAAATAAAGCCCGATACCCGCTTGGAGCAAATAGGGATAGATAACGATATTAAGAAAAAAGTTTTTCATGAATTTGAAAAATCCTTGGGCACTATTTACGTTGGTGATGAAAAATACGTTTTTAATATTCAAACCCCTCTTGAGAGTATTAATACCGTTTCGGATATAATTTCTGCTATTTTAAACCCTATGCAAGAAATTGTAAGACAGGTATCCGAATGAAAACATTAATAAGGTCAATAATTATGAAATATTTAGAGAATGCGTTTTGATAAGTGAAAAAAACATTATCGAGTTTATAAAAAATAAGGGCAAAGTTTCCTATAAAGAAATTTTTACTGAATTTTCAGGCAAACAAGGTGGAAATAAAAAAATAAACGCAATTATTAGAAAGCTTAAAAAAAATAGAACCTTGGTTTCCAAAGGCGGTTTTTTATACTTTAGTAAAAAACAAGAAACCAAACCAGGTGAAAAAGATGTACCGGCTAACGATTATCTGGAAATTGCGGCTAAGCATAAGTTACGCGTTAAATTTACGTCCCACGTATTAAACGAGCTTTATAATAAGGATTTGTCTATTAAAGACAGGGATTTAAAAGCAAGAACGGATTTTAGGCATCAACAAGCAATAACAATTGACGGAGCAGATGCAAAAGATTTGGATGATGCTGTTTTTCTTGAAAGCAGCCCCACAGGATATACTTTATACATTCACATCGCCGATGTTTCTCACTATGTAACAATGGACAGCGCAATCGACAGGGAAGCGCAAAAAAGAGGTACAAGCGTTTATCTCGTTGACAAAGTATTGCCCATGCTGCCAACTATGCTTTCAAATGGGATTTGCAGTTTAAACGAACGCGTTGACCGTTTGAGTTTAACTGCCGTGCTTAATTTATCAAAAAACGGAAAATTAAAGAAATATAAATTCACTCCCGGTGTTATTAATGTTAAAAAGAGATATACATATAAAAAAGTGGACGAAATTTTAGCAAAGCAAAAGAAAAACGTAGAAGCGGAGCACAAACCTTTTTACGATATGTTAAAACAAATGGAAAAGCTTGCAAAAGTTTTAATCGAGGATAGATTTAGAAAAGGCAGCATTGATTTTGACCTTGAGGAAATGAAGATTGAATGTGATAAAGATTCCATTCCCGTTAACATTACAACGCGGGAACGAACTATAAGTCATAAAATTGTTGAAGAGTTTATGTTAAAGGCAAACAAAGCTGCGGCTAGATTTTTGGGCAAAAAAGGTATTTCAATTTTTCGTATTCACGGATTGCCTGATGAAGAAAAAATGGAAAATTTCTTAGTTTTTTTACGCAAGATGAATTATAAAATTAAGAAAAGCGATAAAATCCGCGGCACAGAATTGCAAAAAATACTCGATGACGTAAAAGGAACGAAAAATTCAAAAATTGTTAACATTCTCCTTTTAAGAAGCATGAAACAAGCGGAATATCATACGGAAAATATAGGTCATTTTGGTTTGGGTTTTAAGGATTATACTCATTTTACAAGCCCGATTAGGCGGTATCCAGATTTAATGATTCACAGGTTAATAAAGCAAAAACTTAAAATTGGTAAAAATGAGAAAAAGCTTGAAAGCAAACCTTTTCTCTCTCGCATTGCTTTAAAAAGTAGTAAATTAGAACGCATTGCCATGGATGCGGAACGAGAAATAGTTAAAATTAAATGTGCAAGATTTTTAAAGCCAAAAACAGGGGAAATGTTTCAGGCATCTGTTAGCGGAATAACAGATTTCGGATTATTTGTTCAAATTCACCCTTACGGAATTGAAGGGCTTGTGCGCTTAAAAGATTTAGACGGATATTTTACTTTTGATGAGCAAAATTATATCTTACGCGGTAATAGCGGCGTTAATTATCAGCTAGGAGATAAAGTTAAGGTTAAACTCGTTAATGTTAACGTAAAAAGAGGGTTTATTGATTTTAAAATAACGGAAAAATTATAATTTTTTCTATGATTTAATCTCAGAAAACAATATACCGGAAGGCCGGAGTAGGTTTTGGTTAATAATTTAGAGTACATAAACGCTTTAATCAGAAAAGTTAATAATTATAAAACGAAAAAAAAAATATTCACTTTTACCGGTATATTGATAGATTTTGTCCTGTTTTTTTCGTTGAGTTTAGTATTTTTTTTCTCGTTGACTTTGATTACATCGTATTTCGGCTTTTATTTTTTTGAACATCCTGTTTTTTCGCTATTAACCGCATTCATTTTACTGATTTTAAGAAATTATGGTAAGCTTACTTTATTTTTCCACAGAAAAGGTCTTGTTTATTATGCCGGGGAAATTGAAAAGCAACATAGTTTTAGCGGCAGATTAATATCCAGCGCAGATTTTATTGAAAATAATTACGCTCATGATAAATCTTTGGAAGCAAAATATATAATTAATACTGTTAAGCTCATTGAAAATAAAAACATTGCACCATATTTTCCGGAAAAAACGAAAAAAAAAGGAGCTTTATTTTCTACAATATTATTACTTATAATTTTAAGCGGAATTATTTTCAAAACATCGCCATACTCCTATTTCCGCGATACTTTTTTTTATACACCCCCCCCAATAAATTTTTCTCTGGAATATAACAAAAGCGTTCAAACAGGAAAAGACTTCATTCTTAAAATTAAAACCAATGCAGATTATATTAATTTATTTGAAGGAGAGTCTAAAAACATTTTAAAAATAAAACGCCTTGAGCAAACGGTTAAAAAAAACAATCAAGAAAATATCTGGATATTTACTAAAAAAAACGTAACCAGAGATTTTTTTATAAAAGCACAATTTATTAAACAAAAACAGAAAATTTTTTCAGCAATAAAAAAAATTAAGGTTTTTACCTATCCCGTTATCAGCAATATTACTTTAAAATACGTTCCGCCGGTAACGTATAAACAAAAAGTCAAAATATTTAAAGACACAGGCAATATTGAAGGTTTTAAATATTCCCGCGTTTCTTTGAACGTTAATTATTCTAACAATATTAAAAATGCCATTGTTAAATTTAAATCAGGAAAAACCATAAAACCGCAAATCAAAGGCAGAAATTTACGCTTTGCTTTTATTATTAAAAATCAGGATGAATATTTTATAAGGGTAACGGATTCAAATTCGCATAAAAACATTTCCCCGCCTGTTTATCGCGTTGTACCTCTTGTGGATAAAGCGCCGATATTAAAAATAATTTATCCTGGAAAAGATATTGTATCTAAAAATACTGATTACCTTGAACTCAAACTTAAAGCGCAAGACGACCATGGTTTGCGTAAGTTAAAAGTAGAGTTAAAAAAGTTTACATCACCGCAGGCAAAAAAACCGCTTTTTAATAAATTATTTGTTCGTGATTTAAAAAACGCTTTGCAATTAAACAAAACGTATAAAATTTCCATTATAGACCTAACACTTAATCCGGGAGAAATTTTAAAATATCGCGTAAGTATTAAAGACAGCGGAGGTAAAACTGTTGCTACAAAATGGTTTAAGGTGCGCTTTCCTTCTTTGTTTGAAAAATTGCGTAGAATGGATAAGGAACGTGAAGCTATTGTTAGTGATATGACAAAAATTTTAAAAAAACAGGAACGGCTGCGCGATGAATTAACGCGATTAAAAACAAAAATTGAAAGCGGAAATGCAACAAGTGAGGATACTAAAAAGCTAAAGAAATTAATAAATGAACAAAAAAAAGTTTTTAGCCAAATAAAAAGGCAGTCTAAAAAAATTACACAGCTACGGGATACGGCGGCAAAGGACCCTGAGGTTATGGATAGAGAACTTGCAAAAAAACTTGATGAAGTTAATAAACTTTTAAAGCAGGTTTTATCTAAACAAGCGAGGGAAGCTTTAAAGAGAATGCAGAACTATTTAAAAAAAATACAAAAAAACGAGAATGTTGAACGTTTTCAAAGCGCTGAAGATGCAAACAAGTATATTCAAAGACTAAGACGGACAATTGAAATGCTAAAAAAATTAAAATATTTTCAGCGTCTCGTTGCCGCGAAAACGCTTTTAAAACAAATGCAGAAAAAAACGCGCAAAATTGAACGGCTTGCCCGTACTGTGCAGAAAAAACTTAATTCAGAAACTCCTAGCGCTGCAAACAAAAACAAAATTAAGAGCGCAAAAAAAAGCATTTCTAATGAAGGGCGAGGGCTTGAAGATTTACGCAAAAAGCTTAATGATTTAATTTCACGTATTCATTTGCGCGAAATTAAATCACAGTTAAACAAAGCGCAAAAAAGTTTGAATACTGATATAAAAAAGCAAATCAGCAACACATTTAACGGAAATATCAACAAACAACAAGCTTCGCAATTAAATAAAAAAATTGGCAGTATGTCGAAAGCTTTAAACAATATGATAAATAAGTACAGCGGAGGCAATATTCAAGAGGCAATGCGGTTTATAAAACGCCTTGTTTTTGAAATGATTAATATTTCCGGCAAAACCGCTACAATATTTGAAAAAGCAAAAAATGCTGAAAAGCAAACCATTCATTTTCGCTTTATTTTAAATGAATGGGTTTCTGTTTTTCAATTTTTTCAATCAAAAATAAAGAAGCGTGCTTT
>CAYUYT010000115.1:0-10863 GCA_964449345.1 uncultured Spirochaetia bacterium | reverse complement strand
GCGCTGTAACTTCTGCTGCTTCTTTTGCGAAAAAATGATAATGGTCAGGATAACCGCTAATTTCATGCAAATTAAAATCCCGTAACACTTCCCGGGCTAAATGCTCAATGTCGTGAGGCTGAAAGTTTGATGCAAGTATTTTAGATAATATCTTCACAGCTTTTATTGTCATAATCAAGTTTCCAAGAAAAAGTAATACCCTAAGCCCCGGATAAAAAACATTTTCTAAATATTATCATAGAATTTTCTAAAATGTAAAGCACTTTTATAATCTTTTATTCAAGATATTTCAGTAAATCGTGTTCCTCAAATTCTTTGTACAAAGCATTAGCTCTTACGTTATTCAAACTTGAAATTAATTCGGAAACATTGCTTTCCGGTGGAGAATATTTAAAAAATACATTAATAATATCGGCAAAAGTTTTCCTTTTTTCCTCACTTCCAACGGAAAATATTATTTCTTTCAAATCATTGTAAATTGTTACTAATTGTCCGGAATCTATCATTTTTACTCCTCAATATTATTGTAACCTTTTTAAATACAAATAACCAGTAAAGAATAAATATTAAAATTTTGTTTATTAATGTTTATGATTTTTTTTGGCTAACTTATAAAAATATTATAAAAAAAATCAATTCTGTGCTAATTTTAATGTAATGAACTGCATAGATAATATCCTGCCAATGGAATTTAAAACAAAAAAAGGATGCTCGATTTTTTTCATTAATATAATGCTATTTTTCGTTATTGCATTCGGAATAATTTTAATAATATTTAAACACTTTTTTACAGGGGCTGCACTAATTATATTTGCAGGGGCTTTATTATGGTTCAGTATTCCCGCTATATTCACTTACTATGTTCTAACCGTTTCGGGCATTATAATTAAACACAAATATTTTAAAAAAAGAAAAGAATACAAATGGAAAGATTTTATTGATGCGGATTTAACCGACCAAACCGATTATAAAGTGCGCTCATACAATTACAAAGACCTTGGTATTAAAGAATACGAACACAACGTATTTGTTATAAATCTATATACCGAAAAAAGTATTTTGCAAATAAACCAAAATGAAATCGAAAACTATACAGACTTTGAAAAAATCGTGCGGTATAAACTTGGCAAAAAATTCAGAAACTTAACCTGAAACTCATTTCAACTTTTCAAGTATATTTTTTTTTAATCCAACAATCGAATTTTCAGCACCGGAACACAAGACAACGAGTTTATCAGAAGGCTTAGTATCTTCAACGTAATACTGCACGGGCGAACCGTAGCAAAGCGTTTTTTGCTTTTTAGAAACATACCCGACCTGCATACGTGAATCAGCTAGATATAATTTTTCAGGATTAAATTTTTCGCTGAAAAGCGTTTGTCTGTTGCGCTTATTATACGCTGTTATTGTTTCCGGTGTAATTACAATTTTATAAGCGGCAAAAGTACCCTTTCTGGCAATTAACATAGTTAGAAAGATTAAACCGACAGAAACCATTAATACAGCTGCGGCGTAAGCAATTAATTTTGCCTTACTTTTATCAGCAAAAGTTTTTATACCCATGAAAAGCCCGGCAACAGTTATAACAGCAATGCCGATTACTATTGAGATTAAAATAATCCCCGTTGTTTTGTCGTTACCGTTAACGAAAAAAGTAACTGCTTTGTTTTGAAATTTATAATTCATTTAATTATACTAATAAAACTTTAAATTTTATGCAACCGACACTTTAAAGTGTCGGTTGAGAAGCAATTACAATATACAATACTTTGATTTTAAGATCACTTTATTATACCTAAAACGAATTATACTCTTATACGAAAAATAATCAACACTTTTTTAATTTAACTGTATTTTCTATTATAAAAATTCCTAGTTTTAAGTTTAGGTTATTTTCCTAAGTATCAAAAAGTACTGCAAAATAAAAGTAAATAAAGAGCAGATTTTTAGGGTCAGGAGTGAGATTAAACGGGTCGGTATTTTGCATTTTTGTATAATAATAATATTTTATCTCAAGTGAAAAAGCTGTGTCTTTTGCTATTTCAAGTATAAAATTACTTCCAAAAGAAAAAAAGTAATTAGGCCCTAAAGTTATATTTTCCGCAGTATTATTTTTTAAGAATACAACAAAATTAAAATTAGGCTGAATGATAAATCCCCCCGTAACGCGCCATTCCGTTCCCACTTTAATATCCAGATAAAAATTATGTTTATCTTCTCCTGATAAAAATTTCTTATCAATACCGCGTACATCCTCACCTTCAACTTTGCGGATAATTGTAAAGTCTACGTTAATAAAAGGAGTAAACCTGCCTATTGTTTTATCAAAATATAAACTGAAAATAAAATTATGAGCAACGTTGTTTTCATAACTGCCCACGGATTCAAGCTGTTCTGCTCCCATTGAACTAGAAAATCGCGGTTGATATGCAAAACGCGTTGTTAAATTAAAACCGTGATTTTCGTCCTGCAAACTACGCCATTTAACAAAAAAAACAGGGTGATTTACAAAGTTGTTACCGTCTTGTGATGATTCAAGTGTTTTATCTCCGAAAGGTGAGCTAAACTCAGATGTAACGCTTATGGATTCGCTCATTCTAAAGAGTAAGTCCATACCTATCTCAAAGTTATCTGTGAAACTTCCTGAGGCGGATAATTGAGCGTAAAAAACGTTGTAATTCGTGGTTGCCGTTCCGCTAAGAGTGCCGAAGGGTACTCCAAAATCATAGCTGGTAGATTTTTCCGTTTCATAGTGTTTCCAGGCAAAAAAAGTAAAAAGTTTAATTTGCCCTTTCTGACTTGTATGCGATTTTAAATAAAGCGAGTTATTTAATCTCGTTTTAACCGTTTTACCTGCAAGCTGCTGTTCAATCAATTTCTGACGCTCTTCCAAAGCCATGTTCTCTTCTTCTTGTCTTAGTTCACGTGCTTGTGATAAAATTTTCTCCCGCTTTTTGTAGTATTCGCCCACTGCTTCGTCAATTCTTGCTGCGGCTTCATCTATCATTACGAACATACCCGTTCCCGTTGCACCGACAAAGCGCTTCTGTATAACGCGTTCCCCGCCGTTAATATCGTAAACAAGCACAATGAGTTCGATTTTGTCGTTAACTCCGCTTTCTAAAATCCGGTATTTACCGCAAACTATTAAATCCGTGTTTATTTCTTTTCCCGTAGTTATGATTGCTTCTCTGTCGTAAATATTTGCTATTTCTTTGTCCTTAGTATCAACATTTCCGAAATCCTGTTTGCGTAGAACGCTTCTGATTGATCGCGGTATACTTGCCGCAAGGTATGAATACCTTTCCGGTATTTTCATTTTTTTTAGGTTAAAATACGATATATTTTTTTGCGTTTGATTCTGCTGATTATTTTTTATTTGCGTTTGCGTTTCGTTTTCCTGCGCGCCAGATTGCTCTGCTGAAAAAACACCTATACATAAAAATAAGGATATTAATAATACAGAAATAAAACGCATAAATTTCCCCTTGATAATTTAATAATATGAATATTAATACGCTTTATTTGTATTTGCAAGAAAAAAATATATATCAAAATTTTATAAATAATAGTCGAAAACATTCATATTATATTTTGACGCTGAATAAATTGCCAAAATTCAAATCTAATAAATAATACCTAAAACAACGCCTTTTTTTGCAATTCTTTCCCGTTACACTTGTCTTTTGTTTTTTCTTTAAAATTGCGAACCTTACACGTTACTTTTGTGCCCTTACCTTCAATACTCTCAATTTCAATTTCACCTTTTAATAAAGTTGCTAATTCTTTTACGAGGGGCAAGCCTAATCCTGTTCCCCTGTGTTTTACTTTTTTTGTGTATGTCTGAAAATATTTATCAAAAATCTTTTTTTGATTTGATTGTGAAATTCCCATACCCGTATCTTCTACGCAAAGGAAAATAAAAGCACCGGTGAGTTTTAAATTAACGGTAATATAGCCATTAGGAGTAAATTTTGCCGCATTTGAAACGAGGTTAACTAATATTTGCCTTATAATTTTTTCATCCGAATACACTTTTTCATTTTCTATATTAATAAATATATGAACTTCATTTTCAATATAAGGTTCTGCTGATGATTCTATTGTTTCTTTTAAATCATTAAGTTCAAAATCTGATAAATAAACATCGCGGCGGCCTACTTCAATTTGCTCAATATCAAGAAGGTCGTTAATTAACGTTAGCAAGTGATTAGAATTATAAACAAGGCGGGCGCTAATGTCTTTTTGTTCCCCGTTTAATTCTCCCAAAACTCCGTCTTTTAGAGCTTTTGAAAAGTTAATTAACGCGTTTAAGGGCGTTCTTAATTCATGACTCATATTTGCAAGGAATTCGCTTTTTGCCTTGTTAGCGAGTTCGGCTTGCGCTTTTGCGTTTTTTAATTCCTTTTCGTTTTTTTTAAGCCCGGATATGTCATTAACGGAAATAATCATACCCACATCATTGCCGTTATCATTTCTGAATAAAGAAAAAGAAAGCGTTGCATAATACATAGAACTGTCTTTTCTACGCATACTTATTTCAAGAGAAAGTTTTCCATTTAAATTTAATTTTTCTTGCACTTCATTGAAAAAACTTTTTTCGTTTTCCATTTTTAAAAACTTATTGATATTCATGCCCGGGATAATTGCTTCGTCATAAAAATGCATTTCCGCCCACGCGTTGTTTGCATAAATTATATCTCCGTTTAAATCCGTAACGCAAACGCCTTCTTTTATTTGCCCTGCAATATTTCCCATCCAAACGAGCTTTTTTTCAAGTTTATTGCGGTTAAATATTTCTTTTTTTAATTTTTCATTCATCCTCCTGATAATCCTATTGGATTGCTCTAATTCGTTTATTGTGGAAATTATTTTATAATTCGTTTGCTCTAACTCCTCGTTAGACTGCTCAAGCTCTTCGTTCGTTGCTTCTAATTCTTCATTAAGCATTTCAAGTTTTTCATAAGCCATTGTTAATTCCAGATGTTTATTGGAAAGCTCTTTTTGAATGTTTTTCCTATCGGTAATATTCTGCGCTATCAACATTCCGTATTGTATATCACCGTTATCATCTTTTACCGGAACAACGTTCACGTTATATATATCATTGGCTAATTCTAATTCAAAGTCAAATTCTTCTCCGTTAAGCGCTCTAATATATTTCGGTACGAGTATTGAACTTATTTCATCGGGTAAAACTTCCCAAATCGTTTTACCGATAATTTCTTTGGAGGAAAGAAGTAAACTTGACTTTAAGTCGTGATAAATTTGACCATCAACAAAAGTATAACGTAAATCTCTGTCAAAAAGAACAACCGCGCCTCTTGGAAAATTATTAAGCAAAATCCTATACAATTCTTGATTTTTTACAATTTCCTGCTGCAAAATTTTTTGCTGTGTAATGTCTTCGACTAATTCAATAAACTGCGCTTGATTATTTTGGCCCAAAACAGGAAAAGCGTGCATTTTTAACCAATGTTCTTTGCCGCCAATTTTAACTTTACATTCAGTTGATGCAGGGCTATTCATTTTCAAGGCATTTTTACCCGGACAAAACTCACAAACGTGATTTTGCCCCATGATTTCTCTGAAACACTTTTTACCCGTTAAATCTGCTTTTTCCGGTCCTAAAAGATTTTTGAAGTGTATGTTATTTTTTATAACGTTGAAATCATGGTCAACGAGCATAATACCAATACTAATTCCATTAAAAAGGGATTTATATAGTTGCTCGCTTTGTGTTAATTTTTCCTGCATATCTTGCAGTTTATTTATTTTGCTTTTTAATTCATGCTTGGTTTTGCACCGCTCTATTGAATATAAAACGGTTTTCTCAAGAATACTTCCTGATATATCGCCTTTAACTAAATAATCTTGAATTCCATATTCAATTGCTTCCTGAATTAAATCGTAATCTGCAAACCCCGTTAAAATTACAGTAGGAATGTTTTTATAATATTTTTCAAGCGATTTGATTAAATCTAATCCGTGTGCATCCGGCAAAGCAAGATCTAAAAACATAAAATCAAACTCGCGGTTATGTAAATAATCAAGAGCTTGTTCAAAATTCCGGGCATTTACAAAGTTAAAAATAATTTTACTTTTTATTAAAGCTTTTTCAATTAATAGTGCATCGCCTTTATTATCTTCAACGCAAAGAATTTTTATAATTTCACCCATTATGTGAACCCACAAAATTAAATATTAAAGCGGAATGGATTTTTAACAACATAACCGCGCATATATTTATTAACAAAATTTTTATAACATTTAATTCACCGGAATATAAATTTATTTTTAATGAATTTAAAAACTAATCAAAAAAACAAATTACTTTTATTTCCCGACAAATTTATAATCCAAGCTTTTCCCCGGATGGTAATAAAATAGTATTTTCAAGTGATAGGGGGGGGGATTTCTCGAAGATACTGAAATTTACCTGATGAACTTTGACGGTTCAAATGTTATACAACTAACAAATAACAATAATGAAGATATTTATCCATACTTCGCCGGTAAACCGCGTTAATGTAATTTAATAAAAAATTAATAATATTGTTGTAATTTTTCCGTTTTAAACTATTATAATTTCATAATGGATAATAACGAAAAAAGAAACTCCGAACGAATGAAAACTCTCTGGACAGTTTTTGATATTTCCCATGACAGCCCAAAAGTTATTGGTTATATCAAAGACGTTAATAAAAACGGTCTTCGCATTGCAACGAATAAAACCTACAAACCTAAACAATTCATTCAGCTAAAAATCCGTATTCCAGAACAAAGTAAAATCAACACTATTTTTCTAGGCGGTATTATAAGACACGTTACCAATTTAATTACCCCGAAGCCGTATGAAAACGAAATCGGCGTTGAAATAACCGAAGAAAACAGAAAAGATAAAAACCGTATTAACCGTTTCTTTGATAAATATGAAAAAGAAGGAAATGATAATACAATAATTAATAATACTTTTTAGATTCCTCAATCCGATTTATAATTGCTTAAAATTTCAGTTATATTATAATAATTTTTTTCATCCGCAATCATAAACGCGGTACGGTTTTTTCCATCTTTTATATAAACATCAGCGCCTGTTTCAATCAAACGTAAAACGCTTTTTTCGTTGCCCATTGAACAGGCAAACATTAAAGCGCTCCAGCCATCTTCGTTAGCAATGTCAACTTTTGCCCCGTGTTCGATCAAAAGACTTACGGTGTTCACATTACCGTTTTTTGCAGCAAGCATCAAAGGTGTAATTCCCGAAGAATTCAACGCGTTAACATTTGCGCCTTTTTCAAGCAATTGAGACGAGATGTCCAAATCTGCAAAATACGATGACCACATCAAAGCGCTCCAGTTTTCCCTATCCGTTAAATTAACATCAGCGCCATTTTTAATTAACACAGCAACAATTTTTCCGTTACCTTTGTATGTAGCTTCCCATAGAGGAAACCTACCATCCGCGGACTGATGATTAACATTAGCACCGTGTTTTAATAACGTTTTAACAGCGTTTAGATTTCCGGCAAGACAAGCTTCCATCAATGCACTTCTCCCGACTTCGTCCGTTGCGTTTACATTGGCACCTGCGCTTAATAAACCGCGTATTTCTTCTTTATTTGCTTTTTCTGCTGATGATATGAGCGCGTTATCGAGTTTGCTCATTAATTCTCCGTATGTTTTAAATAAACCGTTATAAATATATTAAATTTTCGACAAAATTTTTTTAAAAATCCGATTTATCTTTAAAATAATAAATGTAAACTCTTACCTTGCCCGTTGTACTAGATGCTTTTTAATTAAAGCAATTTGCCCTGTATGATATGCGTTATGCTCTGCTATTATGAGATACTGCAGGATGAAATAATATCCTTTTGCATGCGAAAGTTCTTTGGTTAAATCATACTCCCGTTTTTCCAAACTCTTTATAATAATGTCTCTATCATCAAAAAACGCATTTAAACTTTTCTCAAAATTATCACCTGAAAACGCGTTTTCATCCGGCCATAAATCATCGGGAAAATTCAACTTTGTATAATCATTGTAAAAACGTTGCAATGCAATATTTCTACACAAGTTTTCTCTCACCCTCGCATGAGCTAAAATAAAAAAGGAATATTAAAATTTTTAATCCTTATTTAAATAAAAAGACCGCATTTGGAAATATAATTATTGTAATTTTAAATTTTAACGTTCATTAGTATTAAAACAAATTTAATAAATTAAAAACCGGGATTTTTCAAGTACAGTAGAAATATTTTTCGTTCCTTTTGCCGTTTTTATTATATTTAGTAGACAATTTCAAAAAGAAAATTAAAAATGAGAGGCAGGATTATATATGAATAATTATCACGTTAACAGAAATCCAAAACAAACGCGCATTGTAATTACGGGGCTAGGTACAATAAACCCAATTGCAAATACCGTTGATGAATTTTGGGAAAATTTAGTTAAAGGCAAGAGCGGAATTAGAAAAATTCAACATCACGATCTAGGAGATTTTTCCGTTCAAATTGGAGGCGAAGTTGATATTCCTGACTTACAAGGAATCATGCATAAAAAATGGCTAAAACGCCTTGATAGATACATAATTTTCGGGAATTATGCTGCTAAACACGCTTTCATTGATAGCGGGCTTGACCAGGAAATAATAGATAAAAACCCTCACCGTTACGGCGTTATAATCGGAACTGGTGATGCAGGTCTTGACTTATCCCATAAAATGTCCAAAAACATTTATGAGAAAGGAATGGATTACGTTTCTGCTTTTTACATTGTAGGAAAAGTTCCTAACACGCCACCGGGATTTTTTGCCCGCGAACACAATTTTCAGGGTCCTAATTATTCCGTTAGTTCTGCATGCGCAACGAGTAACCATGCTATCGGAACTGCGGCTATGCTTATTAAAATGGGTATGGCCGATGTAGCTATGGCAGGCGGAACTGAAGGCGTTGTAGTGCCATCGGCAATTGCGGCATTTGCTAAGATTATGGCTTTATCCCAGCGAAACGACGACCCCCAAACTGCATCAAGACCGTTTGACAAGGACAGGGACGGTTTTATTTTAGGCGAAGGTTCGGGAGTAATTTGCTTAGAAGAGCTTGAACACGCTAAAAAAAGAGGAGCGAAAATATACGGCGAATTAACCGGAATAGGTTTTTCCTGCGATGCTTATGATTTAGTTGCTCCGCACCCCGAGGGACGGGGGGCAATGATTTCCATGAAAAGCGCATTGGAAAACGCTGAGCTTGAAACCCAAGATATAGATTTAATAAATGCTCACGGAACGTCAACACCTATGGGCGATAAAGCCGAAGCTCTTGCCATCGAACAGTTATTCGGAAATAAAGTACCGGTACACAGCACAAAATCAATGCTAGGCCATTTAATCGGCGCAGCAGGTGGAACAGAAGCAATAGCGGCTATTCTTGCTATTCAAAAAGGCGTTATTCACCCTTCAATGAACGTATTTGAACTTGACCCTGGAGTTGATATCAACGTTGTTGCAAATAAACCAATAGAGAAAAAAGTTAAACACGTTTTGTCTAACAGTTTCGGATTTGGCGGGCAAAACTCAACAATTATAATATCTGAGTTCAATGATTAAGATATAACGCAAATAGATATTATTTCATCATTAATAAAACAATATCCCCCGTGTATTTCATGGGGGATTTTATTTTCAATTCCATGGAAAACAACGCAATATTCGTTCATGTTTTCGTTATCTATAAACGGGAAAGTATTCTCCAGAAACTTAACAGAATACGAATTAAAAAAAACGCGGGGCAAACCTAAAACCGATAGACATTTATAAACGCTTTCTTTAACGGAAAAAATTACGTTTGCTAATGTCCTATTATTTTCTATGATTTTGATTTCATCATCATTTGCGAATATTTTGACCGCAGATTTAGAAATAACGCGTTTTGCGTTTTCTATATCCAAACCGCATGAATGGCATTTTTGGCTCGTTGTAACTAAAGCTCCGGCTAATTTTTTTGAATGGGAAATACTCCCTTTAACCTTCTCTGGCCATACAGGCCCTTTATTACCGTTTTTGATTATAACGTTTTTAACGTTTATCGCATTAAGCGCATTATGAGCACAAAAACGCCCGGTGATAAAATCCCGTTGCCTTTTCATAGATTTATTTTTTATTAAAACAAATTCTTCTTCGGGAATACAGGCTACGTTTTTATCCTCATCTGTAAGACAAAACGAGAAAGGAATATTAAAAAGCATAGGTTGTTTAAGTATTAACATTAAAATTAATCGTTTAGAAAAATCACTTCGGCAATTGATACGGTATTCACTTTTCCACGGGTAATAATCTGGCTTAAAACAGTACCGAAATATCCGTCATATTCAAGGCGTTTTGCGATTATCGTTGCTTCATGGCCGGGCAATAAAGGTTCTACGAACATAGAACCTAAAACTTTCGTTGCCCTTACCTGTATCATTTCTGAATCCGGCTTTATTTCCGTTGTTTGGTTAACAACGAAATACGTTAAACATAAACCCAATTGTCCGCCCATTTCAAGCTGTAAAGACCCCGGATAAACCGCATAATCAGGAAAATGCCCTTTAAAAACAGGGTCATTTTCATCTATATAGCGCTTTCCGATAATAAGTTCGTTTCCCTGAGTTAAATCAATTCCCGTAATTTTATCAACGAATAAAAACGGCTCGCGATGAGGGATTAATTTTTCTATTTCACTTCTACCGTAATTAACGCGTTTTATTGAATCACTTTGTTCAATTTCCTCTGGCGTAACAATGTTTTATTTTCTATTTTGTTTTACAAGTTTTTGATAATCCATAACAATTCTTTAAATAGTTTTTAAGCGTTTGGCAATT
>CAYUYT010000114.1:0-10993 GCA_964449345.1 uncultured Spirochaetia bacterium | reverse complement strand
TTGCGAGTAGCGACTTAAATTCTTCGGCTGAATTAAAATTCGGAATTTTCAAAATACTTTTGCCAATTTCAATAGAAAAGTGTGCATCACTTCCGCAAACAGCGGGTAGGGAATGTTTGCTTGCAAAACGCATAGCGTTTCTGTTATAGGATTTAAACATAACGCGTGAATTATAAACTTCTATCATGTCAACGAGGTCAAGGTTTTTTTCAAGCTCGGGAATTTGAATTGCCGCTTTTCTCATATTATCAAAAGGGTGAGGAACGCAAACAAGCCCGCCTTGTTTTTTAATTTCTAGCATGGTTTCACGCAAGTCCATTTCTTTTTCAATATTTTTCGTTGTAAATAAACCGATAATCTCGCCGGAAAGCGTTTTGATTTCTTGCCCTGTGATTACTTTAAGCCATTCGGGCGCTATTTTTTTAAATTCAAGTGCAGGTATAACGTCATTGTGGTCTGTAATGGCAATAACGTCAATTTTTTTCATTTTGCAATGTTTGATTATTGTTCCATATTTTAATGTTGAGCACCGTGAGTTAAAAGTATGGCAATGCATTTCGCAATGTAAAAATTGTTCTTCCATTTTTTTTCTCTTAAAAATATATGTATAAAAAAGCAACGGTAATTCCGTAAATACTAACCGTTCCCAAAATGTGCGCGTCATTGATAAGTATTTTGTCAGGATCCCCGCCTTGCCCCTTTTTATAAACAATGTATAAATAACGGAAAATCCCATATAAAACAAGGGGAATAGTAAAAACGAGTTTGTTCTCAATGCCCCTTGGATTGGATATTGTATAAAGCGAATAAGAAATTAATGCTCCTGTAGCTGAAATAGAAATTAACTGGTCAAGGAGTTTCTCAGTATAATGAGATAAAACCGCTTTCTTTTTTTCTTTATCGTGGCTTTCAAAAAAGATAAACTCATATCGCCTCTTACTCGTTGCTAGAAGCAGAGCAAGAAAAAACGTTGTTACTAAGAACCAGTAAGAAGGCCTGCTTTGAATAATTACGGCTCCAGCTAAAGCGCGTAAAACAAATCCTAGTGCAATAATAATAATATCTAGAAGAACAACGCGTTTTAATACGGTTGAGTAAAATATATTTATAGTGAAATAAATGCTTGCAATTATTAAAAAATTCGGCGTGAGAAACCATGCTGAAACTAATGACCCTGTAAGCAAAATCGCAGCAAATATTCCCGCGCCGGTTTTGCTGATGATTCCCGAAGCAATGGGTCTTCTGTGTTTATTAGGGTCAAGCTTATCAAGTTCGGCATCGCAAATATCGTTGATTATATAAACTGCTCCTGATAAAAAACAGAAAATGAAAAAGCCGGCTAAGTTTTTTAATAATAATTCAGGGATTAAAAATTTATTTGCAAACAAAATTGCCCCGAAAACAAAGAAATTTTTTGTCCATGCCCGGGGCCTGATAACGCGTATGTATCCTAGAAATTTTTTTGTCATAATTGTATTAAAGCTTGTATTTTGTTATAAAAATCCGTTTTTAATTCGGCAAAGTATTCATTTTCACGCTCAAGTTTTTTTTCATAACGCTCGATTTGCAAATTTCCCGTACTTCCCGTATGCGTACGGTTTTTTACAACTTCATACGCATCGAGTTTTTCAAGTTCGATTAAATTATCTGCTACGGTTTTATACGCATCACGGAAAGCAATGCCTTCTTCCATGACCATTTCGTATGCCTTGTCAGCCGCAAATATATCAGGGCTTAACGCTTTGACCAAGTTTTCCTCAATCGGCTCGATTTCACCGAAAGTGAACTCAACAGCCGCGCATATATTAATAAATAAATCAAATGCCTGCATAACGCATTTTTTCGTTTCCTGCATATCACGGTTGTACCCCGACGGCAAAGACGATGTCATATTAACGAGTTCGTTTAAAATCCCGATAAATTTTGAATAACGCCCTCTAACTAATTCCATAACATCGAGGTTTCTTTTTTGCGGCATTATTGACGACCCTGTTGTAACTTTTTCGCTTGCTTTGAAAAAGGAAAACTCCTGCGTTGTGAATAATAGCAAATCAGAAGCGATTTTATTAAAAACTCCGGCAGTATCCATTAGCCAGTAAACTATTTTCATTTCAATTCTGCCCCGTGAATTTTGGCAGTAAAGTGAATTAGACTGCAAACGCTGAAAACCTAAAAGTTCGGCTGTGTATTCTCTGTCAAGTGGTACGGAAACGCCGTATCCTGCGCCGCTTCCAAGGGGGCACATATCGTTAATTTCAAATACTGCGCGCAAAAGTTTAAGAGAATCTGTTAGCTCTTCTATAAAACTCGTTGACCACATACCAACAGTTGAAGGCATTCCGCGTTGCATGTGAGTGTATCCTGGCATAGGAACAAATTCGTATATTTTGGCAAAATCAGTAATAGTTTTTATAACTGAATGCAGAGAATTGAAAGATTCCAAAAGCTTGTGTTTGCAATAAAGCCGCATATCAAGCATAATCTGGTCGTTTCGGCTTCTTCCCGTGTGAATTTTTTTACCCGGCTCACCGCAAATGTGCGTTAATTCTTTTTCAACTTTTGTATGAACGTCTTCATCGGAAATATCAATAGCGAACTCTCCGGTTATATTTTTCGCGCTGATTTGGTTTAAGCCGTCTAGTAAAGCATCGAGTTCGAAATCCGTTAAAACGCCGATTTTATTAAGCATTAATGCCTGCGCTGCGTTTCCGGCTAAATCCCAGACAACGAGTTCCATATCCGTAATGTAATCATCACCGACCGTGAACTCTTCGATTATATCCGCAAGAGAATATTGACTTTTTTGCCAGAGTTTACTCATCTTAATCCCGAAAAAAGAAATTCTAATAACACAAAATTAGTTAAAATAATTAATATTAAAAAGTATTTTATTATACTTTGCAGTAAAAACGCAATGTAATATTTTTTATAAAGTTACGGAGGTATTTTGATTAATACCGGACTCTCTCTAAAATATATTTACGCTATAAAAACGTTATTAGCCCTTGCTTCAACCGGGCTTTTCGTTATTCTTTTAGACGCTTTTAGAAAGAAAAAACGAAAACGCCTTTGGATTGTCTTTCCCGTTTTTCTTCTTACTTGTGCATCAACAATTTTAGTGTTCTCGCTTAATTTAAGAAGCAAAGAAGAAATCCGCGATTTTAATAAGAGAAAAACGCTTTCCCTTAACCGCGGGGAGAAAATAATTTCCTTTATTGAAATGTACAGTAAAGCAAAAGGCCTTTATCCTAAAAAAATATCTTCGCTTAAATCCGCTTATCCGCAGATTAAACTCACGGACGGGTGGGGCAACGAATACGTTTATTCGAGTAACGGCATAACTTTCCGCCTTTCCTTTGCAATACCCGGTGATAAAGGATACTACTTCTACAACTCGGCAACGGGTTCGGGCAGGTATCAGGGTTATTTATTCAAATATATGCACGGAGAAATTATAAAGTAGCTGAAAGGTTTTGTATTTTTGCGTAGTACTTAAACGTAAGTAGTTTTTAAACTTTTATTAATTTTAATTTTGTTAATGAATTTTGCGTTGCTCCGATATTAATACGGATTACTGCAAAAAGGGGAGATTAATGGCAGATATTAAATATGAATTTTTAACTCTTGAAAACTTGGATGATGATGAATACGAAGAAATACCATGCACTGATATAAATCATTTCGAATTTATTTCTTTGAAACAACATTTCGCCGAATCAGGCATTGACTCGTAAAACAGGGTAGAGCATTTTAAAGGATTTTACTTCTTTTTTGGTGAAGAATTTTTTCATGATTTTATTAATGCGTTTTACGGTTTTTTTATCATAAAGTTCTTTAGGCACATAGTTTAATTTTTCAAGGGCTTTGAGAAGGAAAGCTTTTTCTTTATAAATTTCCGATAAGTCAGCATAAGCAACCGCACTTTTAAAACCTGCAAGACCGGAGATTGAAGCGTTTCTTGAGGATAAATTTCTAACAAGTTTAAAAACCTCGTTTTCAGCCGTTATTAATTTTTTCAGCCGGATTTTTTTCTTGGTTGAACATAAGGCAAAATTTTGAAAAAATAATTCTAACAGTAATTTAAAAATATGGTTATCGGCTTTATCTATCATAAAAGTTAAATATTTGGGGGATAAATACGCCTTCATGGCTTCAAGTGTTTTCTCAAGTATATAATTGTAATATCCTAAATGAAAAGCACATTGACAGGCATGTATAACGTATAAATACGGATAGGATTCCGAATAAGGCATCAAGTGAATAAAAATATCCATTGCTTGTTTGTACTTATGCTTTTCCATTAACATTAAAGCTTTATAGAATAATGCCTGAGTGTTGTGAAAATCCTGTTCATGTTGTTTATCTTTATCATGTCTGCCTAATTGGATTTCCTGCACGGGACCTATTATTTTCGGTGCTTGGTTTTGCGTTTCTATGGGCGCGGTAAGTTCTTCAATTGCTTCGTTATCATGCTGTGTGTATTCGGGTTCTATTTCTTGTTCAGCGGCAGTTTTATCCTGTTTTTCCAAATGCGTTTCGCAGGTCTTTGCCTCAATATCCGGTTTCAAAGGACATACGAATTTTTCTTCTTGTATATCTTCATTTATCTGAATGTCGGTTTCTTGTAGCTTCGGGCTAAGGGGACCGGATTTACGTCTTTCGATTTTGTCCCGAATTCTTTCAACGGGTTCTATTTTCCCTTCAAGCGCGTCTCTTAAAAGCGTTCTATTTTCAATAAAAGCGCTGTCAGCTTTATCCCTGATGGAACGCATTTTTTGCTGTTTTAAGTTTTCTATTTTTTTTCTAATGGTTGTATCGAATAATTTTTCAGAGCGTTTTTCCGTTTTTTTTATATGTTTGTAAGCTGACCTTGGGTCATCATCAACGTGTTTTCTTTTATCCGGATCGCGTAGGGCGTTATACGCTTCATTTATAAGCATAACGCGTTTCATGTTGTCGCTATATTTTTCTTCCCCCTGTAATATTAACTTTTCAGGGTTGTATTCGTGCATTCGTTTTTTATACGCTTTGTCAATTTCTTGGGCTGATGCTTGCTTGTGCGTTCCTAATATTCTATAATAATCCATTTTTTAACTCTATCAACTATATGAAGGATAGTCAAAGAAAATATCCTGTCTTGATATTATACACTATTTAAGTAAAAAAAATAAGAGAAATCATAAAATTAGTTCAAATTTAAAAATAGTTAAAAATTTTATTTTCATTTAATAACAAAATTTAATTTATAAATTAAGCGGAAAAAGCAAATATTATATGCGGGATATGCCCTCTCAATTTTTTGTTTACTACATAGTGAGAGATAAAAGGAAAAAAATTGTTTTAGCAGACAATTGCCTGTTAAAAGCAATTTAGTAAAGTTTTCTAAAATAAGCAAAAAAGTGAGAAAGTTCACCCCGGAAGACTGTGTTTATAGTTTCCGTCAAATCTTTAATACGCAATAAACGTCTATATTTAGAATCAAAAGATAGCCGCGTTATTTTTTAAGAGATTGCAAATTTTAAAACTTGTGCTTCATAAAAAATGTGTGTATTTAAGCGTTTACTTTTATTATATATTTAAAGTGAAACACGAAACTCTAAACCGAATAAAGAAAATTTTTGTTCAAAAATCCGCTTTAAAATATTCAGGGGCAATATTGTCAAAATTAAATTCTGATTACGCTTTAGTTGACGATGAAGCAGAAATACCCGGTGGCAAATCAACGCTTTTACTTGCAGTAAAAAAAGCAGGGTTTGTAAAAAAATGTCCGTGTTCCCCTGATAGTGTATCGTGCAATTATTATAACGTAAATTACATGGAAGGATGTTTTTTTGACTGTTCATATTGTATTTTGCAACTCTATTTAAGAAATAAGCCCTTAACCGTTTATGTTAATTTTGATGATATAATAAAAGAGTTGGAAGCAGAATTAAGTAAAAATAAATTCATTCGAATAGGTCCGGGTGAACTTGCGGATTCTTTATTATTAGAGAATTATACCGGTTTTGCGTTTCGTTTGATTGATTTTTTTAAGGATAAAAACGCGTTGTTTGAAATTAAAACTAAAGACCATAATGTTGAAAGTATTTTAAATGCAAACCACGGCGGGCGAACAGTAGTATCTTTTTCCGTTAATAGCAAACGTATTGTAAAATCGGATGAGAAATTTGCTTCGAATTTAGAAGACAGGATTAAGGCGGCTAAAATATGCGTTGATTTTGGTTTTCCCGTTGCTTTTCATTTTGACCCTGTAATAATATATCCTGGTTGGGAACGTGAATATCTTGAAACCGTTAAGCATATTTCCCATATAATTCCGGTTGAAAAAATAAAATGGATAAGTATTGGATTTTTACGTTTCCCTTTAGAGTTAAAACCGTTAATAAAACAAAGTCATAGAGATTCCAAATTATTAACGGGAGAACTTGTAAAATGCCAAACCGGTAAAATGCGATATTTCATTAAGCTGCGGCAACATGGATATGATATTATGAAGAAAACGATTGTTACGAATTTACCCGGTGTTAATGTATATTTTTGTATGGAAACTTCTTTTCTCTGGAAAAAGCACAAAGATATGCTGGAAAATGTAAAAAAATGAATAATTATAATTTTTAATGGGTTTGTATAATAGAGTAAAACATTTGCTTTTATTTTTTTATTTTTTAGTGTACTATTAAGATTATTAATCACCACAGGGGGGTGTTTTTATAAAACTTTTACGCGTAGTTATTTTATTTATCACATTAACTATTTTTTGCGCTTTTAATATATCAAACGATAAAATTTTACAAACCATTGAAGCACAAATTCGTGTAACGAAAAAAATGCATATTCCTTATATAGTAGACGGGCTTACTGTGGAAGTTTATTTACCCGAAGATTATACCAACGGAGTTAATTTACAAAAAATTAGCGGTATGAGCATCGGTTCTATTTCAGGTGGAAAATTTGAGAAAAAAATTATTACTGATAAATACGGTAATAAAAAACTCCATTTAAAATTTTATAATGTAAAAAATGAAATTTTTATTGATTACGGATTTCTTTTTTCTTCAAGGGTTAGCCCCCGCCAGAATAAGTTTACAAGCGCATATCCCTTAAATCTTAAAATTCTTAGAAAATACAGCCGTTACTTATTGTTTACTCCGAAGGTTCAAAGAGGGCACAAAGGCATTATAGGTTTAGTTAGCAGTTTAAAATCCAAATACAATTCAATGTATAAAATAACCCTTGAAATATTAAAATGGGCACGTAAACACGTTATACATGATCCCAATGTAACGTATAACGACGGATTGACAACGTATCTTAATAGAAAAGGCAATGAAAATGGGCTTATTAATCTTGTTTTAATGTTATTGCGTACTGCTAAAATTCCTTGCCGCGTTGTTAAGGGAATAAGCATTGATAAAAAGTACGTTTATAGAACGGATTCGGGCAACATTGAAATTCGGTATCCTCGGGGATATTATAAATGGATTGAAGTTTTTTTTCCAACGCGTGCTTGGGTTCCTTTTGATATCTTTGCCAGTTATTTTTATCATCCCGATAATATTATTCGTTTAGGTATTGGAAATGATACTGATGAAATTAAAGACTTACAAAGATTATCCAACGGTATTTTAATCGAAAGTGATGATAATTTTTTTATAGAATCTATGAAATTTAACAAATATCTGGATTCTGAATATAGCTTTGAAAATATATTTCAAACTATTGTCTTGCCCCCTGGAAAAGACTTTAGCTTTACAAATAAAATATGGAAAAATGAGAATAAAATTGCCTTATTCACTGGAAAATATTTACACCACCAAGATATAAACAGTTATCCCATATACCTTTTCACAACTGCACCTAAAAACAGACGGGATTATAGTACTTTAATTCAATTTAAAGTAACGAAAGACAATTCTTATGCACAGATGATAGACCTTAAAAAGGCGTTGTTTTTAGACCACATTGCTTTGCCAATATATTTTTCCGGAATTTATCCGGCAAAGGTGAGGGTTGAAATTTTTAAAGATAATAATGGCAAGCCCGGTGAATTGTATGCAAGGAGTTATTATAAAATATTACGAGAAAGCCCTGAAAAACTTTCTGTTCATAAATTTTATTTTCAAAGACATAAATGGCCTTATTTAAAGAAAGCACGTTATTGGATTATTTTGCGTTCAATGAAAAAGGGGCAGGTTTATTGGTACGGCATTTTTGGAAACCCTTTGGGCACCACACAGGACACGCGTAAAAATGACGGGGCGAACTGGGATACAATTTGCAACGTTGATTTAATGTTTGAAATTTGGGGTAATTATAAAAGTAGACCTGGAAAATAAAAAAGAAGGACAGCCGTGGATGCGGCCGTTCCTTCTCTTATCTAAAGGACACTAACTCAAACGTGTTAAAGCTGGAGGGACATTTAACACCTGAGCGTACTTATAGTACTAGTATCGGCGAGTAACACGGCAAATCTTTAATTTACTTTAGCATTTTTTTATTTTTTTTATTATTTTCTAAATAACGTGAATTTAGAAATAGATAAATTATTGATTAATTTGGTTCTATGTAAATATTATTATCTCTTACAGAGACAGCATTGGCTAATGTTGTCTCGTAATAAAGTAAAAAAGTTTAGTTTTATTAAAATAAAAATAAATCGAATTTCGCGTAAATAAATGTTTATAAAAGGCGGTACTTAAAGACTTATCTAAGCTTTTTTATCACAACTTTTAAAAAGGATTTCTAAAATGATTATAGATTGCCATACACATACTTTTTTATCAGACGGGGTTCTTTTGCCTTCGGAATTAATAAAACGCTGTGAAGATAACGGATATTCCGTTTTAGCAATTACTGACCATGTTGACAAAGGCAACGTGGAATTCGTTTTGTCTAGTTTGATTCCTGCCATAGAAACTGCAAACAAGTATTCAAAGATAAATATTTTGCCCGGTGTAGAATTAACGCACGTTCATCCTAAAGGCATTTCAGAATGCGTTAAAATCGCCAGAGATAACGGGGCAAAGGTTGTGGTTGTTCACGGGGAAACCCCTGTTGAAAACGTTTATAAAGGTACTAATGAAGCCGCTATAAAAGCGCGGTGTGATATTTTAGCGCATCCCGGGCGTTTATCACTTGAAACTGCAAAACTCGCTGCTGATTACGGTGTTATGCTTGAAATAACAGCGCGCAGGGGGAGTTGTCTTTCCAACGGACACGTTTTGAAGGTTTGCCGTGAATCAGGTGCGGATTTCGTTGTTAATACGGATGCTCATTCTCCCGAAGATATTTTTACTGCAAATTTATACAAAGAAACCGCGTTCGGTTGCGGTATGACACAGAATGAATTCCATGCTATGTTAGAGCGTTTACACAAATGGATTCAAGGGCTAAAATAATTTAGATAAAATCAAAATTAATATTTGTACTGTTTTCTTTGTCTGATAATTGCCGGTCAAGCATAAAAATAACGGGAAATAAAACAACGTAAAAAAGTGCAAAAGCATACCTTTGAATGTTTACAAGTTGCGTTGCAGGAATAAAAACGAAGTAAATTAGGAATGCTGAATAAACAAAGAATGCGTTTGAAACAAAGGGTAGAAATATTTTTTTATTTTTATTAAAAATTTGCGTTATTAATGTAATTAGAACGCTTATAATAAAAAGTATTGTAAAATACACAGGATAGTTTTTTCCAAAAATAGAATAAAGTATGATTCTAGGGGGATATTTAATGTAAGTTAACACCGAGTAAGGCAAGATAAATAAAAGAAAAATTCTCCATACAAGTTTTTTGTGAAAAATAATGCTTTTATTTTGTTTAGTAAAAACGCATAGAAATGAAATTAGCCCGATTAAAAAAAATTCTGTTACGGGGAAGTGAATAAATGATAGTTTTATGCTTTTTGCCGGAAAAGCGATGAGGAAAAATATGAAGATACCGGTAAAAACTAATAATATATCCATAGCCGCTTTAATTCTTTCGTCTGAAAAAGCTTTACGGAAATTTTTCAGGGAAATAATTAAAAATATAAAAAATAATGCTGTGTAGTTTATTAACCCGCCTGCAAAAAACGTAAAAATTGATGCAGCCGAAGGGGAAAAGTACGTTGAAAATACACGGTTTAAAAACATTGTAACTGTAAATATAATTAAAAAATTGAATGCTTTTTGTAAATGAGGTTGACTTACGTTGCTTTGCATTTATCGTTGCCCTTTGCAAACTGTGGATTTTATTATTCGCTGTCTTTTCTTTTTTTCTTTTCTTTTTCTTTTTGGATTTCTTTTTTTAACGTTTCGGTAACGAGTTTAAATTGTTGTTTGTTTTCTTCGTTAACATTGGATAATTCTTCATGCGCTTGAAACATGAGTATTGCGTTTTCAAGCCGGTCCATATCCCGCATTTCTAATTCGGTAAGGTGCATTTCTGATATATCGGGCATATCTTGAATAATTGTAAATACTTTTAAAAGTCCCATATTTTGCAATACTTCTTCGCAATATCTTGAAGGTTCAGAAATTAAAATATGTTTATTGAGATTATCAACGCATTTTTTTTCAACAATAATTAAAGTGCCGATGAATGTGGAATCCATGTATTTGCAATCTGAGAGGTTTATATATATATTATGTTCGGCATTGTCGTCAAGTTGCCGGGTAATATCGAAAATAAATTTTTTTAACGTTGAAGCTACCATCATAGTTGCTTCGCCCGCAACATAAATATATATATTATTTTTGTCATAACCTACGGTAAGAGTAACGCGTTTTGCAGGTTCGTTTTCGCTCATTTTTATTAACTTTACGTTTTATTTTTCTATATTTATTATATCACTCTACGATTAATAATGCAACCGCAAAATTATAATAATGTTATTTTATAATTAACCTTTCTGAATAAGGTCTATATTTCCATCCTGTTTAACATTAAGAATAGATTTGCAAAAAATACATTTAAATTTTCCGGGTTTGGAAAATTTAAGCATTTTTCCAC
>CAYUYT010000113.1:9882-11100 GCA_964449345.1 uncultured Spirochaetia bacterium | reverse complement strand
GACTTTTATACGGAGACGGTGTCTTCGAAGGTATTAGAATTTATAACGGTAAAATTTTTCAGCTTGACGAACACATCGACCGCCTTTTTAGTTCAGCTAAATACATTATGCTTGATATGCCGTGGACTAAGCAGCAAATTATTGATTATTGCGTTCACACCTGTAATCAAAACAACGTATATGACTCAGGGTATATCCGTTTAATCGTAACGCGCGGCGTCGGCGATTTAGGTCTTGACCCTTTTATTTGCAAAGACCCTGCTTTAATTATTATTACGGCAAACATTCAGCTATACCCTGAAAAATTTTATCAAGAGGGTTTGAAATTAATAACCGTTCCTACAAGGCGTAATATTGCAGAAGGAACGAACCCGTGCATTAAATCCTTGAATTACTTAAATAATATTCTCGCTAAAATTGAAGCAAAGCACAACGGATATAACGAAGCAATCATGCTTGACAATAACGGTTTTGTATCCGAATGCACCGGGGATAATATTTTCTTCATAAAATATGGCAAAATCATAACCCCCCCGCATTATGTAGGCGCTTTAGTCGGTATAACGCGTCAGGTAATATTAAATATAGCAAAAGAAATCAATATGGAGCTTGAAGAGCGTATGTGTACTCGCTACGATGTTTATACTGCCGATGAAGTGTTTCTAACCGGCACCGCGGCTGAGGTTGTTCCCGTTGTTGAGGTGGACGGCAGACAGGTGGGTAACGGTAAACCCGGCGAAATAACAAATAAACTTATTACCAAATTTAGGGAATTTGCTAAGGAGAACGGCGTCCCTTTGAAATAAGACTAAAGTAAGCTGGGTTAGTATACAGAATTTTTTTGTTTTTTTATGAAAACAAAATTTATTAGTTGAGAATAGTGGTATAAATGTATTAAATTTTATTACAGACTAAGAATTGTTTTTTAATATTATTGTGTTGATTTGCTAACATTAATAAGTAAAATATTGTTTTTGAAAAAAATTAAAGCAATAAGTTTACGTGATATAAACATTAAATTATCAAAATATGTTTTAACTTTATAATAAAATATCTGTGTATGGTATTTTTAATGAGAATAATTGTGGAATTAAAAGATTTTATATATTTATTTGGAAAATATGTTTTTAAAGATATTGTAGCTGAAACTATTTGTATTGAAAATTGGGAAGGAAAAGATTTTGATAATAGATATACTGAATATTTTCAACTTTACGA
>CAYUYT010000113.1:0-9872 GCA_964449345.1 uncultured Spirochaetia bacterium | reverse complement strand
AATTTGAAGAAAAAATTTTTAAACAAAGATGAAGAAAATTTTATATCTAATTGTAAATTTATTATTAAAAATCTTTGTGAAAAATTTTATAAAAAAATGGATGAAAATATTTTAAAATCATTGAGAGATGAAAAGCCAATTACGGACAATGAAATAAAAAGTATTTACCTTAAATTAAATGAATTGCAAAATGAAAGTTCTATTAATTATAAGTATTTAATAGAAATGCGGAAAATAGAAGAAAAAATTTTAAATAGTTAGAAAACAAGGAGTTTTATTATGAGAAGCAAGATTTCTGATATTAATCAAGCACTATTAAAATTGCATAATTTAATAACTAAACAAGAGGATACTATAGAAACAATTCAAAAAAAGAGATTGGCCGCACCTAATTTTGAGCCATTAGTACATGATAATGGTATTAGTGGCAAGGTTGTTAAGGGTGAAATGGTAAATGAAGATAAATATTATAATTTATTAAGTTTAATTTGAATGTAAAAAAGTATGGAAATAAATATAGAAGATGAAATAGCGGTAATATCTGAAAAAGTAAATATACTAATGTGATTTTAAAATCAAAGTATTGTATATTGTAATTGCTTCTCAACCGACACTTTAAAGTGTCGGTTGCATAAAATTTAAAGTATTATTAGTATATATATATCCAGAAACTGTTAGTTTGATATTACAGATTTGCGAAGATTTGAATATTTCTAAACCGGCCTCCCCAGCAATTAACTTTAGAGATTCAATAAATCATTTTGTTTTTTTATACGAAGTTTATCAAAGTAATAATGAAATTGATTTTATAATGCAACTATCATCAATTAAAGAACATTTAAATAGAGGTATTAAAGATGCTTTAGTATTTATCTTTTCTAAAATTATAAAAAAAATACAAAGTATAATAAAAATGAAAAACTATTTTTTTAGAAGAGCAAAAATTTTTACGCATATTTTATCATAAATTTAAAAATATTATTTTACATATAAGACTTAATAGTATTAATCTTGAGAACTTGCTAGAATCCAATTTAATCGAAGGGTACATATCTGAAATAATAGAACTAGTCAAATATATATCCAAAAGTGAAGAATTAGAAAAAGCGTTTCTTAGAAGGCAATAAATAATTTGTATTACATTGATATATTCCTATTTTAATATATTTTTAATAGATACTAATATACTGAAATATTATTAGAAAGTATTTATAAAGAATATTTCCGTTTTATTCTAATGCGTTTATAAAAATATTTTTGAACTTAAAGTTTAATGTTAACAATTATTGCCGTAGGTATTAATTATTGTTAAATTTGCTTTGAGTTCGAAACTTACCGGAGGTCATAAAGTGAAATGCGATAATTGCGGCAACAACGATGCTGAGTTTCATATTCCTTCGGCTGACGGAAAATTCATGCATTTATGCAAAGATTGTGCCGGAATGGAAAATGAACTTGAATCTAATGAGTTGGATATGTCTGTGCATGATTTGTTTGGCGGGATAATGAACTTAAACGAAAAATCTGTTCAAAATGAAAACGCTGTTTGCAATTCTTGTGGATTGACGTTTGATAATTTTCGTGATATAGGCCGTCTTGGTTGCGCAAATTGTTATAATGATTTTCGTGAGCAGCTTGAGCCCATATTAAGAAAACTTCACGGTACGACCAAGCATCGGGGGAAACGCCCGGCTTATTTACGCGAAGCGGAAATTGATGAAGAAATTAAAAAATTAAAACGTCAGTTGAAAATTGCTATTAAAAAAGAAGAGTATGAAAAAGCCGCCAAAATCCGCGATAGGTTAAAAAGCGTAAGCGGAGCTGAAAAGTGAAAACGGAAATAGCGGAATTAATTAATAGATCATCGGGCTGGTATAAAAAAACGGGATATAAAAACGACATAGTAATTTCCTCAAGAATCCGCATTGCGCGAAACTTAAAAGATTATTGTTTTCCTCATTGGTGTACTGAAAAAGATTTACGTATTATTGAAGATTTTATAATAAAAGAGCTTTCCGCTTCATCGAAATTTAACAATATAGATATTTATGACTTAAACGAGCTTGATGAGGATGAAAGCCGTATTTTAATGGAAAGGAATTTAATTTCTGCCGAGTTTTTGAAAAATAGGGGCAGAATGCTAATTATAAGCAAAGATAAACCCGTTTCGATTATATTGAACGAAGAGGACCATATTAGAATGCAGATTTTTTCCTGCGGAATAGAACTAACAAAAACGTGGGAAATTATAAATGGAATGGACGATGCAATAGGAGAAATACTGCCCGTTGCTTTTCATAAACGTTTTGGCCATTTAACTTCCTGCCCCACGAATTGCGGCACCGGGCTACGCGCCTCGCTTATGATTCATTTGCCTTCATTGGTCTTTACTAAAAAAATTTCATCGGCATTAAAAGCCGCGAACCAGTTTGGCTTCGTTGTGCGTGGCTTTCACGGCGAAGGTACAAAAGCCCTTGGAAATATGTATCAAATTTCCAACCAGCTTTGTTTAGGCAGGCCGGAAAAAGAAATTCTTGAGAATTTATGCATTGTAGGTAAATCTTTAATTGAATATGAGGAAAAATCTCGTGAAGTTATTTTGGAAAAATCCCGTTATGAAATAGAAGATATGGTTTTTAGAAGTTACGGTATTTTAAAAAATTGCAGAACAATTTCAACGCGGGAAAGTTTTGAACTGTTATCCCATTTACGACTTGGCGTATCCCTTGGCATGATAGATAACATATCGTATAAACAAATTAACGAATTGTATTTTTTAATCCAGTACGCACACGTTAAGCATAATTTGGAAAATAATAACGATATAGAGCGCCTTGCTTTGCGCGCTGATATAATTAGAGAACATCTAAGCTCATCTTCCGAATAATAATTTTTGTTACACTATTGCTATTTTTTTACGGTTAACAAAAAAAATTTCGTATAAACACATAATTGAATTATATTTCTTGATGAAGTACGCTGTTGTAAAGCGTAATGTGAAAAGTGATAAACCTTTTAATATACTAAAAAAAGGAAAATGGACTGAGTTTGTATATTAAGTTTTTAATATTTTAATACGGTATATTTATATTATAAGATTTTTTATTACATATCCGTACATTTTAGAAATTTATTGCTTTTTATGCTTTATTATTAATATAATTAGTACGAGGCATTTAAAAGATTTGTTAAATACAAAGTATATTTTAGATAGAATAATTTCCATACAATTCGGCCTTAAAAAAAATAGTAGTGTGGATTAAATAAGGAGGGTCAATGTTTTCCGAAGATTTAACTCCAAGAGCCCATAAAATAATAAATATATTGGCGCAAGAAGAAGCAAAAAGATTGAACCATGACCAGTTAACCCCCGAGCATATATTACTCGGTTTAATTAGAGACGGAGACGGTATTGCTGTAAAAGCTTTAGTTAACTTAGGTGTTAACTTAGACCAGTTACGAACGGATATTGAACTCGCTGTTAAAAAAACCGGCGGCACTTTACTTTTAGGAGATGTGCCACCGTCCCCGCGTATAGAAAAAGTGCTTAAACTTTCCGCTTATGAGGCGAGAAATTTAGGTCATACTTATATTGGAACAGAGCACCTTTTACTCGGTATTTTGAGAGAAGAATCCGGCACAGCAGCTTTAATTCTTGAGAGTAAAGACATAAACATAGAAAAAGTAAGAAATGAAATATTGCGGTTGTTAGGCCATACGGGTTTTGTAAAACCCAAAGAAAAGAAAGACGTTAAAACCCCGAACCTTGACGAGTTTGGCAGAGATTTAACTCAACTTGCGCGGTCAAAAGAATTAGACCCAGTTATCGGACGCGAGAAAGAAATTCAACGCGTTATACAAATATTAAGCCGCCGCAAGAAAAATAACCCTGTATTAATAGGTGAGCCGGGCGTAGGTAAAACTGCAATAGTCGAAGGTCTAGCCATGAACATTATTAACGAAAACGTTCCTGAAATATTGATTGATAAAAGGGTTTTAACACTTGATTTGGCTTCTATTGTCGCGGGAACGAAATATCGTGGCGAATTTGAAGAACGCCTAAAAAACATTATGAAAGAAATAAAAAAAGCAAACAACGTAATAATTTTTATTGACGAGCTTCATACCTTAATCGGCGCAGGCGGAGCAGAAGGCGCGATTGACGCGGCTAATATGCTAAAACCCGCTTTAGCTAGAGGTGAGCTTCAATGTATCGGCGCTACAACATTAAACGAATATAAAAAACACATAGAACGCGATGCTGCATTAGAAAGGCGTTTTCAACCTATTTTGGTAGGCGAACCCACGGTTGATGAAACCATTGAAATATTAAAAGGTCTTAAAAACGGTTATGAGATTCATCATAAAGTAAAATACGAAGATGAATCCATTGTAACGGCTGCAAAATTGTCAAAACGTTATATTACAGACAGATTTTTGCCTGATAAAGCCGTTGATTTAATAGACGAGGCCGGTGCAAAAGCGCGTTTGCAAAATACTATACGGCCAAAAGAAATAACCGATCTTGAAAAAGAGATACAGCAAATGATTCAGGTTAAAGATAAATACGTAAAGGAACAGGATTACGAAAAAGCAGCGGAGATGCGCGATAAGGTTAACGATGTCAAACGTAAGCTCCGTGAAATGAAAGACGAATGGAAAAAAGGAATGAACAAAGAAATTCCAAATATTTCCAAAGACGATATAGCAAATATAATTGCATTTACAACGGGTATTCCTGTTACACGTATTGCAGAATCAGAATCCAATAAACTTCTAAAAATGGAAGACGAACTACATAAACGCATTGTAGGTCAGGACGAAGCAATCGAAGCAATCTGTCGCGCTATCAGGCGCTCAAGAGCGGGGCTTAAAGCAGAAAAACGTCCTATGGGTTCATTTATTTTTCTAGGCCCTACGGGTGTTGGTAAGTCAGAGCTTGCCCGGACTCTTGCCAGTTTCCTTTTCGGAAACGATGAGGCATTAATCCGCGTTGATATGAGCGAGTTTATGGAACGGCACAGTGTATCACGTTTAGTAGGAGCGCCTCCGGGATACGTTGGTTATGACGAGGGTGGTGAGTTAACGGAAAAAGTACGCCGTCGGCCCTACAGCGTAATTTTACTTGATGAAATAGAAAAAGCACACCCTGACGTTTTTAATATTTTATTGCAGGTAATGGAAGACGGACAGCTTTCCGATAACTTAGGACACAGGGTTGATTTCCGTAATACAGTATTGATAATGACATCAAACGTGGGCGCGCGTGAAATAAATAAAGGCAATTCACTTGGGTTTTCATCCAGCGAGGAATTTGATTTTGCCAGCATCAAAGATAAAGCAATGAACGAACTTAAACGAGTTTTTAATCCTGAGTTTTTAAACCGTGTTGACGAAGTCGTTGTTTTCCATCCGTTAAGCAAAAAAGACTTATACAAAATTATTGACATAATGCTTGAGGAAATAAGTGTACGCCTTGCGGACAAGAAAATGACTATCAAACTTAATCAAAAAGTTAAGGATTATATAATCGAGCACGGCTATGAACCGAAATTCGGAGCAAGGCCTTTAAGGCGTTCAATACAACGTTTAATTGAAGACCCGATGTCAACGAAAATACTTGAAGCAAAATATAAAGAAGGCGACTGTATTCAGGTTAGCGTGAAAGATGATAAACTCGTTTTCAAGAAAAAGGACAATAAAAAAGCGGAAAAGGATAAAGAACAAAAAGAAACAATAGAAACGTAATAAATAAAATTTAACTTGAAATTTTGTTAATAAAATACTAAAAAATAAATACATATTAATTTAAGATTAAGTTAAATGTCGAAATTAATAAAAAGCTTTACCAAAAATCAGGTATTGCTTTTTATTAATAATATTTTAAAATAACCGGTAATACGTAATGAAAAAGTTAGTATCAATTTTTATTTTAATATTTTCAATATTCTTGATTTTTGCTTGTGAAACCCCGTTAAAAGTCGAGATTGTATCCCCGAAGAATAATGCAACGATAAGAAAAGATTTTACTTTGGCTGTTGAGGGTTCATCGGGTTCTCCTGTTACTTCGATTATTTTGAAAATCGGTAGTAAAAATTATCCCCTGGACATAGGAAAAGACCCAAAGAATCCGCGAAAGAGGTGGAAAATTTCTTTGGATAAAGTTTCTGAGGGGAAAAATACATTAGCCCTCACCGTTACAAATAAAAAGAAAGAAAAGAAAACCGCTAGAGTAACAATTAACGTGAAAAAACCCGATCCGTATGCAATTAGCGCTGAAATATTAAAACCAAAAAATAATGCTTTGCTTACTAAAGATTTTACCTTAAAAGTAAGAGTTAATTCCAAAAAACCCGTTGAATCGTATTGGTTTAAAAAATCTTCAAATCAGAGATGGAAGCAACTCCCCAAGGGAGATGCCCCGAATTTCAAAATGAAAATTAAAAATTTTAAGGACGGTGAAAAGATTTTTCATTTCACAGCGCGTAATTCAAAAAAATACGCAAAAACTGCTAAGGTAAAAGTACGCGTTCGAAAACCTTTGCCTGTTGCAAAATCAATTAAAATAAAAATTTTAAAACCGGAAAAAAATGAACGAATTAAAGAAAAATTTAATCTTTCTTTAAAAATTGATTCTAAAGAGCCGATTGAAAAAATTTGGTATAAACATAAAGCTACCAAGGGCAATTGGAAAATTTTAGAACTCAATAAAAACTTAAAATGGAAACTTGATATAAATGAATTTAGCTCGGGCAAACAGGATATTACAGTTACAGCGTATAACGGCAAGGAATACGGTTATGCTCGCATAAGTGTATTCATCGACAAAAAAGAACCCAAGGACAAAGGTCCGGGTTTCGGTAATTGTTACGTTTATAAAGGCGGTTTCGGCGGTAAATCTGAGGATAAAAAAACTATTTTTGCCAAACCCTATTATATCCAGATTTCAAATGACCGGAAATTATACGTTACTGATAGCCGTAAAAACCGTGTTTTTGTTTTTGACCATACAGGAAAATATATTTTCAGTTTTGGAAAAAGCGGTTCGGGACCTGGCCAATTCGATAACCCTGTTGGTATTTGTATTTATAAAAACGAACGCATTTTTGTATCTGATTACTTAAACCGCCGTGTAGGTATTTTTGATATTAAGGGCAACTTCATTAAGTTTTTTTACGGTAAAAGCATCAAAGAAGACGACCGATTTAAATTAACGGGCGGTGTTGCTGTCAACGATAATGGCGAACTTTTCGTTGTTGATTTTGACGGACATAGAATTTTTAAATTCGATACTGCCGGAAATTTTAAAAAAGTTTTCGGAAAAAAAGGCAGCAGCAACGGCGAGCTTTACAACCCTACGGGAATAACCATAAGCTTAGACGGATTTTTATACATAACGGATAAGAAAAACGACCGCATCGCAGTATTTGACACCAACGGCGTTTTTTCCTTTGCTTTTGGCCGCGGCGGCGCAGGCCCGGGGCAATTTTCCCGGCCTATGGGAATCGCTGTTGATAAATTTAATCATATTTACGTATCCGATACGCGAAATAACCGGATTATGAAATTCGACCATAGAGGTAAATTTATCTGCATTGTTGCGAAAAACCTAGTTAACCCCATTGGTGTTGCCATTGATAATACAACAGGCATTGTTTACGTTGTGGATAGAGATGCGTCATTAATTCGTATGTATAAACCGTGCGGCAAATAAAAATGGACTTGAAGAAAAGAGAATGCCAATACCTAAAAATTTACAAATACAGCGGTTATTTTTATCGGTGTCAATCCTGTGGGCTTTCGGGCAGGTAACTTACCTGCCCCTACGGCTAGCTATCTTAAATTCATAATCACAACGTATAAAAAAACTGCCCTTTTTATTTAAAGGGGGCAAGAGAAGAAAGCTATTTGCAGTAAAAGACGGGGGATTTCTCTCATCTATTTTGTGTGTTCCGCAGCGAATTCCATATTCTAGCAAATTTTAGTATAACGTACTTGCTCCTATAAAACTACAATGCTAAAAAAGATATCTGCCTTGTCTGTGTCTTATTGTATATTTTAAAAAGTAGTTTATGCTTCAAATTTAGATGAAGTATGTTATTTTATATCGTAATCATATAACCGCCAGCGTTTGTATTCCTCCGCGCCTAAAGCCTGTCCGTGACGTATAACGAGCTCATTCGTTTCTAAAAGCCATGATATTTCACATTGCTTTAATCCTGCTCTTTGTGCTGCTCTAAAAGATTCAACGAATAAAACGGAGTCAAGTCCGATTTTTCTGTATTTTTCCGTTATACCGAATAAAGCAAGGCGAACGCGCGTTGTTTTTTTCTTGTTTTTTACATAGCGCATAAGCCGCATAATATCCGAGTTACCGAAAATACTTTTTTTGGGTTTTGTAAATTCGTTGACATCAGTTAGACTTGTAATAAAACCTGCAGGCTCATCTTTTACAAACGCGATTGAAGCGAGTCCGGGAATGAGCGTTGCTTTTAAACCTACGGCAATATCATCGAATTCGTGTTCGCTGATTGGCACAAAACCCCAGTTTTTACCCCATGCGTTATTATAAATATAGCGTAAATGTTCTAAGTCTTCTTCAAAACCTTTTTTCAGATTGACCGGGCGGACTTTAATTCCGTAACGTTTTTTTACTTTTTCAGATATCCGTTCTAACCGGTTTCTGCGTTGTATTAATTCTTCTGTATCGTCCTGAACAGGCATTAATTCTCCGATTAAATCCATTTTCTTATAAAACCCGTATTTAAAAAGATGGCTTTCGTAGTACGGATAATTATACGTTGTGTATATCATTGGCGGTTCCTGGTAATTTTCAACTAAAAGCCCCCAGCATCCGTTTGATGAAGGGTTTGCCGGTCCTCGCATAATGTTCATGCCTTTTTGTTTAAGCCAAATTTTAACGCTGTCCATTAAAGCTTTAGTAACGTCGAAATCATCGATAGTTTCCCAGAATCCGAAGAAGCCGCATTTTTCGTTGTGAAACTCGTTATGTGAGTGATTTACAATCCCGGCAACGCGTCCTGCGATTTTGCCGTTTTTCTTTGCTATGAAATAGGTAACGTCCGCGGTTTCGTGAAAAGGGTGTTTATGGGTTAGAATGCCTACCGCGCCTAGTAATTTGTTTCCGATTAATTCCATATCAAAGAAAGGAATCCATACATTATCGTCTTTATATAAATCCCATGCAAACTTAACAAATTTTTTTTGTAATTTTTTATCTTTTTTCGTTGGTCCGAACTGAATAATTTCTATAGACATATAATTCCCCGTTTTTTTTATTTAAATATAAAATATACTAAAGTGATTTTAAAATCAAAGTATTGTATATTGTAATTGCTTTTCAACCGACACTTTAAAGTGTCGGTTGCATAAAATTTAAAGTATTATTAGTATATCAAGAATACTATTATAAATAAACTAAAATATTTTTTTAGCTTATAAAAATATCCGGTTAAAATTAATCTTTGTACCATAAAATAATTGAAAAAAATGTAATACAAATATATACTTAATGAATGAGTTGGGATAGTATTGAAAGTTTAAAGAAAAACGACAATTATCAAGAATTAATTGAAAGCTATTATAGCCGAGGTATGCGCGCGTCAAAAATCATTTATAATCTTAGTGAGTTTTTAAAGTTTTTATCAATCAAAGAAGGGGACATTCTCAAAAGTATGCTGGTTAAATTTGCATGCGAAGCAATTAATGCAACGCGCGGGTCATTACTTTTACGCGATTCTATTCATAAGGAATTTTTTTATTATGATACCGTTCTTTTTAAAAACGAAAAACAAGTATTACAAGATTTTAATGAAATAATAGATAAAATAAATATATTTTTTGTTTATATT
>CAYUYT010000112.1:7412-11194 GCA_964449345.1 uncultured Spirochaetia bacterium | reverse complement strand
TGTTCATTACTCAGATGCAAAAAATTCTGCATTATATAAAAAGAATATTATTTCAAATTTAAAATTTTATTAAAACAAATTTAATAATATTTATATCTTATCAAAACATTTTTATTGACATTATTAATCACGGTGTTAATATATTTTAAAAGCATTATCAATTTAATTTAATATTCACGGGGGCTATTATGAACAAAAAACTTTCTATTACAATTTTTATTCTTCTTTTCTCGTTATCTTTACATACAGGTTTTGGCTTAAAATTACGATATAAATTTAAGCCTGGTTTTAGCTACAGTATGGTTTCGGATACAAAGTGGAATTTTTACAGCATCAAAACGAAAAAAATCTCAAGAAAAATAAATTTAAAAATGCATGTAAAGGTCTATTACCGCAGGGTTTACGATAAAGGTAAAAATGCAAAGGTAAGTTTTAGATTAATAAACTATTATATTAACGGACAAAAGCAAACCAAAGCCATCCCAAACAGTAATATTACTTTTACGATAAATCATCTAGGTAAAACGGATTTATCAAAATACTCGGGTTCACTTGCCAGAAGTTATTTTTTCTTAACTTTTCCCAAAGATTTGATTGCACCCGGCCGTGATTCATGGAAAAATTTTTACTATTTTTACGGCAATAGCGGTAACATAAAAATTAAATTGGATGCAATACTTAAAGGTATTAAAAGATATAAAGGCAGGAAAGTTGCAATTATTAATATGGAAGGCAAAGGGGAAATTTCACGTTTTTTTAATATAAAGAAAAAGGCTGTATTAAAAATCAAAAATAATGTTTACTTTGACTATTTACGCGGTTTAATGAAAGCAAATTTCACCAACGGTATAGTTATGTCAAAAATTAACGGGACTTTAAGAAAAATAGCGGATTTTGAATCAAAAACCACTATAAAATAGTAAAAGGTATTTCAACTTGAACAAAACCGATTTAATTTTGAAGTGCATATTTCACACACTCATGAGATGCATAAAAACAGGCATTTTAATATTCTAATTTTAACGTATAAATTCATAAAAAATATAAAAATATGACAAAGCAGGAGAAAAAAAATATCGACTGCAAAATATGGAAATTGGGGAAAAAATAAAAAGCATGAAAAAGTATATAAAAACTGAGGCGATTCGAATAAAAAATTTACCGGACGCAAATATTATAATTTCTGAAATAAAAATACAAGTTAACAAAAAACTAAAAAAGTTTAAGACTAATTAACTTTTGAAAAAACAACGGGGTTTGTATCTCCGCCAAGCAAAACGAGACTTTTATCGGATATTTCTAAAAAGATATAATAACCTTGATGCCTATATCCTCCGCCGCTAATGCGTAGAATATTTGAATAAACCGACCATGACCCCTGATATACTGTTTTTTTATCCCCCGGTAAATAAACTGTTTTGTTAAATTTTCTCTCCCCGTCTTCCAGCGTAAACTCAAAAATAGCTTTAAGCCGGTTTGAAGAGATTTGCCATTTACCTTTAATGCGTTTTTTGTATAATTCCGTATCAGTATTGTTTGCTTGAGCCCATGGCGCAAAAAACCTATAGAAAACTAAAATTTTCTTTTTATTAATAACGCGTAATTTTAATTTGTGTCTGGATATAAATAAAACTTTATATTTAACGCGTTTAAAATTACTATTACTTTTTATAGATGTTTTCAAAGTAATATTGTTTAATTTCCATTTTCCTTTTTTAATTATAGGAGGTAATGCCCTGTAACTTTTCGCACGCTTTTTATTAAGTAAACGCCTTGCAATGCGAATTTCAAAATCCCCCTTATTCGCAAAATACATCACAATACCGAATTTTTTGGTATGCCATGTGCCGATTATTGCAGAATTATAATAACGGGAATTTTTCATCGGATAAACATTAATTGTAAAAAAAATTATTATTAAAATAAAAAAAAATTTTTTCAAAATCCTACCCTCTCTTATATATGAATAACACTTAACATTAATTAATGTAATTAAAAATACAGATTCTGTTATTTTTATTTTATAGCGAAATAATATTATAATCAAGTTTTGATAAAATTTCCGGCGATTTTTCCGTAATCAATAAAGTATCTTCAACTCCAATTAAACCATACGGCGGAAAAAATAATTTTGGCTCAACAGCAATACACATATTCTTTTCAAGCTGATTTTTAACTTTTGGCGCAATAACGGGAAACTCATCAAGCTCAAGCCCGACTCCATGACCAATAAAACTAACGCGCTCATCCTTATATCCCATAAAATTTTCAGACAAACCCATTTGTTTAACAATATCGATTATTTCATAATATACATTTTCCGCTACTGCTCCGGCTTTCATTCGCATTCTTATCTCTTGATAAATCTTATAAAGATTATCAACGTTTTTTGTGAGTTCGTCAGCGAGTTCTCCCATAACAAATGTACGCGTTGTATCTATATGATAACCGTGATAATTACACAAATAATCAATAACAATAGCTTCATCTTTTTCAATTTTCTTTTCAGAGGGTCCTATGCTAAAAGATGCATGAGTCCCGTTCCCGCCTAAAGTTATGTCTAGTGAAGAAGGCACATTTCCCGTTGCGCCGCTCAATACATGACCGTAAAATGCTTCAAGATTAAACCCGCGCAATCTAGAAGGTCCTAAATGTCCCTTACGTCGAAAAAGATTTTCGATTTCTTTTGCAAGTTCAAGTTCGCTAATACCTTCTTTTATATAATCCTTTATGGCATTAAAAACGTGATTAACTATTTCTCCGCACTTTCTCATTAATGAAACTTCGTAATCACTTTTAACCATTTTCACATATCTCATAATTGATGAAATATCAACGGGTTCTGATTTATCAAATACTTTTTTATATCTATTAAAAATACCTACGGGTATAACGTCATATTCAAAACCAATTTTTTGAGGTAAACTAATTCCCTTGCGTTTTAGTATGCCGGGAATATCCTTTGTAGATTTTATTTGTGTCAATTCCAAAGGGCAATCAGACTTGATTTTATCATAAGCGTTTTTATAAAAAGTAAGAATTTGTCCCTCTAAAGGAATGTAAGCGGCAGCGGCCTGCATTGAATTCGTTACGTATAATAAATCAATATCCTGAAGAATTAAAATACCCTCAACGTTTTTTTCCGCCATTAATTTTTGAATTTTTTCATGCCTTTGCTTTAGTTCATTTTCCATTACATTACTCCGTACTGTGTTACAGGATATAAATTAATTTTTAATCAAGAATGGGGCAAATGTTTTATTAGAAATAAAATATTAAATAATAATCATTGATTTATTTACAAATGCGATTTATTATATCTTAAAATATATTTATGGTCAAAATATGGCAAAAGATAAAGATAAATCAAAACCGTTGCAAGAAAATTCAAACGATTTTCAAATAAACGATAAAAATATATTAATAAAAAATTTAGAGTTGGAAATTCAAGAAAGAAAACGCGTTACACATGAATTGATAAAACGATTTGAAACAGAACGTTTGATTTCTTCAATATCCGCAAAGTTCATTGCCTTAAACGCAAATGAAATATCAGAAGGCATTTCAAAAACGCTTAAAATAATAGCTGAATACGCTAATGCAACGGGAGCATTTATAATGCGTTTTAATCAACGAAGTGATTATGTGAAAATCACGCATCATTATTGTAAACATAAGGTTAAATTTAATACCAACGTAAAAATAGACAAACATTTTAACTGGCTTAAAAACCGGCTTGGAACAGAGAAAAAGATTTTTATCGATACACATACAAATATTCC
>CAYUYT010000112.1:0-7402 GCA_964449345.1 uncultured Spirochaetia bacterium | reverse complement strand
TCCGGCTCAAGGCCAATCTGAATTTAAATTATTAAACCGCATTGGTATTAATTCACTTTGCTGTAATATGGTTTATTTTGAGAACAAATTGCTTGGTTTAATCGTATTAACAAACTTTGAAAATAAACCTGAAGATTTATCAGAAACTTTTTCCGTTTTAATGCTGTGCGGAGAAATGATTTTTAGCGCTCTTGAAAGACAAAATTACGAACTCAAGCTGAACCAAAGCAAAGAAAAATATAAACTATTCTTTGAAACCTCAAGCGAAGCAATTATCATTATTAACAGAGCAACGAAAAAAATTATATTTACAAATCCGGCAGCCGGAAGAATGTTAGGTTATAGTAAAGATGAATTTCTTTCTTTAAGCATTGACAATATTCACCCAAAAAAAGAATTAAAAAATATTAAATCACTTTTTAAAAAAGCTTACAAAAAAAATAAAAATTATGTAAAAGATATTCCTTGTATGACAAAAAACGGTGAAATTATCTACACAGATATAAGCACGGGAGATATTTTATCTTCACAGAAAAAACTAAGGATAGGTTTCTTCACGGATGTTACGGATAGAAAACTTGCGGATGATGCTTTAAAGGAAAGCGAAGAAAAATTTAGAACTTTAGCAGGAAATATTCCTGGAGTTGTTTATAGAGCCAAATACAACGAAAAAAGGAATATAAATTACATAAGTCCGGCAATTAAGGAATTAAGCGGATACTCTCCCTTGGATTTCAACGGTAAAAATGCCTTAGGTTTAAATGATTTAATTAGCCCGGATTGTAAAAATAAGGTATTAAAAAAAATTAAAGAAAACGTAAAAAATAACAAACCTTTTATTAACGAATACAAGTTAATCGGAAAAAATAAAAATATCAAATGGATTTATGAAAAAGGGCAAGCGGTTTTTGACAAAAATAAAGAAGTAAAATGGATAGACGGTGTTTTATTTGATTTCACTGATAAAAAAAGAATAATGGTTGCTCTTGAAAAAAGCGAAGCGCGTTTTAGGGAACTAGCTAATATGCTACCTTTGGGCGTTTTTGAAATTGACCTTAAAGGCAAAGTTCTTTTTTCAAATTTACAAGGTAGAAAATATTTCAATTATTCAGAGGAAGATATAAAAGCCGGAATTAACGTAAAAAACCTCTTAACAAAAGGAGAAATAAAAAAATATGAAAAAAATTTATTAAAACGATTAAAAAACAATTCGGCAAAATCACACGAATATATCGCAGTAAAAAAAAATGGGAACACTTTTCCCGTAGAAATATACTCAAACACAATAAAACAGTACGGCGTTATTGTAGGGTTACGCGGGATTGTAATTGATATTACAGAAAGAAAAAAACAAGAAAACATACTTATTAATGCTAAAAAACAGGCAGAACAAGCTAACAATTTGAAAAGCGAATTCATTGCATTAGCCAGTCATGATTTGCGGGCGCCTTTCAACGGTATTCTCGCGCTTTCAGAAATACTCGTTAATAATAAAAATTTGAATGCTGAAGTAAAAAATATGATTGAAATTATTAAAAATAGCGCAGAAATTCAACTTGCTCATGTGGAAACAATTTTACACACTATAATGTCTGAAACTGAAAATATTAATTTAAATTTAGAAAAAATATTTGTTTCAACAATCATTGAATCGAGTGTTAACGCGTTATCAATGTTAGCAAAGAATAAAAATATTGAAATAGATACTGAAATAATTAATGACATAAAAATCCATGCAGATTATACTAAAATCGTTCAGGTATTGAACAATTTAATTTCAAATGCAATTAAACATTCATTTGAAAACGCAAAGATTACAATTAAAACCTTTAAAAATAACAAAAACGAAATTGAAATTCACGTTATTGATAACGGGCCGGGCATAGACAAAAGTAGTATCCCTAAATTGTTTGAAAGTTATTCAAGCGCAAGTAAACCAGGTACAAAAGGTGAAAAAAGTACAGGGTTAGGATTATTTATTTGCAAACGCTTTGTTTTACTTCACGGAGGAAAATTAAACGTTAAAAGTTCATTAAATCAAGGCAGCGACTTTTATTTCACCTTGCCTTTAAAACGTTAATTTAGATTTTTTTTACAGCATATTTTTCTTGAACAGATTTAGCTTTCTTTTTTAATCCTGCGATTTCAGAGGAAAGTTGTTCAAACGGGATGTTATCCCGGTAACGCGTTATATGTAGAATAGCCGCACTAACACTAAGCAAAGGAAATTTCTTTTTTCTTCCGGACCTTGATTTTGACACTATAAATCCGTTTATCCGGTCATCTTCGCTTAAAAATGGTAAAATATCTTCTGAAAATTTTTTGCACATATCTTTTACTTCTTTTATTGCCAAGTCCGGTTTAGTATCACCGAGTTTAATACCTGCAAAAAAATCATCTCCCCCGACATGCCCGATAAAAAAATCTCTGCCAATTTTTAAACGTAATAAATCGGCAAACAATAATATGGCTCTATCCCCTACTCTAAAACCGTATTTATCGTTAAATGGCTTAAAATTATCAAAATCAAAATAAATGTAAACATAATCGTTTTCAAAATCATAATACGATTCTGCTAAATACTCGTTTATGGAATTATTGCCAGGAAGCTTAGTTAACGGGTTAGAGTCTCTAGCTTCGGATAAATTCTTTTCGTGCAAAGCTTTTAAAAGAGAATTTGCACTTAACATTCCAAGATATTTACCGTTTGCAGTTAAAATAATGCCCTCGGTATATTCATCCATGGAATATATTGCAAGTATTTTCTCAATGCTTTTGTATATTTCCGTTATAGGACATTCAGAAATAAAGTGTTTGACAGTTTTTCCGATAGTTTGATTTACCAAAATCTCTTTACCGAATTTGGAGTAAACGTACTTTTTTAAATCTTTTTCGCGGATTATTCCTAGAGGTTCCATGTCATCGTCAATAACGGGAAAATACGTTACGTTTTCATTTGCTTTAAATAAATCAAAAACCTCGGACATTTTTGTTTTCTTTGCAATAATTGGGCTTATATACTCAAGCTGTTCATGAATAAGCCGGTGGTCAGAATTACTTGAACGATGGCTTCTTTCAACGAGTTTAACAATATGCCGATATTGAAAATTAAGTTCATTAATATCTAAAACGGCTTGCTGAATTATATTGCCCTGAACGTAATCAAAACCGATTTCTTTGCACATTAAAAAATCTTCGTTTGTGCTTACGCATTCGGCAATAACTATTTTAGAAAAAAGCTGGGCAAGATTAAGTATTTTCGTTGTAAACATTCTTTTTTTATGGTCATGCGCAATATTATCTATGAAAAACTTGTCAATTTTCACATAATCCGGCTGAAATTTATAAAGCAATTCAAGACTAATTTTTCCCGTTCCGTAATCATCTATTGAAATTTTTATATCATTTTCCCGGAAATGTTTTAAATAAGACAGTCCCTCCTGATTTTCATTTATGTCGCTGGCTTTAAAATCAAATATCAAAGCTTTACTATTATGCAAATTATTTTTTATATTAGAATTTTGCAGGGAATTGTTTTCACTAAAATACATACGGTAGTCAACATTATAAAAAAGACGGATTTTATTATAAAACGGTATTTGCTGAAATTTTTCAATAGCTTTTTCTCTTAGAAAATCGTTTAATTTAAGTAAATAATTATTGGAATGCGCAGAATCAAAAACCTTTTTAATATTTTCAAATCCGGCTTGTTCATAACCACGCAAGAGTGCTTCAACACCTATACAAACTCCTGTATTCACATTAACAACCGGCTGAAAAGCAAAATTAAGTACTGCTGTTATTTGTTTCCATTTGCTCTCTTCATACATTATTTAAATTTATCTCCAAATAAGGTGTAAAACATTATTTATCAATATAATCGGGAAGTTAAAATTAAATTATTTTTTCTAATGTAACTTCAAGGCCGTTAACTTTATTATCTTTAATTATATTTACGAATGCAACATTATCAAAACTATTTTTCACCTGTACCAAACCAAGGCCACCGGACAAATCCCCTTCATCAAATTGTTTAAAAGTATTATAGTCAGAATAATACTCATATTTAAAATTTTTTATCTTTGCTTTAATTTTTATAAAATCCGGATCTTTATTTAAATCATTTTTTGCTTCAAACTCTTCAATAGTTCGCATAATATTACTAATGTGCTTACGGCTTTCACTAAACCTGTTATGCTCGCGAACGTCCATACCCTCGCCCTGGTCCTTAACTTTTATTACAATCTTCTTATGCCCTTCTTTCATATTTTCAATCGTTAAAGTAATAAAAACCGTTTTAGTTTCATCGTATTTATTTCCGTGAACCATTGCATTACGGATAATTTCAGAAATACTAAAATCCAATTTAAACAATTCCTCTTCATCAGCGCCAAATTTTTCAATCCGGCTTATAATTCTCGCTACAATTACCTGTTCGAGATTTATATTTGTTGGAATTTCCCAGTAAAAAATGTTTCCTTTGTCCTGAAATTTTATATCATCTTCATTTACAATATAGATTAATTCCTCTTTATTAATTATATTTATCAAAGCTTTAACTATCTTTGGATCATAGTATACTCCACTGCGTTCTTCTAATTCATTAATTATTCTTTCTTTTTTATCCGTTGTTTGATATCTAATATCTTTTGTCATATGAATAAAATCATCACAAATTCCAATTATCTTAGCCCCGATTCCAATATCACGCCCGGTTAATGAGTGTGGATAACCCTGTCCCTGATAACGTTCGTGATGCTCGGAAATAATTTTTATTATATCCCCGGTATCAGGCAAATTTTTAATTATTTCAATACTACGGTTAACGTGATTTTTAACATATTCATTTTCCTGTTCGGTTAATGCCCTTTTAGAATAAGCAAGTGATTCGCTTAAACCAATCATACCTAAATCGTGAACCAACGCTGCCATTTCAATATTCCAAACATTCTCAAACGCAAGGTTTAATTCTTTTGCAAGCAAAACAGATACTTTGGTAACATGACGCGTAAATTCGTATAAACGCGTTGAACTATGCGCAATCATTTTATTAATAATCTGAATTGCGTTATTGAAATTGCTTATTATTATTTTTTGCTTCTCCTCAATATTTTTTATCATATAATTAAACGTATCGCTCAATACTTCGAGTTCATCATTGCTTTGAACATCTGCGCGTACAGACAAATTACCATTAGAAACCATATTTGATATTTCAACCAGATTATTAATAGGACCTGTAATTTTTAAAGACAATTTTCGTGAAAGTGTTATGCTTACAAAAAGACCTAAAATTACACCCAAAATTATTAAAAAGAAAGTTATCCAAAAATATATTCTCTCTTTAAAAATATTGACCGCAATAATTATATAAAGGGAATGACTCCCCTTACCAATTTTAAAAAAATGTGCTTCATGGGAGAGCCCATTTATCCTTAAAACGATATTGTTGTTTTCTTTAACGCTTTGCGCAAGTTCGCTTTTTATATTAATAAATTCTTTTGGTCCGGTTTTAGTAGTAGTCCCTGTTATTTTGTTATTATAAAAAAAAATTACGTGCGCATTATTATCGCCTTTAAGTAATTTTGCAAAAGAATTATTAAACAAATATCCCGCGGAAGCGATACCTATAAAACGCGTTTTATCATTTTTAGAATATATAGGCAAAACGGATAATACTGCCAAACCTTCGGGAGTCATTGTAATTAAACCCGTTGTTTTCCTTCTCGTTGTTATTCCTAATTTCACGTAAGGGATATTAATATCGTTTCGAAGAAGAATTTCAGAATCATGCCCCTTGCCCAGAGAATAACCTTTTAAATCATGTACAGACGTATAAGGGATATTAAGTTCTTCTTTATATACTTTTAAGGTTTGAATTATATGGTTAACCTGACGTATTTCAGCATTATCAACAATATCAGGTGTTTGAGAAACGAGTTTAGCTATTGTAAACGATGTTTTAACTTTACTTTTATAGTTTGAGATAATATTACTGCTTTGGAGACTTATATCCTGACTTATATTGGATTGCATTCTATTAAAGAGAAAAATTAATATTGTTAAAAGAATAATAAAAACCGGAAAAAGAATATAAAATATTAGTATTTTAAGCTTATTATTTATGGAATTTTCATTCAAAAATAAATTCTTCGTTGTATTTAGTAAATATTTAAATTTCATCATAATTTTAATTATTAAATACTAATATCATTCCTTATTTTTCCATTTATTTTGCCAGACCTGTACTGTTTTTAAAGTCTCTCTTATAATATTATAAAACGCGTTATTTTTAACAACAAAACCTTTATAATAATAATCTTTAATAACAACTTTACCCGATGAAGTTTTTGTATTTTTATTTATCGAAAGAAGAATCCTCCTTAATTTAATAATCAGGCTTTTATGCGTTTGCGGTTTAACAGCGAAGGCATCAAGCGGGATAGGAGGAGATTTTAGCAAAATACGCACTTTATCCAATGAATTTTCAAGAGGTTTTTCCCATGTTGACCCTGCATGTGCCTGACCGCTTAAAACGGCTTTTATTACGTTTGAATGATTACCCATAAAAAACGTTGATTTAAAATAAGTTTTAGGCTCAATTCCCCAGCGGTTAATCATTAAAGAAACGGGAAAAACAAACCCCGAACCGGACGACTTTTCAACAAAAGCAAAATACTTGTTTTTTAAATCACGGTAAGTTTTTATTCCGCTATTCTTACGCGTTATAATTACACCGTGATAATATGCTTTGTTGGTTTTCTTACCTACAACCGTAGCAACGTATTTTAGTTTAGGATATTTGTATTTTGATTTAACATAGCTTGTAGGTGAAATGATTGCAAAATCAATTTTGTTTTCGTTTAATATCCTTCCAAGTTCATCGTAATTACGCGTAATTAAAAGATTTACTTTGCGTCCTAGTTTTTCGCTGAGATATTCCACAAAAGGAGTAAACCCCTTGATCAATTTTTCTCTTTTATCATGAGGTGTAATTCCTAAAACAAAAGCTTTTTCATTCTGGGCAGATACATTCTTCTCTATTACATTATTTAAATCATTTTCACTTATAACTTTTTTATTTTCAATGTCTTTACTGCAATAAAACGAAAACAACGTCAATATAACTATTAAAATATAATGCAATGATTTCACCATTTACTTTGTCCTATTCTCATATAGCTAATTCTTTCTATCATAATAACTTAAAATTAGCAATTCTTTATTTATTAAAAATAATATTCGAATAATTATTTTCTGTTAATTTTTTATTACAATTTAAAAGATTTTAAAAATTATTAATAAAAACGTGATTTTCGAAATAAATAAAAATCAGCTAATTTTTATTTAGTCAACCCTGAAAAAGTACCTAAGTTATTAATATTTTTAAAGTTATGAAAAA
>CAYUYT010000111.1:1462-11196 GCA_964449345.1 uncultured Spirochaetia bacterium | reverse complement strand
GGCATATAAACAGGTGGGGAATAGCGTTGTTGTGCCCGTTGTGTGTGATATTTTAACCTCACTGTTAAAGCAAATTAAATAAAAATGTATAAAAGTTATTGACTATTATCTTATTTTATAATTATATTATTAGTGAAATTAGCAAAGTGAGTAAAATAAGGATGTTTTAGTTTTTTTGTTATAATATTTATAGTTTTCAATCCTATGAGGATTTTTGTTTGGATGCAAGGCATACGGTATTATAAAAATTGCCGTTTGGTTTGGCTTCCGCCACATTACAGGCGTATAGGTATATGCAATGAATAAAATAAAACATCAATGCCTGTAAAATCCCATTTTTTGTCTCCGAAAAAATATTAAAGTTAAGCCCCGGTTTATCCGGGGTTTTGCTTTGGTACAGTTTAAAATTAAATAAATCTGTAAAAACAATGCGTTTGCAGTCTATTTACGCGAATTTTTACCTAATTTTAAATTTGCACTATTTAGCTTTTTTTAGTCTTGACATTTTATTGGTAAAGTTTTATTATGTTAAAAAAAGCGGGAGTTTATTGTGAAGAAAAAAATTTTATTAGCTATTGTATTGGTTTTTGCCCTTGCTTTTACGTCAATTATGACAGGTTTAAGTTTGAAAACGGGTAACGTTAAATTAAAACTTTGTTATAAAGCATGTACCAAAGCTTACAATAGGTGTATGCGTAAAGCGCGCAAAGGTAATCGTTTATCCAGGGCGGCAAAGAAAAGAGCTTGCCGAGAAGCAAGACGCGATTGCAGAAAGCGTTGTCGAAATAAAAATCGTTAGAATAATTTTTACAAAAACTGCGTCATATAAAGACGCAGTTTTTTTTGCAATAATAACTTGAATATTTTTTTAGATTTTAATTTTTTGCGTGTTGTACTTTTTTATTTTTATAGCGGGATAATATTCTTTTTTTCTAAATTGACCTTTTAAAACAGTTTTCCAATTTTCCCTTTTTTTAATATATTTAAGGCGGGATTTTTCTATCCCCAGATAGAGGCATACCAGTTCGTTTGACCAGAATTCATTTCCTTTTTCATTGAAAAAAACGAATTTTTCCCAAAATTTTTTTATTTCAGAATTTACCTTTTTAATAAAATTGAAATTAAAATCTTTGATTTTAAGGATTTCATTTATTGTTATTTCTTTAATGTCTGATTTTGCGTTTGAATAAACGGAATTTAATTCCAGGCAGTCAACCGGTTTGTTAATATGTGTTCGGATAAATTCTTTACATGCTTGCGTTATTTCGCTTTTGTTATACTTTTCTCCGTATGCACTAAAATGCATAAGCACTTCAAAAAATAACATTTTAGGAATTTTTTCATATAGATATTTAATTATGCTTGAGGCATCCTGAAAAGTAACCCATGTATTTTTTCGAAGCTCTTTTTTTATTTTTTTATCGTTATATATTTGTTCGGGACTTACGTTTTTTATTTGAATTATGTTTTCATGGTTATTTTTTTTGTTTTTCAATTTTTTAATGCAAGTCATATAATTCTCTAAATATTCAATTATTTCTATCATTTTAACTCCTTAATCTATAAGAAATTACATTATTTCAATTATATAAAGTTAAATATAATAAAAATTAGATGTAAGGTGTGAACTTATTAGAAATTTAACTTTTTTGTAATGTTATAATGCCTTTTTAACATTAATTTAACAAATTCATATAAAAATCAGACTAACTATAAGTAACGTCTGAAAAACAGAACAACTTAAACATTGCCGTTTTTGTTCTTTGTATATTTACATTTCTAATTATTTTACTTTTCATAACTGATTCCGGTTACAGTAAAAACGCGGTTGCAATTTTTTCGGTAAAAACGGTTTGGTTTTAATTTCGTTGTTTGTAAATATCGAATTTTACGTTATTAAAGTTTAAAATAGATTTTTCAATCATTTTTTTATTTATCCTCTTGAGTTTTTATAAGTTCGTTATATACTTTATATAAGGTAAAGTAAATATAAAATTTAAACTATCTTTATAAAGGTTTTTTACAAAATGAAGAAAAGCGGCCTTAACGCTAAATATTCAAGAATATTGAATAATATAAATTGTATTGTTATTGAAGTTGACTTCAACGGTATTATTACTTATGCCAACCCTTATGCTTATATTTTTTTCGGATATAAAGAAGGAGTATTAACAGGCGCAGAAATAACTGCTACGGTTTTTTCAAATAACTTTATTTTTGATGATAGCGAATTAAAGCGTTTAAAAAAATATTTTACAGATAACGAATTACCCTCATATTTTGAAAATGAAATCCATGCTCGCACGGGTGAAAACAAATGGATTTCATGGGATACTGAAAAAATATACGATGATAGTCAACAGTTATTGTTAACCGTTATGGTTGGGAAAGATATTACCCGCATAAAAAGAATCGAAGAAGAATTGCGTCTGCGTTCTCTTATTTTAGAAAATATAAACGATGCCGTTGCTTTTGCTAATGAAAAAGGCGAACTGTTATATTTAAACAAAAGTTCAAAAAAATTAATTAAGCCCGGAGAAGAAAAGTTTCAAGGAAAGAAACCGCCTGATATTATTAAAAAAGTAGTTTCTGCTGAAGATAATGTCGAAGATAAAATGATTTCGAGTTTTAATAACGGTGAATTATACAGAGGAAATATTGGAATAGAAATTGAGCAAGGCAAGACTTGCGTATTTGATACTATAATTAAACCGTTGTATATAGATGATGACAAGTTAGCAGGGCACATTTCTGTTTGTAGGGATATAACGGAGAAAGTAGAAACTCAAAAACAATTAGAAGAACGGGAAAACGAGTTATTAAACAAAACGGCTATTTTTAAACACTCTGACGATGCTATTATTATTAACGATTCTCAAGGCAAGATTATCGATTTTAATCCTGCGGCTGAGAAATTATTCGTTATGTCAAAATCAGATGTATTAAATAAATCCTTTTTTTCTTTACCAAAATATGTTGAAAATTTACATCAGAAGAAAAAAAATCTTGAAAGTTTTTTAGAAAGCGTTCAAAGTTTTAAGGACGAAATCGAAATCAGATTGCATAACGGAACGGTTAAAAATATTGATATTATTTATATTCCTTTTTTTGGTAAAAACGGTGCTTTAATAGGTTTCGTTTCAATTTGTAGGGATATTACAGAAGAGAAAATTACTAAAGACAAACTTGATAAAACGTTAAAAGAGCTTTATAAAAAGTCTTTAATTTTTAATAATTTAAGCGATGCTGCCGTTGTATTTGATCAGGAAGGCCATGTTGTTGATTCAAATCCCGCCTTTAAAGAAATGTTCGGATATTCAACTAAGGGCATAAAAAAGAAAAGCGCGGGGGATTTATTTTCTGATAAATATAATGATTTTAATACGGTTAAGGAAATTATTAACGCTTTTAATGCCGGGAAAACTTTTAGAGGGAGTTTATGGATACCGAAAAAAAACGGACAGACTTGCTATTCAGATACAATATTGCTCCCGCTAAACAACGAAAAAGGAGAATATTTAGGTAATATTGGCGTTATTAAAGACATAACTGCTGAGAAACACGCTGAAGAAGATGTCTTAAAAAGTGAAGAAAAATTTCGGGCAGTAGTTGAAAATGCTCTGGACGGTATTATTATATCTAAAGTCGCAAATTATTCTAAAATTGAATATGCTAATGATGTTATTATTAAACTTTTGGGATATGAACAATGTGAATTTATGTCCCTGTCTCCGATAGACCTTTTTGCCGATACACCCATGGGCAAAGAAATGATATTACAACGCATTAATGACCGGGAAAACGAAAACCATGTGCCGGTTCAAGGTGAATCTCAATTTATCACAAAAAACGGAAAAATTATTAACGTATTAATATCGAGTAATATTAGTAATATTAATAACGAACCGCATTTCATTGTTTTTATTAAAGATATAACTGATTGGAAGCAAGCAAGAACAGAGCTTGAGAAAAGCGAAAAGAAATACAGAGCTGTTGTTGAAAACGCTTTGGAAGGCGTTGTGCTTGTGAGCGTTCGAGATTACATTCTAACTTTTGCTAACGATTATGTATGTGAATTATTGAAGTATGATAAAAGCGAAGCTATTGGGATGTGCGCTTTTGATTTTTATTCGAAAAAGTCCCGTGAGATGATGGAAAAAAGATATGAAGAAGCTAAAGCCGGGCACGAATATGATAAAGTTGTTGAACTTGAAGTAAAAGCAAAAGACGGGGAATTGTTTGACGTTATTTTATCAAGTGAGATACATAATTTTGACGGTGAAAGATATTTCATCGGTTTTATAAAAGATATTTCCGACAGAAAAAAAGCTGAAAGAGAATTGCAAAACTCTGAAAGAAAATTACGTACTGTAATAGATAATTCGTTAGACGGAATAATATTTCTTGATTATCAGGACTTTAATATAACGTTTTCAAATCCGGTTTTTGCAAAAATGGTTGGTTATAAACAGGAAGAAATTATTAACCAAAGTCCGTTGAAATTTTTTACAGATAATGAAAAAGGCAGAGAGCTAATCAAATACAGGAGGGAAGCAACTTTAAGAGGCGAAGCAGTGCCAAGGGAGTTTGAAACTCAACTTTTAACTAAAAAAGGCAAAGTTATTCACGTTTTAATTTCAAGTTCAAAAAACGTTATTGATAATAAAGAAATAACTGTGAAATTTATCAAAGATATAAGCAGGCGAAAGCAAATTGAGACAACGCTAAAGAAAAGAGAAGCCCAATATCGCGGCATTGTTGAGGACCAAATGGAACTAGTTTTGCGTTTTACTGCTAAAGGCAAACTTACTTTTGTAAACGAAGCCGCAAGCCGATATTTTGGCAAATCCAAAGAAAAATTAATAGGAACGCGTTTTTTTGAATATCTAATTGATGATAATTCTAAAAATATTAAAAAGTATTTATCGAATATTACACCGGATAATGTTGTTTGCCGGAGAGAAGGCAGAATTCAACTTCAGGAAGGAGAAATACGCTGGATACAATGGTCTGACAGAGGAGTATTCGACGAGAAAGACCATGTTATAGAATATCAATCTGTAGGAAGAGATATTACCGAAAGAAAAAATGCAGAAGAGGAACTGCGTTTATTTAAAGCTATTATTGAATCCTCGCAGGAAGGCATTGCTATTACGGATAATGACGGTAATTTGATTTATGCAAATCCTGCAACGGAGAAACTATTTAAAGCCGACAGAAAGAATATACATAGTATTGATTATATGGATTTTTTCACCCCTAAATCTAAAGAAATTTTACAAACAAAGGTAAGGCCAAATTTAGAAAAGGGAAAATCATGGGAGGGCGAATTAAATGTCGTTGATACAAATGGACACGAGTTTACAATTTGGCAAAGAACGGATACTGTACGCGATGAAAAGGGCAATGTAATTTATCGTTTCGGTTTAATGCACGATATTACTGACCGGAAAAAAGCCGAGATAGCTTTAAAAGAAAGTGAAGAACGTCTTAAATTTGCAATCGAAGCGGCAAACGACGGATTATGGGATTATAATTTAATTACGGGCAAGGTTTACAGAAGCCCCCGCTATTTTACTATGCTGGGTTATAAGCCCGATTTCTTGCCTCCGACCATGCAATCATGGGTAGACCTGCTGCACCCGGAGGATAGAGAACCGGCAATGACAGCTTTGGAAAATGAAATATTATCCGGGTGCCAAATCTACGAAGATGAGTTTAGGTTGAAAGCAAATTCCGGTAAATACATCTGTATTCTGGCAAAAGGAAAAGTCGTTGATTATGATGATTCAGGCAACCCTATTAGAATTGTAGGAACTCACACTGATATAACAGAGCGGAAAAAGGCAGAACACGCTCTAAAACAAAGCGAAGAACAGTATAGAGCAATTGTTAACGACCAAACAGAACTTATTTGCCGATTTGATATAAACGCAAAATTTACATTCGTTAATCAAGCGCTTTGCCGTTATGTAAATATAAGCAAGGAAAAATTATTGGGCGCGAATTTAGTCGATCGCATTCCTGATAATGATAAAGAACTTGTAAGGATGTCTGTTCGAAATCTTAGACCTGAAAATCCCGTTACTTTTTTAGAAATTAGTATGCGTCTTGCTCAAGATAAACTTGCATATCAACATTGGATTATTCGCGGTTTGTTTGATGGGCAAGGTAATATTAAACAGTATCAGGCAGTAGGACGAGATATAACAGAGCGTAAAAAAGCCGAAGAAGAAAGAGAACTTTTAATACTGGAGCTAGAAAGGACTAACCAGGAATTAAAGAAATTATCAAAAATGAAGGACGATTTTTTATCAATTGCAAGCCACGACTTACGCTCACCTTTCATGACTATTTCTGCTATTGCAGATATTTTATTAAAAGAAGGCGGGCTTGATAAAGAATATAAACGCTATATAGAAATGATAAAAAGTAATTCTACAATACAGCTTAAATACGTTAATGATATACTCGATGTCATTAAACTTGAAACGGGAAAAATTAGACTGGATATAAAAGAGCACTATATAAACAAAACAATTAAATACTGCATTGCTAATCATGAAATACTTGCAAGAAAAAAAGGTATTGATTTAAAAACCTATATAAAAACCGATACAAAAATGCTTTATGATAACGCAAAAATAATACAGGTTTTAAATAATCTGATTACAAATGCAATAAAATTTACTCCGGTAGGAGGTTATGTAAGCATTTGGTGTTTTGAAAATAAAAATAATGAAATTGAAGTTCACGTTAAGGACAACGGGCTCGGCATTTCCTCTGAAAACAAAGAAAAATTATTCCAGATTTACCAGCTCGTAAATACACAAGGAACACAAGGCGAACCCGGGTCCGGCTTCGGGCTTTCCATTTGTAAAAACTTTGTCGAACTTCACGGCGGTTCTATCGGTTTTTCAAGCGAAGAGGGTGAGGGTAGCGATTTTTACTTTGCATTACCCATAAAAAAATGAATAAATATGGGGATTTTGATTTTTTTTTTTTATAATTTTCTATTAATATTTACATAAATTGAAAAAAGTGTTATTGTTTTTTATAAAATACTTATGTAGGGGAATTTCATGTCTGGTTTAACTATTGATACGGAAGTAACTGACGGGGTAACTGTAATTTCACTTGCCGGAGAACTTGATTTAAATAATGCTACTGGGTTAAAAAAACTTTTAGAAAAATTAAACGAAGAAGATAAAAATCAAATCCTTATTAATTGCAGTAAACTGAATTATATTGATTCAAGCGGACTTGGAATTTTAATCCGCACTAAAGCTAATTTTACCGCAAATAAAAAAGATAAAATTGAAGACGTTGTGCTTTATGATTTATCAGAAGAAGTGGAAAAAGTTATTGAGCTAACAAAACTTAGTAATTTTTTCACAGTTAAAACGGATAAACAATCCGGGATTGATTATTTTAAGAGTTAAAGCGTTTGCCGGAAGTTGAAACGGGCAAACACACAGTAAAAACGCTTCCTTTGTCAACTTTGCTGTTTACGCGAATCTCCCCGTTATGCAAATCAATAATGTTTTTGCAAATAGCCAGCCCAAGCCCGGTTCCCTTTTCGTTAGCCCTTGTTTTGTTATGAGCTTTTTTAAAAGCATTAAAAATTATATCCTGTTTCTCTTCAGGAATACCGATTCCCGTATCACTAACGGAAATTTTTACGTTTTCATTTTCTTGTTTGCATTCTATTGAGATGGTGCCGCCTTTTGGAGTAAATTTTGTTGCATTTCCAAGCAAATTGCTTAAAACGGTGAAATACTAAAATTTGTTAAAAAATGGAATTCGCCACGAACAACGTAAAACACTCGAAAGATAAGAAATCCCCCGGCTTTCCCTCTCTTTTCGTTTTGCCCTACTGCCCCCTTTAAATAAAGAGGGTGGGGGTTTTCATGGATTGTGATTGAGAGTTAAGAAGAAAGAGCCCACTAATTGACACCGATAATGTATCACCTCATTAAAAATTGGTACATTTTTATTCAAAAAAATAGCTCCGCAATTTAATAAGTATTATACTAATTTTATTTTATTATTATACGATTGTATATTTTTTTTGCAATACTTTTTTTACTTTTTATAAAATTTATAACAGCGGTTGAAATTAAATTACCCGTGTCGTAAATTTTTCCAGCGTTCTTAAATTCAGTGTAACCGTCACCGCCAGCGGCTATAAAATTACTCGTTGCAACGCGATAAATTTTATTGAGCATTATTTTTTGCCCGTTAATCGTAACGCCTTTGAGTATTCGGTTTTTGATTATATATTTTACGTTATTTGACACTTGCATAAAAGCTCCGCTGCCTTTTTTCAAGGCGCTTTTTTTAAAAATATTTAAAAGTAAGCTGCCTTTTATCGTTGCAATGCTGATTGAATTACCAAACGGCAGTACTTTTAAAACGTGGAAAAGCTTAATTGGTCCTTTGTGAATATCAGCTCTGATTCCGCCGGAATTAACCAAAGCCAAATCAGCTTTGGACCGCGTTTTTATTACATCCGCAATCAAATTGCCTAAATTGGATTCTTGCTTTCGCGTTGAAATTAAAGCTGTTTGCGTTTTACCTATTTGTTTATCAAGTCCTGCCATAACGTTTTTTTCTATTTGAGCAACGCGTTTTGCCGTTGCTTTGTGTTTCTTAATACTGCTGTCAACTTTAACAAGGCGTGATTTCAAATTTAAAATGCGTTTGCTCGTTGTATCCAAAGTAATTTTTATTACGCCGATGTATTCGCCGTTATGTCGTGCCTGTGTAATTAGGGTGTTCCCTTCCATATAACCTTGTTTAAGTTTAGTGTGCGTATGACCGCCGATTAATATATCTATGCCTTTGACTTTCTTTGCAAGAACTTTATCTCTAAAAAAACCTATGTGCGTTAACCCTATTATTACGTTGCTTTTATTTCGCTTAAAAATTTTAACGAATTTTTTCGCCGTTTTTATTTCATCTTCAAAGCGTAACATTTTTACATTTTGTGGAAGCGTTGTAACGGGAGTATCGCTTGTTGTTAAACCAAAGATTGCAATTTTAACGCCTTTGACGTTAATGTAATCATGAGTAATTTTAGTAAAGGGCATATTGCTGTTTTTATAAAATATGTTTGAATTTAATGTTTTAAATTTTGCGTTATTTATCAAATGAATTAAATTGTTAAGCCCGTAATCGAATTCATGATTTCCCAGAACCAAGTAATCAATAACATCATTAAAGAGTGAAAAACTGACACTTCCTTTTTTTAGGGTTGAAAAAGGCGAGCCCTGTATCATGTCTCCTGCCATAAAAACGAATGAGTTAGGGTTTTGCTTTTTTAAATCACTGATTAACTTTACAATTCGAGCAATACCTGCGGATTTATTTTTATCTTTTCTCGATACCTTAAATTCTGTTATTTTAGAATGAAAATCATTAAAATGAATTAAAGTAATTTCTATTTTATTATTACTCGAACATGATAGGAATAAAAATATGATTGAAAAAAATACGGATAATTTTATACGTTGTTTCATTATTGCCCCCTAGTATTAAACATAAATATTACTAAATTTAATATTAAAAAGAATGATACGTATAAAATTTAATTATTTTGTAATAATTGAGGAAAATTTTTTATAGTTTGCCGAGTTATAATATAACGCATTTTTTTTATTCTAAAAAATCCGAAAGTGTTTCCTTTGCACGTTGTTCGTGTTCAGGTAAAACGTATAATTCTCCGTAACCTT
>CAYUYT010000111.1:0-1452 GCA_964449345.1 uncultured Spirochaetia bacterium | reverse complement strand
GTACTTTGTTTTGTTCTAAAATTTGCTTTAAGTATTCTCTTTGCGCAATGTTTTCTATCTTACAAATAAAAACCAAATCATCGTTTTTCATATTTTTAACCTTTATTAAATACTTTTTGCAAAAATTTTTTTTTAATCCCGTTCATTATATTTCGACAACCCGGTATATTTTTTATTCTGTTGGAATGATTAAGAGAAATGATAACAGTTTGAGTAAAAACGGGAAATCTGATTCCGAACCATAAGTAAAAATTCCCCCTCCAGTTAGAAGCAACGGAATAATACGCTTTTTTAATAGTTTTAGCGTATTTTACTATGTGAAGAAGTAGGGATTCAATTCTATTCTTTTTATAAACCAGCGCGTTTTTACTGGAAATATTTCTCATAATTACGTTTATATTTTTGAGGGTAGGCAATGTCTTTTGCGTAGCGTTTTTTAGAGTCCTATGGAATCGGCTAAAATTGTATCCGGGGATTTTTTGTTGAGCGGCTAAATCAAATGCGTTAGTTAACAAAGTCAAAATTATTATGATGTACAACGTTTTAACCTTCATTTTATAAACATAAGCAAAGCATATTAACAAAGCAAATATATATAAAAGGAAGAGTGCAAATTTAAAAGTAAAGAAAAATTCAATTTATTAAAAATCGAAACAAAAATATACTTTCACAGGCCACAATGGCCATTGCCCACTCTATTTAATAACTATTTTTTTAAATTGTAAAACCATTTCTATTTAGAAATTCGCATAAATACATTGCAAACGCGTTGTGGATATTTGCGTTCCCGTTAAACCGTTATAGTTTTTTTATGAAAATTCAGCTTTTAATTCAGGAGCCATTGAATCTCCGATATTGCTAACGAAAAGTATCATATTATTGAATTCGCTGTAATCCAAGCCGTCCACATCTCTTGAAGACATAAGCAGAATTTGGTTATTCGTTGTTTTTACATAAGCTGCATTAACCATAACGTTGTTTTCGTTTAACAATTTATCGAATAAAGCAAGGCGTTTTGTTTCATCAGTAGGCACATCTATAATTAATGCGGCTACGGCAATTGCATGCCCTTGTTTGCCTACTTGTTTATAGGGATTGATTCTTACTTGAAAGCGTATGTTTCTAAATGAAAAAATCCACGAATCTTGATCAGGAACTTTAGCGCTTTGTTCCGGTATATTGTTATCAATCATAAATTGTTTAACAAAATTTTCTGCCATTTCTTTGTAGCTCATAATATCTCCGTTTTTTTAGTGTATTTTTGTTTTATTATAGTCTATTTTCCATAAATACTCTATAAAAAAATAAAAATTAATAGATAATTAATAGTTTTATATGTTATGATATATTGTAAATTTTTTTTAAAATTAAATAATTTAAGTAAGATTTTAGAATTATCCTGAATCCGTATAAAATATAATCATTATGCTTAAATTTTAAAAAATATTGTTT
>CAYUYT010000110.1:0-11321 GCA_964449345.1 uncultured Spirochaetia bacterium | reverse complement strand
AATCTATGTTAACCGAACTTGCAGACAGAATTAGAAAAAAAGCAAAAGAAGAAGGTAGAGAAGAAGGCAGAAAACAAGGTAGAGAAGAAGGCAGAGAAGAAGGTAGAGAAGAAGGCAAAATTGATGCCGCTAAAAAAATGAAACAGGACGGTTTTGATAACCAAACTATCGCCAAATACACCGGACTTTCCGTTGAAGAGATAGAAAAACTGAAATAAAAAACCCGTGATTAAATTATCTCGATCAATTAAAATTTTAGAACCACTATACATCCAAAGAACGCTATACAAACTAAACAAATGTAACTGTAAATACATACGACCAAGAAAGTAAAATTCATTATAAATATCATTAGGCAAAATTAAATTTAGTTAAGATTTTAGCTTACAAATCTAAGTTTAACTTTTGTCATCTCCAATCTATTTGCTTTTTAAGACAGGATTTAAAAAACTATATATTGCGAATTAAAATAGTTGTCAATCAATATTTTAACTTAATAAGAATCTGTAATATTATACTAAAATTTGCTGGAATATGGAATTTACCACGGAATACGCGAAACATCCAAAAGAGAAGTCAATCGTAGAAATAGTATATTTTTATAAGGGCAGGCTTTGAACCTGCCCAAACTTTTTTTTCTTAGAAATAGATGAGCCTTGTTTGTTAGTCTTGGTTTTTCAATTCGGAAATGTATGCTTCTAAATCCTGAACGTGTTCTTTCATTTGTACAAGTTCTTTTTCATATTGCTCGATTTTCTTTTCTTTGCTTAACGGAAAATTAGCTTGATTTCCGTGACATTTATTTGTTTGCTTTGAAAAATGAGCATGAATCTTTTGATGTGTTTTATTTTGTTCACAACAACACATATTTACCTCCTTTTGCATTAGTGTATTATTTTATTATTAATTACTTATATGAATTTCAAAAAATTATTAATTTTCTCCTAATATTTCTTTTGAAAGTTTTTTATACTTTTTAAGTAAAGTATTATTTATTGAATAATGAATGTGATACCCTTTGCGTTCGTTATTAACCAACCCTGTTTGTTTTAAAATGCGTAGGTGCTGGGATACTGCTGATTGGCTAACGACGAGTTGCTTTGTTATGGCATTAACGCATAGAAATTTTTTATTTACAAGCAATTGAACGATTTTTAACCTCGTTGGGTCGGATAACGCTTTAAATATTTCGGCTAATTCTTCTAAATTACCCAAAAATTACTCCTAATAAGTATATTAATTGTTACTAATATAGTTACTGCGCTATTAATTGTCAAGTTCGATTTAGTAATATATGGCATTTTACTGTTTATATATTTTTTTGTTATAATAAATAATTTAAAAAATTATTGGCATTTTTTCTCTTAGTTTTATATTTTTTCTCGATGATAGTTCGGTTTGATAATGTAACAAAAATTTTTCCGCAAAAGACTTTATTTGAACGCGTTAATTTTACAATTAACAAAAACGACCGCGTTGGATTAGTTGGGTTAAACGGAAGCGGAAAGACTACTCTGATTAGACTTGTTATGGGTGACGAAATTCCCGATAAGGGAAGGGTGGATAAACCCGGTGGATTAAGTTTAGCTTGTCTTTATCAGGAGATGTATAAAAATGATACGCGAACGCTTTATGAAGCTATGCTAGAAGCTTTTAGAAGTTTGCTTAATCTGAAAAAGCGTATTGAAAAACTTGAACCCCAAATACAAAATGACGAAAACGCTCGTAAAAAATACGGTGAATTGCAGCATGAATTTGAAAAAGGCGGAGGATATGAACTCGATTTGAATATCGAAAAGGTTTTAACCGGGCTTTCGTTTACTGAAAAAGATTTTGAAAGAAACATTACATCTTTCAGCGGTGGTGAAAAACGCCGTGCCGGTCTTGCTTACCTCCTCTTGAGAAGACCCGAGTTTTTAATTCTTGACGAGCCAACGAATCACCTTGATTTGCTTTCGGTTAAATGGCTTGAGAATTTTCTAATTTCCTGGGAAGGTGCATTGCTTATTATTTCTCACGACAGGTATTTTTTAGATAAAACCGTTAACCGGATTTTTGAAATTGAAAATCGTGAAATAAATACTTATACGGGAAATTATGAAGATTTTATTGAGCAGAAAAAAATGCGAATTGAGGTTCAAAAAAAAGAATATGAAAAGCAAAGACAAAAGATAAAGGAAACGGAAGAGTTTATTAGAAAGAACATTGCCGGACAAAAAACAAAGCAGGCACAATCACGCAGAAAAATGTTAAATAAAATGGAGCGCGTTACTCCTGTTCATGAAAAGGAACGAAAAATACTCGTTAACTATTGGAAAATACCCAAAAGTTTTAATCACGTTTTAAGTATTGCGGGGTTAAATAAAAACTTTGATGAGCAAGCAGTAATCGATTCGGCAGAAATTGACGTTTACAGAGGTGAAAGAATTGCCTTAGTTGGCGCAAACGGCAGCGGTAAAACCACTCTCTTAAAAATAATCGCAGGGCATGATAACGAATATTCCGGTGTTTGTGATTTAGGCCAACGTGTTCAGCCCTTTTATTTTTCTCAGAACTTAGAAAGCGTAAAAGGCAGTCAAACGCTTTTTGATTATGTACATTCGCTAATTCCAATGTCAACGAACAACGAAATAATGAGTTTACTTGCATGGTTCTATTTTAAAGGTGATGAGGTAAACGTAAAACTCGATAATTTATCCGGGGGCGAGAAATCCCGATTGCTTACTCTGACAATGCTTTTATCGGGCGCAAATTTTTTACTTTTGGATGAGCCCACTAACCATTTGGATATTTATACCCGCGAGTCCCTTGCCGAAGCTTTATTTGATTTTCCGGGCAGCATTTTATTTGTTTCCCATGACCGTTATTTTATTGACGAAGTTGCAACTAAAGTTTACGTTTTAACTGGTGGTCAGTTGACTGAAATCACCGGTGGTTTTACGGAAAATGAAGAAAAAATAATTTCATTATTTAGAGATGATAAAAAGGATTATAAAGAAAATGTTAAAGCGGCAAATTATACTGAAAAAAGCAGTAATAACGGTAAGAATGTTAACGTTTTTAAAATTAATCAAATTGAAGAACAAATAACGCGTTTGGAAGGAGAAAAGGAAAAACTTGAAAAGGAAAAATTTAAAGAAGAAAATTACAAAGACGGCCGCAAAATGAAGCAGATTGATGAAAAAATAAAAAAAATTGAAATAAAAGTTGAAACCAAAATGAAAGAATGGGAATCTTATCAGTAAGGAGAAAAAAATGACTGGTGAAGAATATTTTATTAAAGCGCAAGAATTAACTGACAATGAAGATTTTGAACAAGCCAAGCAATATATTGATAAAGCAATTGAAGCGGGATATGTTAACGCTGACGTTTGGTGTGAAAAGGCAACAATAAATGAATTGCAGGAGGATTATGATACTGCACTTGAGTATTATGATAAAGCCCTTGAAGCAGACCCTGAACATGTGGAAACTTTATTAAGTATGGGCATTTTGTTGGATGAATTCGGCTACCTTGAAGATGCTTTAAAGTGTTTTAATAAAGTGATAAGCATTAATGAAAATGATCCAAATGCCTATTTTTTCAAAGGCAACGCGTTATTAACTGCCGAAGATTTTGAGGGTGCGCTTGAATGTTATTACAAAGTAAATGACCTTGATCCTGATGATAAACCTACATACTTTTTCAAAGGTTGTGCTTTAAACGAATTGGAGAGGCATGAAGAAGCACTTCCCTGTTTTGATATTGTGCTTAAAGAAGAACCTGAATTTCTTGAAGCATTAATTTTAAAGGCGGATTCACTAAAGGCATTAGGCAAGGAAGAAGAATCGCAGAAATTGCTTGATAAAGTTAAAGAAATTGACCCTGATTATGATATTATGAATAACTTTATTTAATTATATTTATTGCCTAATAAAGATTTTTTAAATATTTTAAGATTATGTTAAAATATATACCAAATGCTCCGCTTTCTGAAATAACGTGGTACAAAATAGGGGGCAAAGCCAAATATTTATTTTATCCGCGTGATGTTAATGAAATACGAAAATGCCTTAATTTTATTCGCGGACAGAACTTGCCCTTTTTTATAATTGGAGGAGGGAGCAACGTATTAATCGGTGATAATGATTTTTCAGGTGCGGTTATTTGTACTCGTGAACTTAATCACATTGAACTTGTGGACGATTTTACTATAAAAGCAGGAGCCGGCGCTCTTGCGGATGATGTTTCTCTTTTTGCACTTGAAAACGAACTTGAAGGATGCGAATTTTTGCATAAACTTCCCGGTTCGATTGGGGGAGCTGCTGTTATGAACGCGCAAGCGTTTGGTTCTAGAATGAGCGATATTGTAAGGGTCGCGCGCTGCGTGGATTTTGATGGTAACGTAAAAGTTTTTACTAACAGAGAGCTTGAATACGATTATAAAAAATCAATTCTTCAGCATAGCGACTTTATTTTAAACGAACTTGAGTTGATTTTAGAAAAAGGTGAAGAAAAAGTGATTAAGGCTAAGATGGATTATAATAAAAATGTCAGAGAAAATAATAAGCACTTTGATTTTCCTTCTTGCGGGTGCGTTTTTAAAAATAAGCCCGACGAAAACGTTCACGCTGGCAAGCTTATTGACGATTTAGGATTGAAAGGCGAGTCAGTAGGTGGTGCAAAAATATACGAAGCTCACGCGAATTTTATAGTGAATTATAACAACGCAAAAGCCGGTGACGTTTTAAAACTTATTGATATAATTAAAAATCAGGCGCAAGAGAAAAAAGACGTTAAACTCGAACTTGAAATGGAGCTTTTAGGTAACTTCGGGGAAAACGAAAAGTATTCTGTAATAAAAGAAAAGAAGAAAAATAAATAAAAAATATGTTTAAAACAAAAAGGCAGATAATTATTGAAAATGAAAACCGCCATAATGTTATCCAAAAGGCAAATAATTTTCTTTTGTCTCAAGGTTTTGAAATAAAATATAAAGATAATAGGTGCATTGCGGTTAAAAAATCCGTTTTTAGCGGATTAAAAATAAAATTTTTTATGGATTTTTTGCAAAAAGAAAAAGATTGTTTAATAAACGGCAAGTTTTATTCGTTGTTTTTGAATGTATTCCCGTTATCTCTTGAAAACGTAAGCTTTTTATACAAAACGGAAAGGGAAAAAACTTATAAACTAATGTTGAAATTTGCTTCTACTATACATGGTATAATTTCCTGAAATTATTCGCGTGAATATAACTCATATAAAACAATAGCGCAGGCATTTGAAGCGTTAAGCGAATCTACATGACCGGACATGGGAATTGTTAAAGTAATGTCGCAATTTTCTTTGACAAGGCGTTTTAATCCTTTGCCTTCGCTGCCCAAAACGATAACGCGTTTTGGCGGAAATTTTTCTTTTCTCAGTTTAACGCCGTTTTCAATATCCAATGCGTATATCCAAAAATTTTTTTCTTTCAATTTTTTAAGCGTTCTGGTTAAGTTTGTAACTTTGCAAGTGGGAATATATGCCGCCGCCCCACTCGAAGTTTTAAACACGGTTTCGTTTACTTCAGCGCTCCTGTCCTTAGGTAATATTATGGCATCAACACCGAAAACATCTGCGCTTCTTATTATTGCGCCCAAATTATGCGGATCCGTAATTCCGTCAAGGGCTAAATAAGTTAATAATTGTTTATTATTTTCGATTAACTCATTTTCACTAAGAACAGGATTAACATTGGAATTAACAAACGCTAAAACTCCCTGATGCGTTTTATCCGGGATGTGATTTGAAAAAAAATCCTTATTTGAAAATTTAACGGGAATATTTTTAATTTTTGCTTGGTTAATTAACTCGATGAGTTTGTTTTTTTTAGCATCTAAAATGTGGATTTCTGCAATTTTTGCGCCTGATTTAATTAGTTCATTTACCGGGTTTATTCCGTAAATGTTTTTCATTTTTTATCCTTGATTTAATAAATAATTTTCAATATTTTGCCAATTATCCGTTTGAATAACGCCTTGTGGCAAACCCTTATTTTCCGTTTTCGTTATAAGAATCGTTTTTAAGCCATTTTTTGTATAAGCGAGAGCATCGCTTATTTTATCTCCGATACCTACAACGATATTAGGGAAGTGTTTTTTTAGATTTTGAATTATTTCTTCTTTATATTTTCCGCTGTTAAAAGTATACTTTCCGAAGTTCCAGAAAAAAATCGGCCCGTTTGGGTAGTTAAATAAATCCAGCCAGAATTTGGTTTTGTGAATAAATGCGTCGTCTCTATGCGTAACGTAAATTATATTGTATTGATTCGAGAGTCTGTTTAGAGTTTCGGATGAATCTTTTACCGCAGGGATTTTTGTGTCTTTGTTCAAAATAAAGAGCAAAAGTTTTGTATCACAAACAGTATGATCAATATCGCAAATAAGGATAGGTTTTTTTTCGTCAAAAATGCCGACTATTATCTTGCTTTCCATAGCTTTATATTTGCTTTTTTGGTTGAGACGGATTCGTATAACGTAAGTGCCGGGCCTGTCAAAATAGTGCCCGATTTCTGCGATTCCGTTCTCATCCGTTGATGACATCCCGATAAAGTTATCTTCACTGTAGTAATCCACGATTTCACCGCGTTTATCGAAACCAAGAACGTTTGATGTCTGAACTTTACAGCGCAGAGTATATGTATTATCCGGTTTGCCAACAATATCATAACCTTTTAAATTAAGTTTCTTTGAATTGTATGCAAAAAATATTCTTATAAAGAAAAGAAAAGTCAGCGCAATAATGATGATTTTTAAATATAGAAATTCCATGAATAATTAATATATACTTTTAAAACATAACTTGCAAATAAAACTTGTATTAAATTAATCCGTATTAAAAAATATTCTGCTATTTTAATAAAACTTACCGAAAATATTAACAAAACTATAAAGGATATAACTTTGCGTTTAATTAATATATTATTCCAAATTTCGTTGTTTATACTTATCTCCTGTGCGGGCAACTCAAGTGTAAAATCTCAAGGAGACCCTCGATTTAATGAACCCATAGAACCGTATATAACGTATTATCTTGATTACGATAATTTTACCGATAAACTATTAACGCAAACTGATCTTTATAAAATTCAAACGGATAAAATTCAAAATTATATAAAAGCTACGGTAAACAGGAATGACAAAATAATAAAACGACAATGGTATTATAACGGGGCTTTGCGAATGCTTGAATATTTCAATGATAACGGCGAGATTTTAAGCCAGATATTAAAAATTGGAGGGGATAAATACGTTAAGCGTATTTATCATTATATCAGCGGTCGTATTTTTAAAATTAATATTTACATAAACGGGAAACTTAACGCGATAGTGGAACATTTTTATAGCAACAAACGCCTTATTAAAAAGCGCAAGTATAACGATAAGTACAAAACCGTTGCGGAAACTTTTATCAAGTACAACGTAAGCGGAAAAGTAATTAATGAAACGGAATATTTAATTTCAGCGGACAAAAAAAACGTTGCAATTAACCGCAAGTATATGGCCAAGTATAAAAACGGAAAAATAGTTTACGATGAGCAGTATTTATACGATTCAAAAGGCAAATACAAACATTTTGAGCGCTATTACAACGATAAAGGCAAAATTAAAGCAGCGATTTTATTTAGTTCTAACAAACGCGGTAAAATTCTATACATTAATAAATATAAAAACAACGGCATTGTGTTATCAGAAGCGTATTTCCCCGAAGGAAAAGTAAAGACCCGTGTAGATTATGAAAACGGTAGGGCAAAAAATAAAACGGGGTATACTGTACGTGGAAAAATTATATTTAAAACGCGTTTTGATGATATGGGCAGGGAAATTAAAACGCCTAATTCTTAAATATATTAAATTATTACAAATTTTAAAACTTGCACTCTTATATTTACCAAATTATAAGGCATTTTTTTCAGCGGATTTTCGTTCGGCTACTGATTAACGCTTTGAATATATAAACTGTAATCTTCAAGGGTTTGACGCTTAATATAATCAATGAAATCCAGCCGGCTTCCTGTTTGCCCTAAAATTTCAATGTGTTCATAGTACTCGCGCTTATCGAATGATCGGCGTATATATTTTCCGTTTTCATTAATAAAAATTTTAAACTCTGCATACCCAATGGTTTTTATATACTAATAATACTTTAAATTTTATGCAACCGACACTTTAAAGTGTCGGTTGAAAAGCAATTACAATATACAATACTTTGATTTTAAAATCACTTTAGTATATCAATATTCTGTCCGGATTCCAAAAAATCAGCTAGCAAATTTGCGATTTTCTCATCAATAAAATTATTCATTTTTTTTCCTGCACAGTCAATAAATCTTTAAAATATTTTACCACGAAATTAAATTTATTGTATAATATTTTTATTAAAATTGTATACTACTTAACGGAAAATAATTATGCCAAAATTAGAATTGCCAAAAGGTACTTTATTAAATCAACGGTTTGAAATACAAAAATACATTGCTTCCGGCTCAATCGGCAGCACTTATCTTGCTTATGATAAGAACAGCAAAGAGAATCCCGTTGCGCTTAAAGTGTTTAATTTTAGGGAAATAGAAAATTGGAAAGAGTTTGATTTATTCCAAAAAGAAATTGAAACGTTAAAGAATCTTAACCACCCTAACATACCTGATTATATTACTGATTTTAAGCAAAGTCTAAACGGACAAACGTATTATGTGCTTGCGCAGGAGTATGTACCGGCAAAAAATCTTGAACAACGCGTTGCATCCGGGGAAAGGTTTACTGTGGATAAAGTTGAAGAAATCTTAAAAACACTTCTTGAAATTTTAATATATATTCATTCGCAGGGCATTATCCATAGAGATATTAACCCTAAAAACGTTTTGCTTTCCGATGATGGTAAAGTGTATCTCGTTGATTTTAGCGCAGTAGGTAAGGAAAATGTTTCGGATGAAAATTTCGATTTTGTTGGAACTTTAGGTTACATTCCTCCCGAACAGTTATACGGAAAACCCGTTCCGGCGAGCGATTTGTACGGCCTCGGTATGATTTTAATTTACGTTTTATCGGGAAGAAGCCCTCAGGATTTTGAGCTTGATGGCATGAAATTAAATTACAAAGACTTTGTAAATATTCCCGTGCGTATGCGTTTTCTCATTGATAAAATGATAATTACGGATGTTAATAAACGCCTTTCCGGTGCAAAAAGAGCTCTTGATTATTTACTTGATAAAGAGGAAGCATATACTTTTTCCGAAAGCCAACTCGTTAATTCTCCCACAAAACTAAAAATAGAAAACAAGGACAACGCATTAAAAATATCAAAAATTCCGCGCAAACGGTTGCACTATTTCATTTTTCTTCTTTTTTCCGTTGTTTGGATTACGGTTGTTATAACGTTTTCTACCGCAGGTCCCTTGTTTTTTAAGATAATTGCGGTTTCAATTTTCGGAAGTATAGGCTTAGTTTTAGCCGGGTTTGCGCTTTACGGCTTGCTTGTGAAAAGTAAAATAACCGTTGACAGAGAAAATATTTACTACAAACGCTGCATATTTGGCATCTCGGTTTTAAAAGAAAGTTTGCCAGTGAAAAACATTAGTAAAATTGACTTTAAAGAGAGCGGAGATAAGTTCGTTCAGATTTACTACACAGTAGAAATTTTGACTAAACAGAACGCGTTGTTTGTAATGGGTACGGGTAAAGGCCTTAATAAAACTTATGCCATGGTTATTCAAAACGCAATTTGTGGTTTTATAAAAAATAACAATTAAGGAGAACGTTTTATCATGCTTTCCAAAGGCGATGTAATAAATAAACGGTATGAAATATTAGATTTAATTTCAATACGGGATAAATCAACGGCTTATAAAGCTAAAGACAACGAGTTAGGTAAATCCGTTGTCCTTGAAATCATTTTCATGAATGAATCAGAGGAATGGAAAGAAATTGAGCTTTTCAAAAGACAGGCGAATACACTGAAAACGTTATCCCATTCCGGCATTGCATTATACATCGATTATTTTGAAAGTGAAATAAACAATTCTCATGCATTTATTTTAGTCAGGGAATTTATTAACGCACAAAACTTGGAAATTTTAAAACAGCAACACGTTAATTTTAACGAAGACAACGTAAAAAATTTACTATTAAAAGCTTTTGAAATCTTAGATTATATTCACAGCCTTGTGCCCCCTGTAATTCACCGGAATATTTGCCCTGAAAATCTTTTACGTGATGAAAACGGAAACGTTTATCTTACCGGTTTTGGCGCAATAGGCAAATTAACCCGGTCAACTATGGTAGCATCGCAGACTTTCACCGGTGAAATCGGGTTTACGCCCGAAGAACAAATTTTAGGAAAAGTTATTCCGGAAAGTGATATTTATGCCCTTGGAATGAGTGCGGTTTTTTTGTTAACGGGAAAACGCCCTAATGATTTAGAGGGCAGGGGAGTAGAATTCGTTAATGATTATGTAAAAGGTGAACGCCTTAGAAAACTCCTTTTGAAATGCGTTGATAGTGATTATAAAATGCGCCTCTCATCAGCTAAAGACGGCATAGATTATCTAAATAATAAAATCCCGTATGAAAAAATTCTAAAACTTTCTGAAAAGAGGGTGGGCAACGTAAATGTAACTGAGTTAAACCGTAACGAAAAAATCGTTGAAATCGGGTTTGATAAAAGCGGTATAGGCTGCCGAATGGCGGGTTTATCTGTATGGATGCTTTTTATGGTAATTTTTTTCTTTGTTTCACTCTTTATGGATGCCCCGGTAATGTTTTCCGTTGTACCTATAATGTTTCTCGCTTTCGGGCTTTTCGTTTTCATAAAAGATTTAAAAAACGTAAGCAAGAGCGTTATTTTCCATTTAACGGAACAATCACTTATTGTTAGTCAGGCCATGATTTTAAAGAAAAAAACGCTTATACCGTACTCTAAGTTTCACGGTATTGCTATTACAGACAACGAATCTGTAAGCCCACATTCTGGAAATGAAGGCAACGCAGTAATTACAGTGCAAAATTCTTTAGGCGAAAAGCTCGTTTTCGGTGATGCAGGGTTAATTTCAATCGCGGAAGCTGAGTTTATTAAAGACGTTATTGAGGAACACGTTTCGCAGAATATCGTTATTTGAGTTTTTTTATAGCATCTATCAAAATTACTTGCTTGATTTTAGGCTTTGTGCGCGTTTGCGTTGCCCGTTTCTAATAAATGGGAATACTCGTTTTCTAAGGACGCGTAATTATTAAAAACGCTTTTAATCAAATCCTGGTAACTGCCGTATTTTGATGAATCTGCTTTGCCCTCTGCGCCCTCGGCG
>CAYUYT010000109.1:0-11458 GCA_964449345.1 uncultured Spirochaetia bacterium | reverse complement strand
CCTTTTGGTAAAATTAAACCTGCATAAAATAGTTGATTTATATAATACGCAGCTCTCAGGATTTTATACAAGAAATTCTCATTTTTTAAAAAAAAGTTTGTTTTTTTGAATATAGTAGCAAAAGTTTTCGGTTAAATCTTTAAATAAATATGTTGCTAAATCATTTTCAAGCTCAGTTAAGTAATCATCATCATTTAAAAGCCTGCGGATTTGTTCAATTTCAAGCAAAGTGTTTTTATCCACACTTTGTCTTAAAAAATAAATATAACTTATAATCAGCCTGTTTTTTTCTTGGTTAAGTGGAGTTTCATAAAAATAACTTTCTATCCATTTTTCAAACTCATGTTTTATTGTATGTTCATGAGTAAAATAAACGCCTAAACCGTTTATCTTAGAATACGCGTTGATAAAATTTCTTAACAACGAGTTAGTTAGTACTCTTTCAACGCACAAGGGTAAAGATTTTTTATCAGGCAAAACTCGGGGCAAAAACTTTTTAAAAAGCATTAAATATTCATAGTGAATTATCCCAACCCATGTATGAATACCGAAAACGCGTTTACCTGCTTTACCTGCCATTTTCCTGCAATAACGGTACGAAATGTTTTTTCTAATTTTCGCGTTTATTTTTTGAGTCATCGGCAAGATTTTGTCATAAACCCGTTTAAGCCATTTGTTCTTATTGCAAAACCAAAATACCGCGGAATCAATTTTCCTAATAATTTCATAATACTTTTCCATTTTTTTACTGTAAACGTACATAAAAACCTCCTGATAACCGGAGAAACTATTCCCCGTTATATACAATACGTAAGAGTCAGGATTTTATACAAGGAAAATAAACCCCAAAAGTTTTTTCACTTTTGATATTTTAATACATAGGGTACTAATTCATTTTCAAGAATATTTTCAAATATGTTTATTGGGTAGTTTTTATTTAAAATTTTTGTTCTCCCAATTATCCAAACTTTTTAAATATCCTTCATATTCCTGTAAAGCAAATTTATTCCCTCTAGACACAACGTGTCCGGAAAAATAACTTCCTCTCCGTTATAATATCTCCAATATCAATTTGGAGGACAAAATGAAAGACAAATATTCAATGGAATTAAAACTAGCTAAAGGGGAACACGTTATAACGAGTTTCCTCGGTGTTTATTTAACGAACAGACGCGTTATTTATTCCGGTACGGGTACATACCGGGCAGATAAAGATATGGGCGCTTCTGTTTTTAGTTTCCGCAACATGACTAACCTGTTGCTTCCGGATATTAATTGCGTTAACATTGGCAGCTTGCAGGAAGAAAAATCTAAACCCGTTATACTCGTTGCATTAGGTATTATAACCGTTGTTATCGGAATTGCATTGATTGCTACGGGCGGTTCTGATTCAAGTATGATTGGGGGCGGTGCGGTTACTTTAGTTATAGGGGTTGTGTTTTTCATCGCATATGCTTTAACAGGAACGAGTGCATCAAGCACAATTTCTATCGAACTTAAAACTACAACGGATAAAATCAAGTCGGGTTTGTACACATATAACGTTAAAACAAAACAGGAATCTGAAAAGATTTATCAAGAAACTATCGCAAACGGGCAGGATTTTATCAACGCGTTGATTGAAGCCAAAACGCGTTTCTACTCTAAGGCTAACTAGGTTTGTTTGTTAAGCCGGTTATTTAAGCATAACCGGCTGTTTTATCCAGCATTATACTCCTTAAAAATTATCTATTAAAATTATAATGATTCACGGTGTATAAATATTTTTTGCAACTGATCTGTTCATGGATTCAAGAATAATGCAAACGTTATAGGAATAAAAAAATTATCAAATGAATAGGAGCAATTATTAAAACACTTAAATATTTATTCTAGCCCTTTTATATTTTCCCGTAGTAGTTTCATAAAATATCAAATTATATGCATCACTATTAACTAAAAATGGTGACCCGATATAACTGATATTTTTATAATCTTGATTAACGTGAATATGACCGGAAAACACATGATGAAAATTTTCTAAATCCTTAAAACCTACTGGACCGTATATTACACTTTGATATTCACTTTTTAAACCGCTAATAGTAATATGCGTAACTAAAAAGTTATATTTCTCATTTTCATATTAATTAATTTAAGAAAATCTCTAGACTCAGTGTAATTAACGAAATGATAAGCAGTTTTATCAAAAACTCTTTTCTCATATACAATTTCAAAGCTTGGCAGAAAAATATCACTTTTATTATTCGGCTTTTTTAAAGTTGCAATACAAAATGCGTATTCTTTTAACTTTTCCAATAGATTAAAATCCAAATCATGATTGCCCTGAACTATTATTGTAAAAATATTATTTTCTTTTAGTTTCTTGAATGCATCAATAATAATGCACCTAACCTTATCAGAATAAATAAAGTTATTAAATAGATCACCGGCTATAATAAATATATTAGGTTTTAAATTTATACTTTCTCTAAAAACTTAATAGAATTTTCAAATTTAATCTCTGAAATAAGTTTATTATTGGGATTCATATCATAACTCGGTATATGTAAATCAGAAATAATTAACGTTAACATATTTTCCTCTAAATAGAATTACATTAAATAGTTTAATACATTGAGAATCAAATAGCCGGACATGGCATGTCTCATATTTTTTAAAGACTTTGTATATAATTAAATTATAAAGTTTAATTAAGGAGACGCCTATGGGCGCGGTTTATGTTTATGCTAAAACAAAGGAGAAATATATGTACAGACCCTCAGAGAAAAATTTATTAAAAGGAGCTAAAAAATACTAATATGAAAAAACAAATTTTTAATTATTTAGATGAATCTAGTTTCAATGAGTTTTCACGGACAACATTTTTCAGTAAAGATTTAGAAAACTTTCATGATTGTTTAGAAGAGTATTGCAATACTAATAAATGTGATTTTTTCTATATAGATTTATCCAAAATTGATAGGTCGTATTTTTTCGTTTATAAAATTAACCAAAAGGAAAAATTGTTTTCCCCTACTTTAAACGAAATTTTTTATCCGGATAAAAATAGGTTTCTAGTCTTTCTAAACTATGATTGTATTGATGAAAAATTTAAAAATTTTATTGATACTCTTCTAAAGGATAAGATTATTATTTCAGAAAAAGTTTCTGATAATATTAATTTTTTAGTAGAAGTTGAAAGTGATTTTTGTTTTAGAGATAGAAACATAGCAAGAAGGTGCTCTTTTATAGATAAATCTTCACTAAGAGAATTATATAATGATTTTGAAGATGATATCTCCTAGACGCACCGTGTCCATATATTAAAACAAAAAATGGATATAATATAAATAAGTGTATTGAAAATATAGCAAATGTTTAAAGGAAACGGATATGCAATGTGGTAAAAAACAAAGCAAGGTAAATTTTCTCGTTAAAAATGGATATACTAAAGATATTATTGATTTTGCTTCATCAGATGAGCTGCGGTATGACAAAACGCATAAAACTCTTGTATGGGTTGCGCGGGAAAAAGATAAAAATCCGTTCATAAACATAGGTTTGACTAATTACGTTTTAGATTGGTATAACCACGTACAAGGTATTGATTTAGCCAAAATTAAATTCACTCGGGCATTAAAACTAGCGGGTGAATGGCATGCTAAACTGGGTAATGATAAAATAGAAATGAAATACTTGGAAAGTAAACCTCTTGATATGAGCAAGGTTGAAGCTGAAATTAACGGTTTTTACGTTGTCCGCCTTGACACTAAGGATGAGCTTTACAGGGAAGGCAAGCTAATGAGGCATTGCGTCAGTTCAAAGTTTTTAGACCGTGAAAACGCAACGTTATATTCACTGAGGGATAAAAACAATATACCGCACGTTACTTTTACGTTATACAATTCTAATGGAAATGATAAATCAGTCAAAGAAATTAGAGGTAAAGGGAACTTAATACCAAAACTAAAATATCAAAAAATTATAGTTAAATTTTTAGAGCGCAAAAAAGTGTTTAATTTATGTATAGATATAAATTTCAAAATTGAAGATACTAAGAGTCTTAATGTTTTTTTCAAAACCTTGAATCCAAAATTCCGCGTTAAACTTAAATTAAGGGAAACCTTTTCAATCCCAAGCGGCATAACCGTTGCAAAAAACATTACTCATTTAGATTTATTCTTTAATGAATTATGCAAAATCCCTTCAAATTTATCGCGTTTTAAAAATTTAGAATATTTAAATTTATCCGTTAACAATATATCAAAAAATTTTACAGAAATTAAAGAATTAAATAAATTAAAAGAATTGAATCTGTCGTATAACCGCTTAAAAACATTACCTATTGAGATATCCGGATTGAAAAATCTTGAAAGTCTAGATATTTCGAATAACCACATGGAGTTTGAATTTTTAAATTTAAGTAAGTTAAACAACCGGAAAACCCTGAATTTATCATATAATAAAGCAACGCGTTTTAATTATCCCATACAGGGTTTGAATAAACTTGAGGATTTAAATTTAAGTAACAATTACATCAGCGGATTACCCGAAACCATAAATACTTTAAAAAACCTTAAAGAAATTGACTTATCGTTTAATTATTTAAGACACCTGCCTGACAGTATTTGTAAGCTCAGTAATCTTAAAAAAATTTTCGCTCAAAATAATCAAATAAATAAACTCCCTGTAGATATGGGAGGACTTGGTAATTTAGAGGTATTAAGCCTGTGCGGAAATAAAATCAAGGGATTACCCGGAAGTTTTATGCAGTTAAAAAAAATAAAATATTTAGGCCTCAGCTATAACGCGTTTAACGCTATCCCCGAACAAATCAAGCACTTAAATCGGCTTGAGCATTTCCACTTTTGTGGAAATATTATTGACAAAATACCTGAATGGTTAACTGAATTAGACAGCCTGAAATCAATCGGTATTAGCTATAAAAATATAATGAAATGGGAAAATTGGATGAATGTTTTTGGTAAAATCCATACTTTAGCTCTTAGTTCATCAGAATTGAAAACAATACCAGAGTGGGTTTATGATTTAAATAATATAAAAGTTTTGATTCTCGATTATAACGAATTAACGCAAATACCTAACGCGTTATTTAATCTCAAAAATCTTACATATTTATCCATAAAAAATAATAACATTAAAACGGTATCTGAAAATATCCGTTTGATGAAAAACCTCGAATTTATTAATATTGAGCATAACAAACTCGATTCAAGAGAAAAGAAAAAATTAGGAGCTTTATTTCCGCGGGGAAATGTTAGGTTAAAGTTAGGCAGTGATGTATAATGCTTTTATATATTGAAATTATCATTTACGGGGAAAGGTAGGTTACCGAACAAACTCGTTAGTTGATAATAATATAGCGTATTCGACTGTAACCGGGTTCTAATGTTAACCGGTTAAGCCGGTACGCTCTTTCCTTCACCGTTATCACGGCTGCTTTACTTTATCATAAAGTGAAAATGAAAAACTTATGTATTGTTCATTTTAAGTCATTGGAATCACCTCCTTTTACTCTCTACTTAATATTATATTGATCTTGACGCGTTATTGCAGGACACACTGTGTCTATTTTGAAAAGTTTTTACCAGTTGAAATCAAAAGCAAAAAATTGCATAAATCCTTGTGCAGCGTAAGAGTTGTAAAATTCCAAACTAAATCGTAGAGTTACCTTAATAAATGTAAAATCTCAGATCCACAGTATCTGTTAATTCTTTCTTCTAAATCATCATCAGAAGGTGTATTCTTCACTATTTCTGTTTCAAAGGTTGATGTGAATAAATCAGGCCTGGTTTCTAATTGTTTTTCATCGCATTCCACCCATAAACCATGTAATTTTTCCGGCCCTTCCGGCCATTTTTCAAAATCGTTGAATGCAAAATTTATTCTCTCAAGCTTTGGCATTTTATATATTTCATCCGGTAATGATTTTATTGCAGCACTTTCCAGATAAAGGCCTCCAAGATTTTTTAAGTTTTTAATGTCTGATGGTATTGATTTAATTGAATTATAACTCAAATCCAAAGCGTATAAATTTTCAATTGAACATACTATCTTAGGAAAACCATTAAAATTATTATTTTTTAAACTTAGGTTATAAATTTTTTCCAGTTCTAATATAGATTCCGGCAATTGTGATAGATTATTATTATCTGCATTTAAACTTTCTAAAGCTTTCATATTCCCCATATCAGCGGCAAGTTTTTTAATTTCATTATCGCGAATATCTAATCTTTCTAAATTAGACAAAGAACCGAAACCATCCGGCAGGTATTTTATTTTATTATACCTAACAGACAAATTTTCTAACTTATCCAGTTTTGTTATACTTTTAGGAAGCCTTTCTATATTATTATAAACAAGGAATAAGATTTTAAGGTTATTTAAATCCCCAATAGTTTCAGGCAATTTTTTTATATTGGTATTAATGAGTCTTAATTTTTCAAGTTTTTTTAGAGAATTTATTTTTTCAGGAATAGAACGTATGTCATTTCCATCTAAATCTAAAACCCTCAAATTCTCCAGCTCAAGAACATAATTGGGGAATTTTTTCAATCCGTTTTTATGTATAGAAAAGAGTTTTAATTTTTTAAGCATTTTTATTTCCACGGGTAAATGTTTTATCTTGTTTTTATTTAATTTCAACTCTTCAAGATTCTCTAATTTACAAATATCTTTACTTATCTCTGATATATTATTATCAGATAAATCAAGGTATTTTAAAGATTTCATTTTAAAAATATAATCCGGGATATAACCCAAATTGTTTTTACTTATATCCAAGTATTCAATAGTTTTGTATTGAGATAGATCTAAGTCAATGCTGGAATCTTTTAATGAACTTATATCTACACCGTATAAATTTTCTACATTTTTCAGATAATCAAGCATTTGGGAATTTAGATAATCATCAAGCTTTACCTTTATTTTAACCCCATCAAGGTTTTTGAATAATTCAATTTGGCCAATAGCCTGTTCAAAAGTTTTAAGATAATAACTATTGATAATTATATGTACATACCCGTATTCCCGGGTAAATTTTTTCCCAATAATCCGCACATGTTCTTTTTTAATACCCTGGTTATTCTTTTCAGCAAAAATACCAAAAACAAAATAAGTAAAGCCGCCTCCCCGCTTAAATGAAAAAACAGTTACTGTTTCGCCTGTTTTATTTTTTAGGGCAAAATAATTATACGCTTTTATACTATTGGGGGTAAGTTTGTCCATAAAATAAGTGTTTTGCATTGCTTCAAGTTCGTTCAGTACATCTTTACTTTTTTTTAATTCCACAATTTTATACCCCTCAATTTCCCCTTCAATAGACTCGTTTAGCCGAATGCGGAAATCTTCGTCATCTTCTGCATCAGTTTCAGATTTTGAAATATCAACATATCTTAATCTATCCAGACATGCCGGCCAATTTTCCAATATATTCCCTGAAATAAATAAACATCTTAATTTTTTTAATTCACATATTTTATCAGGTAATATTTTTAATATATTATTGCTCAATTCTAATATTTCAATTTCCTGAAGATTGAAAAGCGCATCTGGTAATGTTTTAATTTTATTATCTTTTAAATCTAACCGTACAAGCTTTTCTAATTGAACGATTTTACATGAAATATTTTCAAGTTTATTATTAGATAGAATTAAACATTCTAAATTTTTTACTTTAAATATAGAATCAGGAATTTCCGTAAATGCATTATTAGATAGATCAATATTGTATAATTTCTCCAGCTTATATATATCATCCGGTAATGTTTTTAAATCGTTGTTTGATAAAGACAAATCCTCAAGGTTTTTTAAGTTTAAAACTGATTTAGGAAGCATATCCAAAGAATTATTAGATAAATTAAGTTCTTTGATATCTCCTATCTCATTTATTTTATCCGGTAAAGAGTTTATATTATTATCCGAAAGGTCTAAACTTTCAATTCCCCTTAATTTAAAAAGGCTTCCCGGCAAAGAGTTTAACTCGTTACCCGCAATCTCAAACCTTTCTAATTCTTTTAAATTCCCGATACTATCCGGCAAAGTTTTTATTTTATTATTACTTAAAATTAATGTTTCAAGTTTCCGGGCTTCACCAATATTATCTGGCAACTCTTGAATTTTATTGTTTTCAAGATTAAGTTGTTCTAATTTTTTTACTTTAAATAATTCTTCAGGTAAACGATCCAATTCATTATCCCTCAAGCGCAGAAATAATAAACTTTTCAATTCTTTTACTTTTTTAGAAATTCTCTTGATTTTATTCTTATCAAGTTCAAGAGTGGCTAAACTATTAAGCCCGCACAATCCATCATCTAACTCAGTCAATGAATTATTACTCAACCTTAAACAGACCAAATTTATAAGCCCGCCTAAACGCGAAGGCAGACTCTGTAAACCGTTACACGAAACATTAAGATCTTCCAGTTTATTCAAATTCCCGATTTGATCAGGCAGCTTTATTATATTATTAATGGAGATGTCTAATTCCTTAAGATTTTTTAACCGTCCTATTTCTTTAGGCAGTTCTTTTATATTATTGTTTGAAATTTCTATTTTTTTAATATTATTTAACTCTCCAATATCAGAAGGAATAACTTCAAGTTTATTATTAGATAAATTAAGTTCCATAAGATTGCTTAAGTTAGCTAATCCTTCAGGTATTTTTTCAATTTCACAATCATAAAGCTTTAACTTTTTTAGGTATTTTAGTTTAAATATATCAGCGGGTAAAAATTTTATTTCTTGATCACGGATTTCTAATTCTTCTAAATTTGTTAAATTACCTATAAATTTTGGAAATTTATCAAAAGAATAATTTGTTAATTCTAAACTTTTTAAATTTTGCAGCCTAGACATACTGTCAGGAAAACCACCGGTTATTTTTCCAAATATGTACAACTTTTCTAAATTTTTTAAATATCCAAATTTTTCAGGTAAATATTTTTCCCTCGTTACATTAGATAAAAGAATACTTTTATGAAATTCAGAATATATAGATAAACTCTTTAATGATTCTAACTTATGTATATTATCAGGTAATTTAAATATACTGCCAGGGCAAAACAATACTTCAAGCTTTTTCAGTTTACAAATTTCAGGGGGCAATGCCTTTATTTCATTGCCGCTTATATATAATTCCCTTAGATTTTTTAATTTTTTAATGCTCTTGGGTAAAAACTTAATTCCACTCCCTGCTAACCCTAAAACTTTGAGATTTTTTAGTTTAAATAGCTCTTCAGGTAATTTCTTTAACTTATTACCGGAAATATCCAAACTCTCAAGACTTTGTAAGCGTTTAATTTCACTTGGTATTTTTACAATATTATTACGATGCATAAAAAGTTCATTTAAATTTTTTATGTTTCCAAATTTTACAGGAAAATCTTTGACCCTGCGGGTCTTAATAGATATTTTTTTTACGTTATCAATTTCAGATAAAAAATCTAAAATGGTATCTGAATCCTCAATAGAGAAATCAATATATATATCTAGAAGGTCAATTTCTTTGTCTTCAAGCCACTTTAATATTAATTCAACGTATAAGCTCTTATTAATAATTTTAACATCAGATTCATAAGAATTATCATAAATTTCTAAATTACCATTTTCATTATACTTTCTTTCTATTGTAAAACACGGTGTATTATTGCTGTCTCTAACTGAATAAAAAGTACGGTTTTCGTTTATCCAACCAAATTTAACGAAACGCGCCCCTAAACCATTCTCCATTACCCGGCCTTCATAATCTAACTCTTCTTCAGTATCAAGACGCACAATGTAAAATCCGTTTATCCTTGCTTCTATTTGATTTTCATTTAAAACCATTTTTTCATTATTTTTAGGCATATCGCCCTCCTTATTTATAAATTAATTTTCAAGACTGAACCAAGGTGTTATTTTAGAGTAAATTTCGCTGATGATAATTTCTAATGCTTAGTAGAAAAGATTTTAAGTTTAAGACTATTTTAAATTATTCAATATTATTCAGCTTAATAATCAAATTGCTTTTGTTAAATATTCTAAATTTTCTGAACTTCGCAGGTTAGTTTATAAGCGCTTAACACCGAGTAAACCTGCATACAGCTGTTTTTATCTCCGACATAGCAAACAGACTTTCCCGTTTCATGAGCTTTACGCGCTATAACAAAAGCACCCTGCATCGAAGTTTTACACGCTTTCATTATAGCGTATAAAACGAGCTCAAATAGGTTCACATCGTCGTTATACAAAACCACCTGAAAATTATTTTCATTCTGCGTTTCATCTAAATTTTCAATGTTTTCTTTTACAATAACTTCTTTTTTATTCCTCATAAAAACTCCTCAATTTTAATTATAAAGGTTTTTTAGTAAAAAATTGGGACACGTTGTGTCTATAAATTAGATTGCTAACCTAAGAAGTTTTAATATTTCTTTTTTAAATTTCTAAGCCGTGTTTTAATATATTTCCTTGCCTTTTTAGGTTTTATTATCTCAGCATCATTGCCAAGTGTCCATATCCAATCAACAATTCCGGTCATACCCGCTGCTTTAAATTCTAAATACACATAATCCTTTTTCTCCTGTATATTATAATTCTCAGGCAATGAATGGGATGGTATTCTGTCTAAAATGCCCTTAGAAATTTTTATTTGGTATTCTTCGACTTCATTTTGTTCTCTGTAACCTTTAAAAGAATTAGCGTAGAAATCCTTGATTGAAAAATTAGGGTCTTTTTGAAAAGTTTTATAAGCAGCGTTATTATAATAATCTGTGTTAGTATCAAATTTCACAGACTTAATGTTTTTTAAAAGATACTGCCTGTAATCCTCAACATAAGGAGAGTATCCAACCAAATACCACTGGCCGTTATTAAATATAATTTTATACGGGTCCACATTAATATCGAATTCCTTATCATAATAAAGGTTATAATGTTTAATTATAATTTTATGACTTTTTCTAATAGCAATGTTTAAATATACGATGTCCTTAACAGGTGCAGACATTTCTTTAATTAACTCTTCAACCGATTTAATAAGGTCAAAACTGTCCATTGAAAAAAGCAAGGTGTATAAAATTATCTGCAATTTAACGTTATCATCTGCATCAATATCCGGGAACCTGAAGTTTTTCCTTCCCTTGCCTTTGTCGATATTTATATTAAAAATCCCTTCTATTTTTTCTATATCCCTTGTAACGGTTTTATCTGTAACATTGTATGAGGGATCTCCCTGCATAATATTTTTTAAATACTCGCTAATGATTTTAGCGGTAAAATCATCGTCTTTATCCTGCAAAATGCCGCAGATATAAATTTGGCGAATGAAATCTTCTAAATTTTTAGCTTTGTTAAATAATAAACTAAAATCCATAACCATCTCCTTAATAATTATTATTCATAAAATTTTAAATACATATTATTGCATATTCCGGCTTAAACTAGGCCACCCTTTCCGGTTGAATGTAGGCCAGTG
>CAYUYT010000108.1:0-11512 GCA_964449345.1 uncultured Spirochaetia bacterium | reverse complement strand
TGCCCCTTTAAAAGTTTCTTCAACTTTATATTTTAATCCTAACAAACCTTGAAGAAAAACACCAACAAGAGGTGAAGCAACAATCCATTTTTCATCTCCATTTTTAGTTTCAACATTTGCCTTAACATAATCTAATTCTGGATTAACCATAACTGCAAGATTAAAAGGTATTGTCCAAGGTGTCGTAGTCCAAATTATCAAATATTCGTTTTCCTTATCTTTTAATTTAAAAGTAATACACGCAGGGCATTGAGGTCTAACATATCCAATTTTCATTGTTTTATCATAAGTATTATAAATTTTGAAAGTATGCGAAACGATTTTTCCTGCAAAAACGTTTTTCCATGTAACTTCGTTGTTTTTTGTAATTTTTTCGTCTTTACCGCAACTTATAAAAAAGATTAGTATTATTATATTTAAAATTAAAAATATTTTAATATTTTTCATTTTTTGCCTCTTATGTTGTTAAAGTTTATTTTATGATTTTAATATTAAGTTTTTTTAATAATGCAATCAACCTATAACGTGAATAATTTTTTATATTAAAAAAAAATTTTTTTATTAAAGTGTTTTTTGGTAATACCGATACTTTTAAATAGCAAAGTTAACATAATCTGTTAATTTTAAGTTTTTAGGAGGTTTTTAACTAATATTTATATTATATTTTTATTTTTACCTGCTTGACAAAAGCACGTGTAAAATTTATCATTGTTATAGGACTTTATAGTGGATTTTGAACCTGTAAAAAAAGCTCTTTATGTAACTGCAACGCCTATTGGCAATCTCGATGATATTACATACAGAGCGATTAAAGTTCTAAATTCGGTAGATTTTATTGTGTGTGAGGACACAAGGCAAACTTTAAAATTATTAAATCATTTTGGAATAAAAAAGCGCCTTGTTTCTAGCCATAGCCACAATGAAAGAAATACAGCAAAAAAAGTTGTATCCGAATTAAAAAATGGCAAAAGCGCAGCCGTTGTTTCTGATAACGGCACTCCGGGTATATCAGATCCCGGAGGAATTTTAGTTGAGCATTGCCGGGACAACGGTATAAAAATAATACCTATTCCGGGAGCTAGTGCAATAATAGCGCTTTTAAGCGTTTGCGGATGGAATACAAGCCCTTTTGTTTTTTTAGGGTTTTTAAGTAATAAGTCAGGCAGGCGTAAAAAAGCCATAAGTGAATATAAAAATTTTAGCGGTGTAATTGTATTGTACGAATCACCGCATAGAATATATAAAACGTTACTCGACCTATATGAAATTTTAGGCAATAAAGACGTTGTTATCGGCAGAGAAATTTCTAAGAAATATGAAAATATTTTCTCAACAAATTTGCTAAGAATTGCCGATAATACTATTAAGCTAACTGAGAAAGGCGAGTATGTAATAGCGGTAAAAAATTAATTTACTGAGAATTTTATTGCCTTGGTTGAGAATTTGGAGAAGAAAGGAGTAAAATATGGAAATTGATCCTATTAACTCTGTGAAAAAAATACACAATACTGAACAAGTTAAAAAAACGAAAAATGTCAGTAAATCTAAAAAGGAAGTTGACAGCGTAAACATTTCACCGGAGGCAAGAGAAGCCGCTGAAAATGCACGTCTTGTTGAAATGGTTAAAAACAGCGACTTTAATAGAGCTGATAAAATTGCTGAATTGAAAAAGAAGATTAACAATGAAGCTTATTTATCAGAAGTAATCGGTGATAAACTCGTTGAAAACATTGCTGAGAGAATACTTGGGGTTAGCTTTAACTCATAATCTTGAATGAAAGCAATGAAAAATATTCTGTCAACGACTTACAGCTAAGCGGAGCGCTAGGAATGAAGTGGTTCGCTTTTTTTGTTTTTTAACTATTTTTATTCCAGGGAGAATATAAATGTACGAGTTTTCCATTCCGTCTAGAATTATTGAGGGACAGGGTTATATAAATAAAGTCGGTGAAGTTGTTAGCGAGTATGGAAGCAGAATATTTCTCGTTTCCGATGCTTTAACAATGCAAGAAACGGGATACTTATCCAAAGTAAAAACTTTAATAGAAGAACAGACTCACGGAGTGCTTGTATTTAATAAAGTATATTCTGACTCCAATTCAGACCTTGTTAATAAGGGTGCCGATCAGGCAAGAAATGCAAATTGTGATTGTATCGTAGGGTTTGGCGGAAAAACAACGTTAAATATTGCCAAAGCAATTTCTTATCTTGTTTCAAACGGCGGTATTCTCGAAGATTATTTTCTCGGTAAAAAAGGCGACAAAAAAAGTGTAAACTATGTTGAAATCCCTTCGGCACATGGTTTTTATCCGGGGTTAACGGATAAATTCTACGTTACAGATAAATACGAAGGAATGAAAAAAGCAATTGCAAACCCAAATAATTATGCGGACGTGATATTAGTTGACCCAAAGTTGACATCCACTATTCCGACTAAGTTTACAGCATCAATCGGAATGGAAAATATTGCTTTGTCTATTGATACTTATATCTCAAAAGCTGCTAATGTTATAAGTGATACTTTTGCTTTGCGTTCAATGGAATTTACTAGTCATAATATAACCAAAGCAATACAAGATGCGGAAAATATGAAGTTACGCGGTTCATTGTCTTCTGCGGGATTATTCACAAGTTTGGCAATTGCTAATAGTTCGCCGGGTATTACGTATGCTTTAACTTTAGGTTTAAACGCAGCTTATGGAATTTATCAGGGAATAACAGCTTCTATTTTACTCCCTTACGTAATGGAATATTCATTAACGTCTTCAGCAAACAAATTCGTGCAGATTGCAAAAGCTTTCGGTGAAGATACTTCAGAAATAACCGTAGTAGAAGCTGCAATTAAAGCTATTGAAGGTGTCCGGAAATTGCTATACGATTTAAAAATTCCGCAAAAATTATCTGATCTTGAATTGGACAAGGAGGAGTTGTATAATGCTGCAAAAATAGCAAGAAGCTATGAATTTTTGCATTTCCTACCCCGCCCCGTTTCGCAGGAAGATTTGTATAATATATTAATTTCCGCATTTTAAATAAAAAACTTGCATATCCTCAAAGCGTAAATTACATTCTTATCTATGGATAAAAACCTTATAAATTTTTTAAATCAAGTTAAAAACGGCGAATTAGAAATTGAACAAGCGTATGATTATTTAAAAACTTTGCCTTATGAAGACATCGGACATACTAAAATTGACCATCATAGGCAAATAAGATCAGGCGCGCCCGAAGTAATTTTCGGACATGGTAAAACAACGAAGCAAATTGTTCAGATTGCAGAAAGAATGCTTTTAAGAAAAACAAATATTCTCGTTACTAGAATATCCGGGGATATTTTCTTAGAATTAAAAAAACTAAATAAAAATTTTATATATAACGAAACAGGCAAATGTTGTTACTGCGAACTTAGCCCGGTTGAAATAAAAGGCGGAATTGTTGCTGTTATTTCAGCAGGCACATCTGATTCGCCTGTAGTTGAAGAAGCTTGTACAACGTTGAAAATTCTTGGCAATAGATTTGAACGCATTGTTGATGCCGGAGTAGCGGGAATACACCGTTTATTAGACAAAAAACACATTATCGATAAATGTAGCGTAATAATTGTTTGCGCAGGAATGGAAGGCGCTCTGGCAAGTGTGGTTGGCGGTTTAGTTGATAAAGTAATAATAGGAGTTCCAACTTCCGTAGGTTACGGAGCGTCTTTCGGAGGGTTCGCTCCTTTAATGACAATGCTAAATTCTTGTGTACCTTCTGTACTCGTTGTTAATATAGATAACGGATTTGGCGCTGCATATTCAGCATCTTTGATAAATCGTAAAATGCCGACTGAATAAAACTAATTTGATTTATCTATTAAATATTTGTAAACTTTACAGATATAAACAGTTTATATTTAAATGAGAATTATAGAGGAATAAAAGTAATTTATGAATCAAATTTTGAACTACTTAAAGGAACAAGAAAACGAAATAATTAATATGCTTTGTAATTTTGTGAAAATCCCCACTATTAATCCGCCGGGAGAAAATTACGGCGAAATGAGTGACCTTCTTCAAATTGAATTATCCAAACTTGATTTAGATGTTAGAAGAATAAGTGTTCCAAGTGAATACCTTGAGCAAAAAGGTATAGACCCTAAGTATCCAAAAATAAATATCGTTGCTAATATGGACTATGGCAATGATTTAACTTTGCATATAAACGGGCATTATGATGTAGTACCGGCAAACGGTGAGAAATGGGAAACGGATCCTTTCAACCCTGTTGTTAAAGATGGTAGAATTTACGGCAGAGGCACTTGTGATATGAAAGGTAGTATTGTAAGCGTTCTTTTTGCCCTAAAAGCTTTACGCGAATTAAATTTAACTCCTAAAGTAAACCTACAATTAAGTTTTACTTGTGATGAGGAAACAGGCGGGGAATTCGGTATGGGGTATTTTGTTCAAACTGAAAACCTCAATGCCGATATTGCAATTGGCGAGGGTCCCCATGGAGATTATATATCATTGGGAAATAAGGGTATAATCTGGGCTGAAATAGAGATTTTCGGCGATTCTGCTCATGCCGCATTAAGTTATACTAAAGGCAAAAACGCATTTGAAAGAATGCTGGAAATCGGTCAGGAATTTATGAAGTTAAAAAATAATGTAACGAGTAAATCCACAAAATATAAAACAGTAGAAAAAGAACAAGTGCATCCTACGTTTGTTTTAGGCGGTCAATCAAATTCCGGCGATAAAATAAACACAGTTCCAGGAAAAGCAAGTTTTACAATAGACCGCCGGTTAATTCCGGAAGAAACTCTGGATCAGGCAAAGCAGGAAATAATTGACCTTGCAAGAAAACTTGAAAATGAAAATAAAGATTTTAAAATTAACGTTAATTTTATTTATGAAGATAAACCCATTTATATTGATGAAGATTCGCCTTTTGTAAAGAATTTTATAAAAAGCATGAAAAAAATAACAAATAATAAGGCAGATTGCGTTTTGCTTGCCGGGGCAACGGATTTACGATATTTAATGAAACGCGGTATCCCCTGTATAGGCCACTCTCCTAAAGGCGGAAATTATCACGCTGATAATGAATACGTAGAAATACCGAGTTTAATAGAAACAGCGGCAGTTTACGCAACTCTTTTTACGGAGTACGAACAATGAAAACAATTCTTCACTTTGATACTTTTTCAGGCATTAGCGGAGATATGACATTGGGAGCTTTACTGGATATTGTACAGGACAATGATTGGTTTAACGAACAAATAGCAAAGCTAAATTTGACTAATTATGAAATAAAAATAACGGAAAAGAAAATTAAAGGGATTAAATCTCTCAAAGTTGATATAGATTTTGAGGAACAAAAAAAACACAGGCATTTGCCGGATATTTTTAAGATAATCGAATCGTCCGGATTGAATGATAATGTAAAAAAAATGGCAAAAGACATTTTTACTACACTTGCTCAAGCAGAGGCAAAAGTCCATAATATTGAATTAAATAAAGTTCATTTCCATGAAGTTGGCGCGATTGATGCAATTATTGATATAACCGGTTGTGCAATTTTAATAGATAAAATTAAGCCGGATAAAATTTCTTTTACTTCCTTACCAATTGGACTGGGTTTTGTTAAATGTGATCATGGAATTATGCCCTTACCCGCGCCCGCCACCGTAGAAATTTTAAAAGGTGTACCCGTTTATGAGGCGCAGGTTAATGGAGAGCTTGTTACTCCTACAGGTGCGGCAATAGTAAAAACTTTAGGCGAAGAATTCGTTGATTTACCTTCCATGACTCTTGATAAAGTTGGTTACGGCAGCGGTTCAATCGAAAGGGATATTCCGAATTTACTTAGAGTGTTTATAGGGAATGAAGTAAAAAAAAAACTGTCTATTTTTTAATTGAAGCAAACATTGATGATATGTCTCCTGAGTACCTACCGGAAGTAATTGAAAATCTTCTTCAGAATGGAGCTTTAGATGCATTTATAACGCCTATAATTATGAAAAAAGCAAGACCGGGGTATATTGTTTCAGCAGTTTGCAAAGAAGAAAAGATTGGTAGAATTGAAAAAATTATCTTTCAAAATACATCTTCTATCGGTTTAAGAAAACGGGAGGTTTTACGTACAGAATTGAATAGGAAGAACGAAAAAATAATCTTTTCTTATGGAGAAGTTAACGTTAAAATATCTTATTACCATGATAAGGTGGTTAATTTTAAACCGGAGCACGATGATATAATTAAACTTGCAGGAATACACAATACTTCACCTAAGGTAATTTTAGACGTTTTTTATAAAGAGAGCCGGATTAAGATTCTGTAGGCAAAATCATATTAATTTATCGAAATTTTGTGTCCGTTATTATATTTTTGATAATATTCGCATTGCTTACAGCTTTCTTTGTTGCACATTTCCCGTTGTAACTTTAATTCGGTCATTAATACAAAACAATTTAAGGCGCGCGCTTTGTATGAAATACACTCTTCGCATTTATTAGAGTGTGCCCCTGTAAAATGTTTTGAAAAATATTCCCAGCAAAAAAGTCGTTTTTTTCTAGACGAAAAATTGTCCTCGTATTCATAAAATTTATCAAGAGGATAATTTTTATTCTTTAAATAACTAACCAAATCAGCTCTTTTTACCCGCCTGTGTCCTCCGGCTGTCCTGAAATACGGTAAAGTGTTTTTTTCAAGCCAGTTTTTTACAGTTATTCTTGATACGCCGCAAAATTTTGCTATTTCACATGTGGTATAAAAATCTTTCATAATTATACATATTTTACATAATTTGAATATAATAGTCAAGCTTTTTTAATAAATATTAAAAAAATAATTGTTAAATTGCGGTACTGTAAAAAATAGGTTCAACTTTTTTTGCAGTTATGGTAATTTTATCGAAATCATTTTCAACCACTCCGTAAACTCTAATTATACCGCAGTCCCGGGTTTGTTTACCAAATTTTTGATATGTTTCGGGAAACAGAACGCATTCAATAATACCCGTTTCATCCATTATAGATATAAATTTCATATATTTCTTATTTTTTGTTAAAGTACGGCGATATGCAACAACCAAACCCATAACGTGAACGTGTTTGCCGCTATATGGTTTTAAATGTGATATTGGCACATAATCCTGCTTTTGGGTGATTATTCTAAGCGGATGGGCACAAATAGCCATGCCAATGATATTTAGTTCATTTTTTATGTTTTGTGCAAGCGTATAATCCGTGTCGCTCCTATAATTACCGTAATTAACGCCTTTTAAAGCCATACGCCCGATTAGCATTTGTTCGGGCTTATTCCTTTGCGTAAAACCTAAGGCTCCGGCTTTTATTAAATTTTCAAGCTCTCTTACATCCGGCTTAACCCTTTGAACGAAATCAAAAACGGATTCGAAAGGTCTTAGTTTCCTTTCGTTCAAAATTGATTCTATGCATGCCTCGCTAATATGACTAATATCCCCGAGACCGGGTAGTATTCCGTTATTTGATAGGGTGAAATGCTTACTGCTTTCCATGACATCAGGATGACGTAAGTGTATATTAAGCCGACGTGCTTCTTCTGCATAAGCCATTCGTGGATAAAAACCTCCGTTATTCTTCAAGACCGCTGTTATAAACTCTTCTTTGTAATGCGTTTTAAGATAAGCGGATTTATATCCCAAATAACCGTAGGTCGCGCTGTGCGCTTTGTTAAAACCGTATTGGGCGAAGCCGACAATCTGATTCCATATTTCAAGGGCAACGGATTCTTTAAAACCGTTTTTTATTGCGCCGGCCACAAAAATATCACGGTTTTTTTCCATACCTTGCCTACCCTTAAATTTAGTCATGCTTCTTCGTATATTTTCACTTTCAGACATGGAAAGCCCTGCAACAACATTTGCAATCTTTAAAACCTGCTCTTGATAAACAACAACACCGAAAGTCTCTTTTAAAACCGGTTCCAAAGCTGGATGAATATAACGCGTTTTTTCTATACCGTTAAAGCGCCTTATAAAAGCATCTTTCAATCCTCCTGATGTAGGCCCCGGTCGGATATGCGCAACTGCCTGAATTATTCCTTCGACCTGTTTGGGTTTTAAATTACATAGCAATCCCCGCATGGCCGGAGATTCAATTTGAAAGCATCCCATAGTTTGTCCGCGGCTTATTAATGAGTATGTTTCCCTATCGTCAAGAGGAATGCTGTCAATATCAATGCTGGTTTTTTTGTTTTTGTTACGCAACATTTCAAATGCATCGAAAAAAACAGAAAGCCCTCTTACCCCCAGAAGGTCAATTTTTAAAAGCCCTGCTTTTTCTATATCATGCATATCATACTGCGTTACAATAACGCCTTTAGCCGCTTTTTGCAGGGGAACCCTTTTATATATTTCGTCAGGGCTGATAACCATGCCACACGGATGAACTGAAATATGGCGGGGCAAGTCGGTAAGGCGCTTACCCGTTTCTACAAATTGTTTGATTTCTTCGGTTTGTGCCGGAAAATCGGCATATTCGGGTAGTTGTTTCATGCGATTCTCAAGGGTTTCCAGTCCGCCATATAAAGGAAGCTTTTTAGTCAAAGCGTTAACCTCTGCCTGTGAGAGCCCATATACTTTTGCTACATCACGGAACGAGGAACGGGACTGAAAAGTTGCAAAAGTAGCAATCATAGCACAACGCGTTTTTCCGTATTTATTAAACACATAATTAATAATTTTATCGCGGTTTTTCCAGCATAAATCAAGGTCAATATCGGGCGGGCTTTTTCTTCCCGGGTGCAAAAAACGCTCAAAATATAAATTATGTTTTATAGGGTCGACCTGAGTTATGCCCAAGCAGTAAGCAACGAGGGAGTCTCCCGCCGATCCTCTGCCAACAACGGGAATATTTTGCGATTTTGCGTACTCTATAATATCGTGTACAATCAAAAAATATCCGGTATATCCCATTGAATGAATAATTGAGATTTCGTGGTTCAATCTGTCAAGAGCTATTTTTGTTAGAGAATTATACCTTTTAACAAGGCCTTTATATGAAATATCCCATAAAAGAGCGTAATCGTTATAATTAGCGTTGGTATGAATTTTAGGAAAAATCAATCCGCCTGAATGCAATTCAAGGTTTATGTTTTTCAAAAGATAAGATATGTTTGCAAGGGCGCGGGGAAAATCACTGAATAATTCCTCCATTTCCCACGAAGGTTTTAAATATTGCTCAGCGTTAGCTTTGTCCTCATTGTTTTTATCTATAGTTGTAAGATTGCCGGCAGCAGATAAAACGTTTTGCAAAATTGCGTCTTCCCTATTGGCAAACATAACGGTATTTGTGCAAATGCAAGGCAGGGAATTTTTCTCTGCAATTTTTTTAAGCTTCTTGCAAATAAAATAATCATTTCTCTTATGCATAAACAACTCAACGTATAATTCTTGCGAAATTGATTTTAAAAGATTAGTAAAGGCTTGAATATTGGCGGTATCCTGTTTTTGTTTCACCATATCAAAAAGTGCATGCCCGGTAAAAAAAACTATGCCTTCTTTAAAGCGCGATGCTAGTTCGGGAGAGACAATAGGAGTTTCTCCGTATTCCGATGAAAGATGGGCAAATGTCAACATTTCGCAAAGGTTTGCATATCCTTTGGAATTTTTTGCAATAAGAGTTATCCATCCCTGTTTTAAAAAAATTTCAGCTCCGATAACGGGTTTAATTCCTAATTTCTTGCACTCAAAATAAAACCGGTACGCTCCGTAAAGCCCTGCGTTATCAGTAATAGCCACGGCTGAGTATCCCCTGTCTGCTGCATTTTGGGCTATTTTTTCAGGGGTTTGCGTAGCTTTCATAAACGAAAAACAAGAATGTACGTGCAAGTGCGCTTCAAACATAAATAAATTTTAATACCTCTCGATTTTGCTAAAAATTATAGTAATTATTTTAAAATTGAAGCGGGTTTTACAATGTGGAAACCATACCGCCCCCGTAAATTATCTACTTTTTCATCAACCATCTTTCGTTTTAATGTTCGGTTGAAATCAAATAATTCTTTTTGGCAAGAATCCTCAAGGGAATTAAAACGGACACCGATGAGGCGTATGCGCACATTTCGCGTCCACATTTTATCAAGCAGTTTTAATACAACGGGGAAGAAGTGATTAAAAGTATCGCCTGCGGGTATGGTTTTCGAACGCGTTATAGTTGTAAAATCTCTATATCTAAGTTTGACGGTAACGGTTTTTGCCTTAAAATTTTTCTTCCGCAAGTCATATAAAGCGCGTTCTAAAGTATAAACGAGAGCACTTTTTACGTTATCATATTCTATAACATCGTTTTCGAATGTTCTTTCTCTGCCTACGGATTTAACTTCTCGCGTTGTTGTAACTTTAGTATCATCCTTAGCATTGGCATAATTCCAAATAGTTGCGCCTAGTTTGCCGAATAATTTTTCCATTACCCGACGGTCTAGACCGGCTAATTGGCCTATCTTGGAAATTCCCATACTTTTTAAACTTTCCTGCATTTTTGGCCCGATTAGGGGAAGGGAGCTTATGGGGAGGGGGTATAAGAACTCCCTGTCCCTGTCGAGCACGTTCGTAATTCCTCCGGGTTTATCATGGTCGCTAGCCACCTTTGCTACCACTTTTGAGCGGGCAACACCGATAGAACATGAAAGTCCCGTTTTTTCTTTTATCTCATGCTTTAAGTTTAAGGCAACCTGCCCTATGTTATTATAAAGCGTTTGAAATCCTGTAAAATCTATATAAGCTTCATCAAGTGAAGCCATCTGCACCGCAGGTGAATATTTTAAAAATATATTTTTAATTTTGTTTGAATAATCAACATAAGCGTCAGGCGTGCCTCTGACGAAAATACCATGGGGACATAATTCAAACGCCTTGCTTATAGGCATGGCGGATTTAACCCCGTATTTTCTTGCTTCATAGGAGCATGAAGACACAACGCCTCTTCCTTTAATAGGATCTGCGCCCACAATCAGCGCTTTTCCTGTATATTCCGGATGTAATAATTCTTCTACGGAAGGAAAAAAGGCATCCATATCCACGTGAAAAATAACCCGTGCGCTTTTTTTCATAATATCACCTTTCGCAGTTTTTTTTTACCCTGCTCTGTTTGCTAAACATGCATTCACACCGGGGCGAAATATTTTAATCTTTTCCGTTTCAAGTGGTATGCGTACAGCTTTCCCGTGTTCTATGTATTGTTTAATAAGTTTGTGCTCAATTTCCGGCGTTATAAGCGTACGCATCCCGTTAATAACAGCTTTTGAAACGGCTCTTGAAAAAACGTTATCATCACCCTGCTCTTTTTCATATTCAAGTCCGCAGCCAACGACTTCACGGTTAAAATATTTATCTTTAACTTTTAGAGTAACGTAACACGCACCTGATTTATGTACAACACCGTTTAATTCAAATTTTACGTTGCCTCTTATGCGAAAATATTCACTAATTCCTAAATCAGTGAGTTCGCTTTCCTCGCCGCGTAAAGTTTCTCTTATAATAACCTTTGCGT
>CAYUYT010000107.1:0-11703 GCA_964449345.1 uncultured Spirochaetia bacterium | reverse complement strand
GACGAAACCATTAAAGCTTTTGAAACAGTTGAGGATTTGGCAAGAGAAGAACTCGTTGAAAAATCGGATACAATTAACGCTCTTGAAGCAGTACAGCAATTATCTGCCGAAGAAATAAAAAAACGAGACCAAGCTATACATGACTTGGAAGATAAAACGCACGAGACAGAGAAAGATAGCGATAATATGCCTGTAGAATCAAATCAAGAAAGCGGCGAGGATGAAATTGAATCTGAAATTGAATTAACAGAAGTGCAGGGAGAACAGGAAACTACTGAAATAGAAAATATAAATATTTTAGAAGATGAAGAAGAAAGCGTTGATGAAAGCAACACGCCGGAAGAAATATCCGCAAAGCAGGAGACAACGGATGAAAGTGTTCAAAATAAAAAGGAAATAGACGTTATTGAAGATGATCCGGTAATTGCACAAACACCCACGGATGATACTATGGAGCAAGCAGAAGAGGAAGTTTTCGGCACATTTACTATAACTGAAGAGGTACCCGAAGAAACAGAATTAGAGGCTGAAAGTGCTTCTCAGGAAACGGTAACACAAGATGATTCAGATAAATTAGACACCGAAGAAAAAATAAATAATGAACAAGATACAATATCCGAGGAACCGGATTTGCTTGAGTCCGAAGAAATTATACAAGAAGAGGATGAAAATAATTTAACCCAAACAATAGAGGAAGAAATTCAAGAAAATTCTGAAACGGTTATTGACGGACAATTAGAAAAAGTTGATGATATTGAAATAAAAGGCGAAGCCATTATTGATGAAGAAATTATTCAAGAACAACCGGAATCAGAAGAGATTGATAACGAATCGGTTGGTCCTGAAACCAATGAAATATCTTTATCAGAAGAATCAGATGATGAAACAATTTTAATCGACCATGATAAGGAAACCGGAGAACAAAAAACAATAGATGAACCACAACCCGTTATCGATGAAAGTTTGGAGGTATCTGATGAAGTTGAAATTGAACTTGAAGACCCCGAACATATATCTTCTCAAAGCATTGCAGAACCGGAGCAAGAAAAAGACGCTAACGAATCAATTGAATTGGAAGAAAATTTACCCACAGAAGACAAGCAGGATGATATTCCCGAAACAATTGAAGAATCTCTTTCTAAAGATATAAAATCAAAAGATAGCCAAGAAAAGAATCAGGAAGAAGAAGTTTTTATCATCGATGATACACAGGAAAAAAGCAAAGATATATCAGAGGAAAAACCAAAAGATATTATTCAAATACAAGAGCAAGAAATTAATGCCCCAACAAACGATATTCAAGAAACGCAGAGTGAAACTACACTGCCGCCATCAGAACCCCAAGAAGAAGCTAAAAAGTACGTTGATAATGATGACGTTGTGCAAATTGAAGAACAGCCAGAAAATCTTAGCGTTGAAAACGAAATTGAAGAAAGCTATGATGAAGTAAACAATGAAACTGTAACTGAAACTGAAAAAGCCGCTGACAACGAAAATATACAGCTTGAGCAAGAAGAAATCTCTGAAAACCATTTACAAAGTCAAGAAGAAATTAAAGATACAAATGAATTGTCAATATCCGAACCAAAAATAGAAGAAAGCTTGATTCCTGATATTGAAGAAGGTAACGAGGAAGAAATTGATACTGAAGAAATAAGTAAGCATGAAAAAGAGGAAATAGAAGATTTTTCAGAGGATATTCCGGTTGTAAGAGAACAAGATATTTATCCTCAAGATAAAGAAAAGCTAAACGCAGGGGATGAGGATGTTACTCAAAATATCCAAAGCCAAACTTCGGCCGCTGACCAAGATATTCTACCCGAAACAGAAGCAGAATATGATGAAAACGAGGAATTAATTGACGTTCCGATTTTTGATGAAGAAGCTAAAGAGGAAGAAATTGTTGCACAACAACCACCTACGCCTGCTGAAGATAAAATAACGGACACACCGCCGCCAAACGAAGAAAATGAAACTAATATTTCCGGTGAAACTCAGAATATCCCGCTTATGGAAACAATATATGAAGATGAAATAAACACAAGTTTCGACGAACCTCAAGCGCCGGGCGAAACAATAGACGTTGAAAGTGTATCCGGGGAAAATCTGGATGAAACACAAGAACAGGGGGAAACCCCGCCTTCGCAAGACAACGTTCCTGAAAAGCTCATAACTAGCGAAATTGAAGCGGATAGTGATGAAGTAAGCGCATCTGAAGACATTTCTAAAACAGTTGATGACGAAAGCGTTACCGTATCAGGAGAAAGTGATTTGCCTTCCGGTGATAAAAATTTTGAATATAGCATAAGCAAAGATACTGAAGAGAGTGAGGAATCCTCAGCCAAGCCGTCTAAAAAATCAATTGAAGAGTTAAAAAAACGTCTTGATTTTACCGAATCCATAATTGAAGCTCACGAAGCTGTTCACGAGCTTTCGCGTCAGGAAAAAATCAAGCTTGACAACGAATTGAAAGAACGAGAAAAATTATTAGATGCACATGAAAAAATCGAAAATCTTGCTTATAACGAGCAAATTGATCAGGAAAAAATTATTGAAGCCCATGAACACGTAGAAGAATTATCCCGTCTTGAACACCTTGAGAAAGACGAATTAATTCAAGCCCACGAAGCTGTTGAGGCATTGGCATCAAAAGAAGTTGCAGATAGAGAAAAGACCATTGATGCTCAGGAAAAAGTATTAGACCTTGCCTCTCAAGAGAGATCAGACTTAGAAGAAACAATCACAGCGCACGAAGAAGTAGAAGAGTTAGCCAGAGGCGAACTCGTTGAAAAAGATAAATACATAGAACAGTTAAGAAGTGACCAAGGTAGCTTAACAAAAGAGCATCTTGACCAGTTACCTGAAAAAATAGGCCAACAACAAGAAGTTTTAAAAATTCTCGATGAAGAAGGAATTATTGAAGGCGCGCCCTCAGAGGAAGTCGTTTTAGATTCCCTTGAAGATACACCTTCCCAGGAAAAAGAAATCAGTAAGCGTATAGGAGAACTATCTTCCGCGTCGGGTCTCTCCGCCGAAGAAGCTATTGATGAAATAAATAAAGAAGATTTATTTTCAGAAGATGAATCAGTTAAAGAAACCGGCCAAACTACAGAGAATATTATTGAAGAGACCCCGGACCCAACCGCAACCCATGAGCAGGAAATACAGGAAACTCAAAGCCCCAATCAGGATGATTTAACGATTTCAGAGGAACTTTCCGAAGAACGCAGGGAAACTACCCAAAGCCATATTTCCGAAGAAAATCAGGCAGATAGCATGGGTATGGTTGAAAATATCGAGCAAGAAGAACGGGAGGATATTAGCAGCGAAAGTGAAATTCCCGTACAGGAAGCAACTCAAGACGAAACCGAAATTGATCAAAGTTTACAATCGCCGGAATCCGAACAAGTTACCGAAGAAGATATTTCTGTTCAAGAAGAAGGCACTGCTGAATTAATGCAGGACACACTTGATGATTTGTCGGCTACCGAAACCGTTCAAGAAGATGAATTAAGGGAAAACGTAGCTGATATTTCAAAAGACAAGGAAAGCGGGGAAAAATTAGTTTCACAAGAACCAAAAAGTTCACTTTTAAGTAAAGCAGGGGAATATGTTAACGAAAAGAAATTAATAAATCGTATTAAAGAAAAAATTATTGAAGATTTAGGTGAACTTATATTAATTGAAGAAATTGAGGAAACCGAAAGTGAGTAAAATATTTGAAATCAACGGAATTGAAGTAGATAAATTAATAGAGAAATTCGGTTCCCCATTATACGTTTATGATTTTGATTTGATGAAAAAACGATATAATGAGTTATATTCTGCAATTAATTACCCTAATAAAAAAATACTTTACGCATGTAAAGCGAATTCAAATTTTTATTTAATGAAAGAGCTTTGTTCTTTGGGCGCTGGTATTGATGCTGTATCACCCGGTGAGATATTTCTTGCACTCAAAGCAGGATTCAATCCCGAAGATATTTTATTTACAGGAGACAACGTAACTATGCAGGAGATAGACTTTTGCATGGCTAAAAAAGTTCCGGTAAACATTGGTAGCTTACATCATCTTGAAAAATTTGGCAAAAAATATCCCGGCAGCAAAGTATCCGTAAGAATTAATCCGGATGTCGGCGCTGGCCATCACGACCACGTTATTACAGGCGGACCCCACACTAAATTCGGCATTTATCACGATAAAATTGATGATATTAAACAAATAGCAAAAAAGTACAATTTAAATATTTTCGGTGTTCATTGCCACATTGGTTCGGGAATTTTAGAAGTAAAACGCTTCATGGATGCTGTTGAAATAGTGCTTCTTGTTGCACAAAAATTCCATGACTTAGATTTTATTGATTTTGGCGGCGGGATAGGCGTTCCTTACCATACTGCCGACAACCCGATTGATGTACAAAATTTCGGCATCCAATTATCCCAACGTTTTTCAAAATTTTGCCATGAATACGGAAAAAAAATTCATCTATACCTAGAACCCGGCAGATACATCGTTTCCGAATCAGGATATTTACTCGTTACCGTAAATAACGTAAAAGAAACGCCTGAACATAAATTTGCCGGCGTTGATTCAGGGTTTAACCATCTAATCAGGCCAATGGCGTACGGTTCATATCACGAAATTATAAATGCAACAAACCGTAACGGGGAAACGGAAAGCATTATTGTCGCAGGTAATTTATGCGAAAGCGGAGACGTTTTTACTCGCGGGGAGGCAGGCATTGAAGACAGGATAATTAACCGGGTAAAAGACGGTGATATACTCGTTATTCTTAATGCAGGTGCATACGGTTATTCTATGTCTAGCAGATATAACAGCAGATTTTTGCCCGCAGAAGTTGCAGTAAGCGGCGGCAAATCAAAATTAATCAGAAAACGCGAAAATTTTAAAGACTTATTAAAATCCGCCAAAGTTTAAATTAATATGAATTTAGAAATAGATAGATTATTTATTAATTTGGTTCTTAATAAATAATATTATCAGTTATATATGCAATACTGGACAATGTTGCACCTTAGCAAACTAAAAACGGTTAGTTTTATTGAAATAAAAAAAAATCGAATTTCGCGTATTTAATAGAATTAATAAAACTATACGTTCAAATTGTTTTAAAATTGAGATAGTTATTTTAAGGTAAAGTGTTAATTATTGTTATACGCTCACTTAGCAGGAGAATTTTTAATGAAAATAACGAAAAAAATCCTTTTTTTATTTATAGCTTTATTTATATACCAGCAAATTATTTTTGCGGAACAGGATATTAACAACGGAAAAATTACGGCTGTAAAAGATTTATTAAAGCAACTTGAACAAAGTATAAAAACAACAGCGCTAGCAAATGATTGGAAGAAAAGTAAAAAACAATGGTATACAGCGTTGCTTAGAGCCAAAACAGTACAGGATTTACGCAAGCTTGTATATCAACTTGAATTAAATCTGCGATATAAATCCCAGTCTCCTGACTGGCGAAGTTTTGTAAGAAGCGATTGGCTTATAAAAATAAAAAATATTACGGTTATAAAAGATTTAGTTTCCCTGATTGTGTTATTTGAAACAAGCATTTATTGGAATTCTCATAAAAAAATTTGGAAGCAGAATAGAAAAAGCTGGATTTTAACCGCAAATAAAATATCAGGGGACAAACACTTTGCAAAAAAAATTGAAGAACAGGACGAAAATGCAATCGCTTCTGTACGCAAACTATCAATATTAATAAGAGAACTTGAAAAAAAAATTAATTACGAAGCGCAAAATAAAAAATGGAGGGAAAACAGGAAAAACTGGATAGAAAAAATAAAATCTACCAATCAGCTTTCAATACTATCGGAAGAAATTATTAAACTTCATAATAACATAAAACGGAAATATTTTGCGAAAAAATGGCACATTTCAATAAAAAATCAGTGGATTAAACAAATCAAAACGCAAAATATACAAAAATTTGCTGCTAATCTCGTTATGTTTGAACGAGGACTTCGCTGGAACGCTCATTATAAAACATGGTGGAATCAACGGGAAGCATGGATACGTGCTGTAAATAAAATTTCAGGGAGCAAAAAAATTCACGTTAAATTTGACACTTCAAATCCAAAGGCAAAAAGCGATTTGTTGAGAGTATCCGGATTTTTAATTGCTTTGGAAGGAAATATTAATCAAGGACATTATAGCAAAACATGGAATAACCGTCGCGTTAAATGGATACGCGATTTGTTTAATGCAAGTAATGCCCGTAAAATCAAAACCGGGGTTATCGTTTTAGCTAATAACTTAAAGAAAAGTATCTTTATAAAAAGATGGCAAAGTCGGTTTTTAAATTGGAAAAAGAACCTTCAAAAAAAGAATAAATTAAAACCTATAATTAAGCTAATAATTGAACTTGAACGCGCTGTTGCTTGGGATAAACACGTTCCTGATTGGCGGAAGATGCGAAATATATGGTATAAAGCTTTATATAAAGCAGGGAATCTATCAGGCAAATACCCTAAAAAAATGCGCGTTAAAATCCTTGCAATGAGACGTTCCCGAAAACGCCGAACTTTACAATCTATAACAAAATTTAGCGAAAAGGATTTAAAATGTTTGTCATCTCTGCTTATTGAACTTGAACAGGATATTATTTATCGATCAAAAAGCAGATATTGGCGCATTATTTGGATGAAAAACGTTATTGAAGCAAAATCAATTAAACGTCTCGGATATTTGGCATACCGCCTTGAATCCAAAATACCGTATCGTTCTCAAATCAAAAGTTGGAGGCGGTATAGGCGAATTTGGAAATCAAAAGTACGTAACGTGCGTTCTGCAAAAATGCTTGCTTCATTAGTTATGGAATGCGAACGCGCGATGAAATGGAATGCCCATAATGAATACTGGCGTAAAAAACGAGAGGTATGGATAAAAGAATTAAATAAGGTAAGAAAAAAAAGCGGCATACCACCTAAGAATGTTGATTCCGAAATACTTTCACGGGGCAATGATAAAAAATTGATTAATGCTGTGGAAATTCTCCTTGATTTTGAAAACGAAATTAAAACGCGTTTTATTAATGATAAATGGGAATCCCAAAAAATTTTTTGGATGAAAAAGGTTGTTAATGCAAAAAATTTTGCAGTTCTCTCTTCATTACTATCTGAATTAAACGACAAATTAAAGAGTAACACTAAAACAAACAACTGGGCTCATGTTAATAAACAATGGAAATCAAATATATCAAGCATAAATAATTCAACTGCCTTTTTTTACGCCTTAATTCAACTTGAGCAAAACATAAATTGGGAAACGCATAGCCATCTATGGAAAATAAACCGGCAAGTATGGTATAGAAAAATATTCCGGCACATCGATAAAAGCGTTATACCGGATAAACGCGTAAACCAGAATAAATCAAAAGTGGGGCGGATTCAAAATCTCGCTTTAATTCTTTATAACCTTGAACAAAACATTAAGAGAAATGCATTTTTGCCAAACTGGAAAAATAATAGAAGCAAATGGCTTATCCAATTATTTAATGTTAAAACTTTGCAATATTTGGCAAATAGGACTGTTGAACTGTCAAATTATATTTCCTCTATAAGTACATCACCCCGCTGGAAAAAGATTAAAGCCCGTTGGAAAAAAAGTACTTTTAGCGTAAAAAAAATCAGCCGTCTGGCTGCCTTAATAAGGACTTTAGAACGCGCTGTAAAGTATAAATATCAAAATAGTATGTGGCGTTCAAAAAGAAAAAAATGGTTTATTAAAATGAATAAATTTACAGGGCAGAAAAACATTCCGGGTAAAATCTAATTATTTTAATATAACGCGAATTGATATACCCCATAAAGACGCAGTTGTAGCCTCCATAAAAATATTTTTATGGAAGAAAAAATGTAATTCACCGATTCAATTTATAAAATTTTATACTAATTCGCTTTAAATGATAGAAAATTTCTTAAATAATCATTGTATACTAATAATACTTTAAATTTTATGCAACCGACACTTTAAAGTGTCGGTTGAAAAGCAATTACAATATACAATACTTTGATTTTAAAATCACTTTAGTATAAATCTTACTTCAAAACGTATATTTGCATTATCTGCTAAGTTTCATATTATTAAATAACCGACATTTTACTTTTTATTGAATTTTCATACTAAAGAATTTACTCATATATTTTTTCAAAATATTCAATTATACCCGGTGTAACCTGAGAAATATCATCAACGCGGGAATTAAAAAAATCACATACCCCGGGTTTTTTACTAAAAACAACGAAAGGTACGGGATTTTTCGTATGCGGCTTGGATTGCACGTTTTCAATATTTCCGTGGTCGCTTGTAATGATAAGGATGTCATCATTACCCATAAAACGCACAATGTATTCAACGAAAGAATCAATATTATCCAGAGTTCGATAAATGTCATTTATCGTTCCTCTTAAATGACCGTAATAATCAGTAAGCCAATATTCAAAAAGAGTAAAATTATGATTATTCATAATTCTGACTATATTTTTCGCCGCTGTCTTAGGGAAAACGCGTTTAACATCGTATCCGTACTGCAATAAATGCCGATTGGTTATATCCATAAAAACCGCGTTACCCTTTTTTAAATCCCCCAGCATTCTAAAAGCAATACCTGATGCCAAAATTGTCAAAGTCGAAGCAGAGTGGCCAAGCTGCCCCTCTTCAACTAACGAGAAATATCTCCCTGAATAAGCGTTTGCCGATGTTACTTTATAGTTTTTATCTTTAAGTTGTTTTAGTATGGATTTTTCATTAATTATTTGCGTTAATTTTGCGTTGGGATATGCTGTTAAATGATAACCTAAAACCTGAGATGCGTTTACACCGGTAAAAATTGCTGTTTGCCCCGTAGCGCTTTGAGGGAGACCTTCAACGCCCAAACAAGCATCAACGGGTTTTAACGTTCCGAATTTATATTTTTTCATTTCACCGTTATTAACAAAGCATTGATTTCCAAATACTTTATTGAAAAAACGCATCTTTTTTAATAACGGGTTAATACCCGGGTTGTTTTGCCCTAAACCTAAACCATCTATAAAAAAAAGCAATATACTCACTCAAACGGCTCCGCTTCAACGGATTTAAATTCAACGGGAAGAGTGAAGGAAAACTCTGATCCTTTTCCCGTCTCGCTTTCCACCCAAATTTCGCCGTAATGCAAATCACTTATAATGTCCTTACAAATTGCAAGCCCTAAGCCTGACCCGGAAACGTTTCTGCCGCCCTGATCATATTTATTAAAAATAGTTTTCTGATTTTCCTTTGAAATACCCACGCCCGTATCTTTTACCGTTATAGTAACGAAATCCGGCAAGTCTTGACTTGCAGAAATTGAAATTTTACCGCCTTCTGGGGTATTTTTTATTGCATTCATAATTAAATTATGAATAACGCGAATAATTTTATCAATATCAACGTGTACCTGCGGAGTGGGAGATTTTATTTCCGTTGATAGTGAAAGTTTTTTGTTTTCAATTAAAACGAGTAAATCTTTTACCGCAAGTTCAATAAGAAAAGACACATCCACTTTGTTTAAATATAAATTGATTTTCCCTGACTCGTATTTTGAATTATCCAGATAGTCTTCGATTAATTCTAATAAACGGCGGGCAGATTTTTCTATAACCTTTACGCTTTGAAGCTGTCCGTCTGTGAGTTTTCCAATATATCCTTCAAGTAAAAGCTGAGTATTACCCAAAAGAGATGAAAACGGCGCTTTTAAATCGTGAAGATTGCCTGCATATAATTCATGCTTTTTTTGCATTTCGTTTTCTAAGACTTTGTTTTGAGATTCAATTTGTACTTTTAGTTTGTCAATATCGAGTAAATGGCTTTCCAAATTATCAATTAAGCTTGCGGAAATAATTAAAGATTGCTCAAGTGACATAAATTTCTTTTTATTTTCAATAAGGGATAAAATTTTTACGCAAATTTCCTGATTTGTAAAATTCGTTTTAATAAAATCTGATAACCCTGAATCAAAATATTTACTTCAATCGTCAATGTTTCCTTTATCAATTATCAGAACGAGGGGTATATTATCCATATATGAATTATAAACTATTTGCCTGAAAGTTTTTTGTCCGTGAGAAATAATAAAATCTTCGTGAATTAAAACTAAATCATATTTTTTTTCAGCAGTATTATCAACGGCTTCATGCTTTTTAGTACAAAGTTCAAAGTTAATCTTATGCTTTTCGAATATTTTTTCATATTCTGAAAAAATATTCGAATTTTCCGTTATAAATAAAACATTGCTATGCAAATATTATTTCCTTTACGCTATTTAGCAATTCATTATTTTTTTCTTTGCTTTTAGATTCCGTGATAATTCTTAAAACCGGTTCGGTATTTGAAGGACGGATGTGTATCCAATAATCATTTGCAGTTATTTTCAAACCGTCCATCTCACTAAAATCAGCGCCCGCAAATTTTTCTTTAAGTTCATCATACAATTTGTTTATTTCAATATTTTCTAAAGAAACCTTTTCTTTTAAAATAGTATATTTAGGTATTGTTTTAATTATTTTCGACAAAGAAAGTTTTTCCGTTGCCATTAATTCTAAAACAAACATAATTGCAACGAATGAATCCCTACAAGAATTAAACAGAGGGTATATCACTCCACCGTTGCCCTCGCCACCGATTTCACAATTCAATCTTATCATTTCATCGGTAACGTTAATTTCCCCTACTTTGGTTTCGTAGACCTGTCTGCCGAAATTCTTGACAATATTTTTACACATCATAGATGTTGATAAATTAACAACAATATTGGTCTTTAATTTTTTATGCGCCAAAGCATCAAGAACGCTTAAAGCGAGCGTGTATTCTTCTCCAACAGCAAAGCCTTTTTCATCAACTATAGACAATCTGTCAGCATCAGGGTCATGGGCAAAACCAATGTCAAGCGCTTGAGTAGAAACTCTTTCGCATAACCCTGATAAATTTTCAGGTGTCGGCTCTGCACCTCTTTGAAAATCTTTATTTATATCTTCATTTATTCCCGTTATTTGTACTCCGATTTTTTTCATTATTAAAGGAGTAATACCCGCAGCCGTCGAATTTACAGGGTCATAAGCAACGTTAAATTTGCTTTCCCTAATTTTTTTCACATCGAAATGTAAAATTAAATCTTCTATATATTCGTTAACAAATTCTAATTTTACGTTTCTGGTATATTGTTTTCCGCAGGAATTGAAACTGCTTAAAGAAAAAGCACTTGCATCTTTAATGTCAAGCAAAGCATTTAAATCGTTTTGATTTAAAAATACCCCGGGATTTTTAACAAATTTCAAAGCGTTCCACTCCTCCGCGTTGTGGCTCGCTGTAATTATTATTCCTCCGGCGTGATTATCTTTTTTTACTGCGTATATCAAAATTGGCGTAGGCAAAATGCCGTAATCATAAACATCAATTCCGCTTGCTTTCAAAGTTCCGCAAACTAAGTCAAAAACCATTCCTCCGCTTTTGCGAGTATCACGGGCAACAGCAACGGAATTTCCTAAGCGTTTGATAAATGCAGCATAAGCCAAGGTGTAATCAACAACGGTTTGCGGGGTTAAACTTTCCCCTATTATACCGCGCACACCGGATACGCTAACCTTTAAGGTTTGCATGCTAACCTCCCGCTTATTCAACTTCTTCTTCGGGTAATTCACCTATTAGCTCTT
>CAYUYT010000106.1:11002-11851 GCA_964449345.1 uncultured Spirochaetia bacterium | reverse complement strand
GTAGGTGTTGCCATGAGTCATAATCTCCTAAGCTTCTAAAGCCGTTTTCGTTGGTTCGTATAAGTCAAAATCTATGAAAAGCAATGATATTGTAAGGTGCGGGTTATTTTTAATATATTCAGGAATGGTCTCGCAAGCATTTCCCTTGACGAGTTCAATTTTAGGATAATCTGATAAGTACCGGTTTTTATCAAAACTTTGAATACATTTGTTGAGTTCTTCGAATACGTTGATTTGCGGTTTTAATGCGTTATTTTTTAATTTTTCGTTTTTAATTCCGTTTTTTATCTCGTCTTTTTCCGTAATATTTTCAAACCCGGAAAAAGTATCAAACCCGATAACTTTTCGGTGAATTGCGTATGGCTCAAGCATTGCGGATAGCTTTGCCCATGCCATAACACCGCCGCCGTAATGAACGCCGCCTTCAATTATTGATCCCTTTACGTTTGAAATTAATTTAAACAATTCATAACGAGCAATAAAACGGCTTAATGATTGCCGTCTTACATATTTTTCAAAGTTATTTAATTTAACGTTAAAATCGTATTCATAACTTTTGAATATTTTTTCCATTGATTTAACCGAAATTACACCTTATTTTATCGGGCTAATTTAACTTTTATAGAATTTTCACAAGTTCGATATCAAAAGTAAGGTCTTTTCCTGCAAGGGGGTGATTTGCATCAAGAGTAACTTCATCATCACTCATGTTAATTATTTTAACAATTAATTGCGAACCGTTTGGCTGCCTTAATTCGAGGAATTGCCCTTCTTCGAGTTTAATATCTTCCGGAAAATGTTTTTTTTCAACTTTTTACCGGATTACTGGCAGCAAGAGTGATATCCGGA
>CAYUYT010000106.1:0-10992 GCA_964449345.1 uncultured Spirochaetia bacterium | reverse complement strand
GTTTTTTTTCAACTTTTTGTATTAAATCGTCTCTTATATTGCCGTAAGCATTATCCGCTTCAATATTTATCGTTGCTTTTTCTCCTGGTTCAAGGCCGATTACGCCGTTATCAAATCCCTGAATAACTTGTCCTGATCCTACGGTAAATTGAAGCGGTTCTTTTCCTTCAGATGAATCAAAAATTTCACCGTCGTCAAATTTACCTGTATAGTGAACCGTAATGGTATCACCGCTTTTTACTTTGCTCATTTTTCCTCCTTAATAAGTATAAGCGTTTGCCTATATACTAAATATAATCAGGATTAATATAATTTCAAGGAAGATATTGTTTGATTTGCCCTGTTAGTATTAAAAAATTATCTTGTAAGTATTTTAACAATATATTTACAAAAAATTACAATTGTTAAGAATAAATCAAAAAAATATTTTTTTTTATTGACATATCAATATATTAAATTTATAATATTTAATTAAGTAAGTGGGATTACACCCATACTTACTGTATTTTAAATGACTTAGAATTGATCACCTTGTTGCAATTTAAAAATTACAAAATTACAAAATTTAAAAATGGAGATGTTATAATGAAAAAAATTCTCAGTTTGCTAATCGTAACGGTATTTGTTACGGCGATCTCCTGTGCCGGCGGGGATTCCGGCGGAGGAAGCGGCAGCTCATTTACACCGAGTTCGCCTGACACAACCACCACTACACCGGATGACGGTGGCAGCGGTTCTGGAAGTGGTAGTGGCGGTTCAACTACAAATTCCGGTGACGGAGGAGGCACTTTTGATCCTGATTCTGAAACAATGAGCGGCATCAATATACCTAATGATGAACAGGAATCCTCAAGTTCTACTACTTACAACGGTAATGTAGATGGAAATAACCAAACCGTTGATATTCCTACTTTATCTACCATGGGAAGCACGCTTGCAAAACAGTGGATGCATAATAATTTACCTAATTTCGGCACTCATTTTAAAAACTGGTTAAACGCTAACGGATATTCCGATGTTAACACACCCGCAGAAAGCGGAAGCACACCGGGATTCGGCGGTTTTAGAGCTGACCAGCAGCCAATGGGCAGCAAGCCAATCGTTATTCTCGTTCACGGTAACGGTTCAAAAGCGCAAGGCACAGGCGGGGACAACCGCGGATGGTTTGATACTTACAAAGCCCTAAGAGAAGCGGGCTGGAATAACTCAGAAATTTACGCTATTAACTTTTTATCATCAACGAACTTAATGAACGCGGCAAACAATGACCACAGAGTTTCTAACGTTAATAAAGTAAGGCGTTTTATTAAAGCTGTTTACGCTTATGTTAATCAGTTTAGGCCAAACACAAAAGTTAACATTATCGCCCACTCACTCGGCTGTACTGTAAGCCGCGGAGCAATGGCAGATGTTCATAACGGCGGTGCGGATACTCTATGGCACATGGTTAACAGGTTTATCTCAATCGCAGGCGGAAACGCAGGTTTAATGTCATGCGGTATGTTCTCTGCAAATGCAATGTGGACACAGTATTTTAACTATGATTTCATTCCGACCTGTAGCAAATCTACCGGTTTTGCTTTACCCGTTCCTTATAAAGTACTATACGGTGTACGCTATCCCATTAGTGATATTGCAAGTGTGAACCTTTCGGATAACCTCGTTGTAACGAACTCATATAGTCTTTGGAACCCAACAGGGTACTGGTATACAGACGCGTTAGTTGACACTAGTTACTATGTAGGAAAGGTTAACGCAGCTGATAAGCAATTTAAATCATCAGGGCCTGCAGCTAACGTAAAAGCTTACGTTGTAATGAGTACAATGGATGAAATCGTAGGTATAAAAGGCACTACTATCGGGTTAAGATGGTGGAGTGCAAAATTAGCCGGTGCTCAAGGCACAGCGATTTTTTCACAAATGGGAATCGGGCACTTCGGTGCTAAAAGTAAAACTACGGGTATTCAAATTAAAATGCTCTTAGGACAGTACTCAGGTACACAAACGAACCCTAACTAGAAAATAATTTACTTTAAATAAATAAAGCGTCCGCATAAAACGGGCGCTTTTTTTAATATACAATACACACAGATAAATAAAAAAATTCGCCTAAATCCCCCTTCGAATAAAGGGGGACTTGAAGAGAAGAGAAAGCCCCTACGGCTAGCTATCTTAAATTCATAATCACAACGTATAAAAAAAACCGCCCTCTTTACTTAAAGGGGGCAGGAGAAAAAAGCTGTTTGTGCTAAAAAGTCGGGGGATTTCTCTTAATACCCCATAATTTACTAATCCTCCCTCTTTACTTAAAGATTGTGATGCAGCGGTGATTTTATCTGCGTTCATCCGTAGTAAACAAAATAAGCACTAATTAGGCTAATAAAATACTTATTGGTAAAGTATAGGCTTTTCTAATTAATTATAGTAAATTTATTAAAATTATATTGCTAAATTAATAAGTTCGCATTAAATTATTAGTATCCTATTTTTACGGAATATGCTATGTTTTGGTTGAGTTTAGCTAAAACTTATCTCACTATATATAAAGAGAAGTTTGCCGATAAATTTTTTTTCAGCGTAAATAGCTTTAGCGCGGATAATAATTTGTTTAAACGGGCAAGCGATTTAATGATTGACGTTTCGACGGAAATGTTTTCAAAGCTTGATGAGAATCAAAAAGACATTGTTGATTGGATAACGCATAAAAAAGGTTATATCGGTTTTGAAAGTTATTTATTCGGCGAGTATGTTAAGGATTTTCTTGGCAAATACTTTAAGGATTTTATTGAACCATGGCAGCTTGAGGACGGTTTGTATTTAAAAGAATATTTTAATCGGTATCCTGAAGAGTACAAAAAGTGGATAGATGTAACTAAGTCCCTTTATAATAAAATTAAAAAGATTGAAAATAAGGAACTTGAAAACTTTATTAAGAATCATAAGTATTTGAATAAAATATTTAACGATAACGTAAAAGAACGGGAAAAAAATTTTAATGAATTTAAAAGTATTTTATGGGAAAAAATGTTTAACTACATAAAAGTATTTTGCATTTATTAATGGTCTGCTAAAGTTTTAAGAGAGTCTAAAATTTTTATCATTCCTAAAGTATCGAGTTTGCAATAATTTTTTAAATCCGTTAAAACTCTATTTTTTTCATCTTCATCAACCTCCGTAAATATTACGCGTATATACTCGTTAGTGGCTTCTAAAGCTTCTGAAATGTTAAGGTCTTCGTATGAATATCCCGTCAAAATCGGCAATATAACTTTAAGTGAAACTTTTCCGTTTTGTGCAGAATCATAATAGTCGTAGTTTTCGAAAGGTAAACTTAAATCAACGAAACGCTCTGCAATTTTTCCGTATATTTCAGGGTCCATGCCGAGAAAATCTATTGTTTGTTTTAATATCCTTTTTTCAAAGGATGCGTTATAGGCAATAATGCTGCCGCTTCCTTGTGTTAGTTCTAAAAGCCGGGTTATGAAATTTTCTCTTGGGTCGTTTTTGTCCGTTGCTATAAAATGATGATGTTCGGGGTCTTTTCCTGGGGTTTCAATAATGTGAAGGGAAAATTGATAGGGTATTTGCTGAAAAGCATGAGAATTGTAAAAAAGAGGAATAATCATATTCGCAGTAGCTTCAAAATCAACAAAGAATAACGGGTATTCAAGTTTGGATAAAAAGGATTTTACGTTTTGCTTATTAAAATGTATTTCTTCTGTAATTTCGCATAATTTTTGTATTTCTTGTTTTTCCGTAAGGGGAAAATTTAGTGGAATATTTTTGAGGGAATATACGTTGTTTTCAATTAGAGCATTACCTTTTTTCCATCTGTCAGAACCGGTTAGTAAAAAAACGTTTTTTTGGGGAAGTCCTGACCAGCATTTGTATTTTAAGGGGCATTCCTTGTAATTTATACATGCCGGTGAAAAGATTTCTTTGGGCGGAAAACTTTTATTAGCAGTTTTTTTGATTTCATCAATGCTTTTATTAATTATGGGGATGTGTTGATTTACTTTATTCGTTACATTGTTTTTTTGAAGGAGTTCATTAACATTAAGGTTTTCTTTTCTGATATATTTTTTATTAATAGTGTAAATAAAAGTATTATTAACGGGTATGCCTGCTTCTGTGAAAATAATTTTGCTTAAAGCAAGCTCGCGTATATTGCGTTTTTTTAGTCTTGGGGTGTTAGTGATTTTAATTAAATCGAACGCGTTTTCTTCCTGATTTTTAACAGCTAAGTCTATCTTTGTAAAAGTGTTATCCAAAAGAATTCCTGGGTTATAAATCACGTTATAATTATTAACCGCCCATAAAGTCTCTTTTGCAATATCGCTATAAGTTTGCTGTAAGTTTATTTCGTAACCGTGTTCATATTTCTCATAAATCAAAGGTTTAAGGTCGTAAAGTTTTTCCAAAGAATCCGGTAGTGAAAAATTTCTTTGTTCGTTGAAGGTTAATTCCGGTGTGTTGTATAGATGCCATACAAATTTTTTACATTTTAGGAAATGTGATATAGTTTCCGCAGTAATAGGCATATTTTTTTTTATCAAGTTCATTTCCATAAACATAAATATAATATAAATAATGCTTTGAAAGAAAATATTTGTAATGGGAATTGATAAATAACGCGTTTTTCTGATACAATTTTAATATTTTATGACTTGTATAGAGTTTCGAATTCCGATAGTATTAATAAAGCTTAGCTATTTTTCAAGTTCATTCGGGAGATGATATGAATTTTCGCGTTACTTTATTTTTTATTTCCACTTTTTATTTAATAAGCGGAGGAATTCTTTTGTTACTGCCCTCAATTCCCAAACTAGATAAAGAAATAAAAACGTTTTTTTTAAAAGGTAAGTTTCAAGTAAGAATGGGAGTTTTCGGCATTATTTGCATTGTGATTTTTGCAGTTTTCCCTTTTGATAAAATCATGTTAATAGGAGATTTGCTTCCGTTGATTTCCTGTACTGCTATGACTCTGCTATTCATCACCGGGTATATCCGTATTAGCAAGCACATCGACCAAAAGACTTTATCGAGAGCGGAAAAAATTCTTACATCTTTGCAGATTCCCGTTGGCTTTAGCGGAGTTATTACCGGATTTATACACATTGTTTTTCCGGGTGTTATTTTTTTGTAATTATTTATATCGGAGGTTTAAATGTTTGCTATTTTAAAGCGGCTCGGTTTTGTGATTTTCTGGGAAACCATCGCCCTTCTTTTGCTATTAGTTACTAAACCTGATTTATACATTGCTTGGTTGATTTTTTGCTTTGTTTTTTTGTTTTTTTTATTTTACGTTTCGGCGAAAATTATCCCTACAAAAAGAGAAAAGAAGCGTTTAAAAGAATTGAGTGTAGAATATCAAGAATTTATGAGTAAAAATTTTGATATTAAAACTCAAGCAAATCTTTTGGATTTTACCTGCCCGTCATGCGAGCATACAACGAATTTTTGGGAATTTATTAATGAGAACGAATGCCCTAAATGTGGTTCAAAATTATGGACAACGAAAATTATGGATAAGGGTAAGGAATATTATGATATTTTTCTTGAGAGCGAAAAACTTGATAATTTTTTATCACGTTTGACTTTTAGGCAAAAAAATCGGTTAAAAAAAATGATGGCAGGAATATAAATTAATAATGTTTACCCGCATATCCTCACAAATTGATTACTTCATTTTCTACTTGAAGTATTTTTTACTTATTTATATTGCCGGATTTAAAGAAGCGCTTGCCGGAATATATTCTAGCGTTGTTTCGGATATTGCCGGAATAACGAAAATTGTTACGGGAAACGTATTTTTTTTAGTAGACGGTTTAAAGCAGTTATCATTGAATTTATCCTTGCAATTAAGCGTTTTTATAAATTCAAATAAAACTTTGATACTTATAGTTGCGTGCAGTTATTTGGGAGTGTATTTATTCGGTTATGTGATTTTGTATACCATAAGGCTGGTAAGGTTCAAAACATTATCAAAAAAGAATACTTTACTTTTTTCTCTTATAAAGAAATTAAAAAAACATTCAATAAAACATATATTTGAAAAAGAATTTTATGTTCAGCTATCGGATAACATAGGCGGATTTGTAACTAAATTAATTACCAATATTCTTTTATTAATTGATAATAAATTCGGCAATCTAAGAGTATTAAAAGAACCGGAATTTGCTTTTAATGTCTTTTATAGGGTATTCTTTATAATTATTAAAATAACTGACTTCTTATCAATACTTGTTGAAAAAGGCCTTGTTGCTATCAGAGTGTTGAGACCAAAAGCAATAGATGAAACTTTGTTTTTGACCACTTTACCTGAGACTAACGAGGAACATTTACAACGCGTTATTCCCGAAGAATTACAGCACGAGTTTCATTTAACAGGAGAAAAGCAATTAAACGAATACATTGATTTTACTAACGCTTATAAAAAACCCGTTTTAAGCGCTTTTGATAAATGGAATGAAAACATTTTATCCAGTATGCTTTTTATAGGGAAAAAGGGCAGCGGTAAATCTGCTTTGATAGACCTTTTAATGCATCGTGTACCTCGTGAGACGGATATTATTAAAATTGAAATGGACCCCGATGAATACAGACGAGAAATAATCAATAATACATTGATAAAAATAACGGGGACTAGTTCTTTTGAAAAGGCCTGTGGAACGTTAGAAAGCCGTGATAAACATTTGGTTGTGATACTTGATAATATTCATTTTTTATTTTTTAAAGAGCGGAACAATTTTACCGGTTTTATAAATTTTTTATCAATGATAGGAAATTCGGGTAATAATATTTTGTGGATAGCAACGATAAACGAACATTCGTATAAATTTATTTCACAAATAATGCCAATAAATGATACTTTTGATTTTAAAATAAATTTAAACTATATGAAAACTAAAGATATTAAAAATATTTTTATAAAAAAAACAGAAGCAAGGGGCTATTCCATTTATCCCCGTCTTTCGTCCCAACAGGTTAAGATAGCGAAAAAGAAAATTAAAAAAGGGGAGATTACTTACGCTGATTTACCAAATTATATTTTAAACGAATATTTTGGCAAACTCGTTGACAATTGCGAAAACGTTTTCCCTGCATTGTATCATTACTTTTTGCACTCAATTGCCTACGTTAGGAATAATAGGGTTTATATTAATGAAGCCAGTTTCAGGGACTTAAATTTCGCTCAGAATTTTGAAGATAATTATTATTTAATATTAACGGCAATAATTATTCATGAAATGCTCACAATAGGCGAGTTGAATTTTTTATTAAACATTGATAAGGATATGTTAAATGTTTATTTATCTTTTTTAATAAAACATAGAATAGTTGAAAAAATTGTCTTACATGAAAAAACGTATTTTAGAATAGTACCTGTTTACACTATTCAGATAAGTAAAATTTTACAGGGAAAGAATTTTTTGTATTTTTAGGTGTTAAATGAAAGATATATTAAAAGAGATAACTTATAATAAAGTATTTTCAGTAATATTAATACTATTGGTAACGTATGTGTTGGGGAAAATAATTTCTGCGATTTTAAAGAAATTTGCAGAAAAGTATTCTCAAAAGCGGATACAGATAAAAGGTTTTATTCCTATTACAAAACTTTTTGTATATTCAACGTCAATATTTTTTATTGTTTTCGGCGTATTAAATATATCCAAAGGCACATTAACGGCTTTAGGTCTTTCTCTAGGCGTTGCTCTGGGATTCGCCTTTCAAGATATTATAGGAAATTTATTCGGCGGTATAATAATTATTTTTGTAAAACCCTTTACAATAGGCGATAAAATTAAAATAGGCAATCATTACGGAGAGGTAACGGATATAAGCATAAGGCGATTCGTCTTGGTTACATCGGACGATAACGCGATTACTGTTCCTAATAAAACGATTTTAACAGAAAAAGTATCTAATGCCAATTCTGGCGAGCTTAATTGTCAGGTTGTTACTGAAATATATTTACCGTATAGCGTTGATACTGAAAAATCCGAACAATGCGCGTATGAAGCCGTGTATTCTTCACCATATTCTTTTTTAAAAAAACCTGTGTCAGTTGTGTTTGAATCAACTTTAAATAAAATTCCTGTAATAAAAATGAAGGTTAAAGCATATGTATTTGACCACAGATACGAGTTTGTATTTTCTTCCGATATAACGAAAAGAGTGATGAAATCCCTTAGAGATGAAAAGGTAATAAACGAGCATTATTTTGGTCCGGCATCATATAACGCTTGAAATAAAAATAGCAAGGTGCTTATGACCTTGCTATTACAATATTAGCTTATAGGGGGGAAGCTATTTTATGCCTGCTATATATCAAGCCGAAAAATCGGCTAATAGCCAATTTAAAAATTTTTTGTTGTAGTTTCTAATAATACCGGATTTTTTACTCCGTGATTAATATTATCCTAATTTACTACTTTATATTTACAAGCATTTTTTATGCCAGCTGTAATTAAAAAAAATATTTTTTGCTAATTTATTATCTTAACAGAAATTATGAATAGTGCTCTGCCATGTTCAATTAAGAATTTTTGTCGGTATGTATTAAATTAATTAAGAGCGTTAAAAAATTTAATAGTAAAGTGAAATTCAAAAAACATAAATTATTGATGAGTTTTGTTCTGCATAAATAATATTATCAGTTACAGAGGCGATGTTGGCCATTGTCGCCTCTGTATTTTTGTTTTCACTTTAAATGCAGCCATGTTTGAACTCTCAAAATTAATCTTACCGGTTTTGCGCATCCAATACCTTTTAGATAGACAATTAAAATCCGTTAACTCATTCAAACAATACAGCCTTTTTATATAAAAATTAAATTTTCACCTGTTTTTATCTTTATGCTACCTGAGTTTTTCGAGGTTACTATTATTATGAGAATTCCTTGCAAAGTAGTAACTCTATTAATCGCCGGGTTATTTGGGGGCAATTAACATAAAGCAGATTACCGGATTTTAATACTCATTTTTTTTTATAAATAAATGTAAAGTAAGGAATATAACCTTAAAGGTAACGTAAATTGTATTTGTGCATTCCTTGATATAATATTTTATAGATAATAAATCGAATTGGTATAATTATTCAATTAAACGAATTTTTACGCTGTTCCCAAATCTTCCCTTATGGCTGTAGCTGTAGCATTCAAAATATGCATGATTTAATAAAACTTTCGCTTTGTATCTTATGGAATATAATTTATCTTTTACTTTTTTAAAACGCGTTCTATGATAAATCATTAACCCGAATGTTTTTATAACGGGCTCTTTTACTTGCCTGTGGTTTTTTGCAAAACGCGTTAGCATGAGATTTACAGTAATGTAAACATTTTCACCGAGTTTGTAACTCTCTTTATTCGTTTTAATAATAATTTCATCTGCGTGTAGAGTATTGACCAATAAGAAAGCTATAATTATAACGAGTTTTTGTTTCATTATATAATTATCGAAAAAAAATGGAATTACTTAAACTTCTGTATTTTCATAACTTTCAATTATGTTAATTATTTTATTTTCGTTTTCTTCTACCGGAGCTTCAATTGTAATCCTAAGAATGTCGGTATTTTCAACCCCCTTGATAACGAACACGTTTTGCTGTTCGATTTTAAAAAATGGATCTTTAAGTTCATCCATATATTCGTGCTCACCATAATTAAATAAATAGAAAACGAAATCTTTTGATATATTATCACTTAGAAGAATCTCTTTAATAGCTGTGCCGTCAATGCAATTTTTTATGTGTTTTATTTTTTGTATTTTCACTTTGCTTTTATGATTTCCTTAATTGCTTTAATAAAGTATTGAATTTCTTCAATCGTGTTAAAGTAAGAAAAACTCGCGCGCAAGCACCCGTTTTCCCCGCTTTTTATATAACTGTGAATTAAGGGGGCGCAGTGAAGGCCTACGCGTAAAATTATTCCGTAAGATTTTTCAAGTATATAGCAAACGTCTTCTGCGCACATTCCTTGTATGTTAAAGCTAAAAATACCTGCGTTGTTGCTAGCCGGTGCTGAGTGGATTAGTAATTCTTTGTTATCATATAACTCATTGAATAAAGTATTAAGCAAATGGGTTTTATGTTTTTTTACGTTTTCTATTCCCCGTGAATTAATAAAATCAATTCCGGCTTTCAAGGAAACTATACCTGCGTAATTTTTTGTGCCGGCTTCATAATAAAGAGGCCGTTCTTGTGGCTGATACAAAACGTTGCTTTGTATTCCTGTGCCGCCGGTTTTTAAGGGTTCTAAGTCCAACGTTTTTTTTAAGTATAACCCACCTATACCCGGCAAGGCAAATAAAGATTTATGCCCGGTAAAAGCAACCATATCCGCACCGGTTTTTGGTATATCAATATTTACGTTTCCTGCTGACTGAGAAATATCTAACGCGTTGATAATTCCTTTTTTACGGGTAAAATCAAAAATTTCTTTAACATCATTTACCGCCCCGGTTACATTAGAACAATGATTTATAAATAAAGCAATAGTATCAGGGCTTATTGCATTAATAACGCTTTGTTTATCAATTTCACCTTTTTCGTTGCATGGAATAAAGGTTAACCGTGTATTGTGATTTTTTTCCCGTTGTTTTAATGGCCGTATGACTGAATTATGTTCCATAACCGTAGAAATAACGTGTTTATCCTTTAAATCAAGTCCTTTAATAGCGAGGTTAATGGATTCCGTGCTGCCTGAAGTGAAAAAAATGTTGTTTTCGTCCGGGATAGCAAAAAAACGTGCAAGGGTTTTTCTGCATTCATTAACAAAATCATTTTCGTTGTCAACGCCTGCACGCTCGGAGTTTATGGGCATACTTGACATATACTCGTTTACGCTTTTAATAACGGTGTCAGGTTTTGGATAGCTCGTTGCCGCGTTGTTAAAATAAATGTAACCTTTGTTTTTATTCAAAACGCCTCTATTGGTGTTGTGTTCTATTAAAGATAATAATTTTTTGAATTATTTGTAAATATAGG
>CAYUYT010000105.1:8704-11948 GCA_964449345.1 uncultured Spirochaetia bacterium | reverse complement strand
AAAAGTGGTAGGGTTTAAAACGGAATCACTGGCCTTATTTGACCGGAATATGCAGTAAATCCCATAAATTTTCTGTATCTTTTTCAAATTCAACGAGTAAATCAATATCACTGTTTTTATTTTGCTCCATATGCGCAAAAGAACCGAATATTCCTATTTTAGTAATGTGAAAACGCTTTGTTAGGAATTCTCTGTTGAATTACGTCATCCATTAAAAGAAGGATAAATGAAACCCGTTTGGGGGTTGTAAACGTCAGTGTTGGCAAGGCAATCTATGTATTTAATACCGCTTATTTCTTTGATAATATTTTCATAGGGTTGCAATCGATTATTATAAATACTGATTCTATACTTACCTATTTCTTTTTTTAACAATTCTATTTTTTCTATGTCATTTTCAAAATCTGAATGTTTTTTATCAATTTCTTTTGATTGGGATAAAAGCTTTTCTAATTGTTGAATTATTTTTTTTATATCATTATCAAGAACAATAATTACATCTTCTTTTGCTTTTTCTCTTATCAATTCAAAATTTTTTATTGGGTTCCCAAATTCAGAATTATCCAAATTATAATTTAGCATTTTAATAGCTTTTAGTAATTTTGTACTTTCCCTTTTTTTATCAATTAAAGAAAAATAACAATTAGATATATCTATAAACTCACGAGATTCGTATTCTTTCTTATCCAGTATTTTTTTTGTCATATTAATTAATTCAATATCGTAGATACTATTTTCATCATTTAAATTGAACAATATCATCTCACCTTTTTGGGGAGACATTTCATTATTACGGTTACATCTGCCCGCTGTCTGAATTATAGAATCAAGAGGAGCTAAATCCCTATATACTTTCTCAAAACTAAAATCCACACCAGCTTCTATTAGTTGCGTTGAAATGACAAGTACTTTTTTATTTTCTTTTATTGCTGCTTTAATATTTTTTATTCGATCAATTCTTTGTAATGGAATTATATTTGTAGTTAATGAGAAAACAATAAAATTTTTCGGCTGAAAATAATCTACAACTAAATTAAATATTCTAATAGCAGTTTTAATTTTGTTACAAACAATTAAACCTGTTCTACTTTTAAAGTCTTCTTTGAAAAAGTTTATAAAATTATCGACATCTAAAGCTTCGTCTATATTTAGAACTTTTAATTTGACCCTATTAAAAATTTCATTGATAGCATACTCTTTCGTTTTTACCAATTCTACAATTGAATTTGTATTGACAATTTTTGGCTGCGTTGCAGTTAAAAATAATATATAAGTATTAAATTTTGTTGCTAATATTTTAAAAACTTTTCCTACTACCATATAATAATCAACAGGTAAGGTCTGTATTTCATCGAGAATTATTATTGAATTAATAATATTATGGAATTTTTTTAAAAAGGAATTCTTATAACCTACAATACTGTGAAATAACTGAATGAAAGTGGTAATTATGTTAGCAGATCCCCAGCTCTCTAAAACAAGTTTTTGTTCAAAATAATTTAAATAACCCTCCTCATTGTTATTATAATAATTCTCAATTCTAAGTGGTGTCAAATGATGATGTTTCATTAAGTACTTTGTTGGTTTACCCTCATAGTTTTCTTTTAAATTAAATCTAATGATATTTTCAATTTCTAAATGATTTTGATCGATTATAGAAGTATATGGTAAACAATATATAATTCTTCTTCCATTTATAAATTTATCTTTTAGAATACAAGCGAATTCATATGAAGCAAAAGTTTTACCTACACCGGTAGGAGCAGTTAAAGAATATAAATAATTATCTACTGAAATATTCTCATTTTCTCGAACTTCATTAAAGAAAAGATTTCTAATTATATTTATTTCTTTACTTACATCATATTTGCTTGATGTTTTCAATTTCAATTTATCTAAATATGATTTCACAGAAATTTTGGCATTTAAATTATCTTTAAAATGCTGTTGCGAAACCCCTGCCGCATCATTTTTGTCTACATCAATTAAAACCGAATAAAGCAAATTTGTAATCAAAAACCTTTCAATACCTATTTCATCCGTGTCATCCTCAAATGGTAGTATTATGTCAAAAATATTGTCATCAATAAAATCTTCTAATTTATCTTTAATTAAATTTGAAAATTTTTTAAAGCAAGTTGGGAAATCGAAAGAAAAATTATTCAATAATGAATTGTAAATTACTTCAATTTCACTATATCTATCTTTCTCACTTAAGCTCTCCAATTGTTTCTCTAATTCTTTTTTAAAATTAGAAAGATTGTCATCAAGGGGTGAAACTAAATTTCCATGGTGCTTTTTTATAACTGTGTATGCTATTATTGCACATAAATCACACTGCATGATTTCTCGCACAAGAACGAAACCAAATAAAGCAGAGATTAAACCGTGATTAGAAAATTTAACATTTTGGCAAGTATTAAGTTTTTTTTGAAAAAATCTTGTTGCTTTGCCAAAATCATGGCACACACCTATAACAAAGGATAAATTTAATATCTTGTCACAAGCAAGAAGCTCCAAATTAAGTTTTTTATTTTTAAGAATTTCCACACTCTTATTCCCGACGTCTTTTAAATGTTCAAAAAGCAATTTATTAGGGTGGGATTTTAATTCCATTAAAGTAGTGCTCCCGTTTTAATCATAATTATAGTGCTGTAAAAAAACTAATATTGTTATCTTCTAGACGTATTACCTGCTTAAATTTTCCAGATAAATTACTACCATCAAAGGTGTAGATAAAGTTATCTTTAATTGCAGGTTTACGCCCTTGAAAGATATTTTTTCCTTTTTTAATAATTTTGTTTCTAACAAACGACACCGGCATTCTGTCAATGGCAATTTTAATATCGCTTTCGTTTTTTAATTCCAAAATGTTGTCTTGAAAAGTAAGAGTACTTATTTCACATTCTATATTCTCTTTAATTTCCTTTATTTTAGTTTTTTTTACGTTATTTATATTTGCTAAAAATTGACGTTGTCCTAAATACACTCCATAACCTAAATTTTTGTTCATCAATTTATCGTACAATAATGCAAAATTCTCCTTGCTTTTAGTTGTAAAATATACTTCAAACGTAATAGGAATATCTAATCCGGTTATTAACTCAAATCGAACTTGAGTGCGTCCTCCACTGTTAAGAAGATAATTCATACATTCAAAATGAGATTTTCCTGGATTAATTATTTTTACACCGATTTTTGAATTTTTAGGTTCTAACCAATCATAGTAGCTGTCTCTTTTTTC
>CAYUYT010000105.1:0-8694 GCA_964449345.1 uncultured Spirochaetia bacterium | reverse complement strand
AACTCCCATGATAACAGTACGAGGAATAATTCTGTATGACAAGGAGCTTTTATTTGTATAAAATTTTCTAAAATGAGCAAATTTTCCACAAATCTGGAAAATTAAAACATCTTCATATCTATCAGTGTTCATTTAAAAATCCTAAATTTTTAATTCTTCAAATTCAATACCTAAATATTTTTCAGTATTTAATACTTTAAAGTTGTCATCTTGCCAGTATATTACTTTTTCTAATTTATCTTTGATGCTTGTTAAATAAACCTCAAATTCAGAAAGGTCTAATTTAATATCCTCAATATTTCTTAAATCTCTACGTCCCTTGATTTCTTCGGTTAGACAAATATATTCTCGTAAATCTTTCAAAAAAGTTTTATCGTCCTTCAATAAAACTCTAATATATAACCTAGGAGTTTGACCTGTTTTAGAACGAGTTTTATTAGCTGGGATTGCTTTTACCATAGCTTCATCAAATAATTTTAAATCATCACTTGTTAATTCAGTATTTTTAGAAATTAATCCATTAATTGCTCCACTAAAAGCTAAGAATGAATAATTAACACGATAATCCTTACCAATGCCTTCTCCAGAAGAAAAACTAGAAGTAATAGTTTTTGATTCCTGCAGCTCGACTTTATTTAAAGAATACCCCCAATTAAACTGGATAGGTCCTGTCAGATGAGTATTGGATCCTTCTTCAGCAAAAACAGCACCAAACAAGCGAACATCAATACAATCTGTGTGCTTTTTATTATTGTTAACTAGTTCTTTACCTCTAGTTTTTGAATTTTCAGCCTCAGAAGTAATAAATAGGTCTTTATTGTGTACTAAATTTAAATAGTCTCTGATGTATCTTTTCAACCTTACATCACTTACCAAGTTGGTATCGGTGTCCCAATCCATTCGCGGCTTATTTTCGTTGTCCATATCGCCATTTGGGTTAGTCATTTTCGCATCATATAAAAATAGAATTTCAGAATTATTCATTAGTTTGCTCTCCTTTAATTTTGTTAATTTTAGCATATTTGCTTAAAATATACCTTCCAAAAGATATTCCTGAAAGAATGTAAAAAACTACTTCATCCTTTGATAAAGAAGAATTTTCAATCCCCTGTAACCTGTCCATCATTTCTGAATATGTTTTATTTTCCTGTTCAAATAAATCATAAAATTTTAGCGATTCAGTTACATCAAGAATAAACTTTTTCACTCTCCTGACAGGTATTCCATCAAAGTTAATCTTGTTCAGTATTGTAATATTTTTATTCTTTTGTTTACTTTTAATTGAATTAATTAACTTACCTAGTAAAAATAGTCCCTGTCGGTAAGGGCTATTCTCATAAATATCTTTGTGGATATTGAAAAATTCCAGTACATCCTTATTTTCTATTTCAATTGCACTTTTCCCTTCCATGTTATTAAATCCTCCTTGTGAATTAGCTATATTATTTATCCAAGTTAATAAAATATTCATTTTAGTTGGGCGGTAATCTAAAATGTAATTTTGTTGTTCTTTTGATGTTTTTTTCTTGTAAAATGTTTTCCGGAAAATATAATTAAAATTTAGAATTAAATATTGATAGTCAATAGTTCTTCCTTTTAAAAGGGAAGAAAAAAGTGAGATTAATTCTTTCCGATACAATTTATTATCTATTTTTTCGTGAGAATATTTATTTGGAAATAAGAAAAAATACAAATCATTAATATTAGGTTTATATTTCATGTCATCATAAAAATCTTCCGAATTAATATCATCAAGACTATTAATTACATAATTTAGTCTTTTATACGAAACATCAGTTATATTGTCTAAAACTATAAACGCCGCTGCTTGTCTTTCCGGTACAAACCAAAACAAGAAATCTATTTGGAAATTCTCATATTTTTTCTCTATTTTTAAAATCTTTTCTAGATTTTTTATATCTTCGCTGGTCGTTTTACTCGCCCCTAACCATGCCATTATTTTTTTTTCTATTAATTTTTTCTTATCAAATAAATCTTCAGCATTTTTCGGAATAATATAGTAATTCAAACTTCTAAACAATCTACTGTATAAATTTTCATGAATATAGTTTATTCCAATTCTAACCTTTTCATAACACACTTCACATATCGAAAAAGATTTATATGCATTGTCAGGCGATAAATTTTCGAAAAAATAAGGTTTATCTGTAATATAAAATTTTGTAGGTATATCAATTTTACCGGTAACTCGATTTTCATTCGACCCACAAATACTGCAAATTGTGTCAATATTCTTCTCAAAAAATCTTTCTTTCAAAGAATAGTAAACGAGTTTTAGGTAATCTTGTTTATAAGGTTGAGTTTCATGAATATATTCATCGTTTATTTTTAGAGAATAAATATTTAATCCGCGTCTTAAGTACTCCCAATACTTCTTTTGTGTCTTTAAAACATCTATATAAATAAATTTTTCAATTGCTTTTTTCTGAATTTCATTGAAACTATATTTTTTTGATTCAACTTTGCGGAGAATTGAAACTATTTTTTTATAATTTGAAGTATCAATTTCTTTTTGCAATGTATATGTTTTTTCGCCCTTTTTATAATATTTATTTAGTTCAGCAGCATCATTATCATCAATTTTTTCACTATTAAATATTGATTTTGGTAATTCCTTAATTTTTTCGATGCTGTAATCTAGTATTTTTATTTTTTGTACTTCAATGAAATTTTCATATTTTAAACAATAATCGCTGTTATTCGCCCCATCATAAAAAGTTTCATTTAAGTTATTTAAAAGATTTAAAAAACCATCAGAAACGAAATTTTTACCTTGTAAATATTTAATTAAATGAGGAATTGTTAGTAAATGAGATTCATAATTATTAGTTGTAAAATATATTTTACTATTTCTAGCAGCAGGCAATTTAAAACCGAAAAATTTATACCTATTACTAGCAAATAATTCATTACCAGTTTTGATTTCAATATTATTAGAATTAACATCTAAATTGAAGACAATTTCATAATAAAATTTTATATCTTCATCTTTATACGGTTCGTTGGGGGAAATTGTCAATGCCTTCAAAAATTCATCAATACTTTTCCCTGTTGAACTATCTAAAATATACCCGCCTATATCTTTAAACTCCCGTATCAAACTCCCACCTCCTGTAAACTTTTCTCACCCACCACAACGCCGTAACCTCTACTGGAAGATTTGCCAACGCCGATGTAGTCGGGTAAGGCAAGGTTTATTTCAAAACTGCCTAAAAAACCGAGTAGGGTTCTCCCTTTTAAGTTCACGGGAATGCTATGTAAACGGGATTTACAAACAACGCGTTCTTCTATCCAGTAACCGAGTTCTTTAGCCAAGGGGAAGAACGAAGTCTGCAATATGTTTTGTAATATTTGGTTTTGTTCTGTGTTAGATTTTGCGTTTTGGTATCTGGTGTAATTTTTTTGGTTTAAAGCAATCCATGGGTTTATAAAACGGTATTTTTGTGGTTCGGTAGTGATGCCGAAATCTTGCGTTGTTACGGAGAAGCTTTTTTCATAAACCGGGATAGTTTTACCTTCGATGTCTATTTCATCTGTTTGAAACATTACGGTTTTGAAGATTTCTATAGCTTTTTGCGTTATTGCAAGCATAACGGGTTTTTCATTTATTACTTTAAATTGAATTAAAGGGTAACGGTATTTATATTTATTTTTATCTCCGTCGTGATTGTGGATTAGGTCGTACTGTTGGAATTTTCTACCCATGTACCCGCGCCATTTATGCGTTTCATTTTTGGAGAGCGAAACGTCGTTGAATGTTAAGATTCCGGTTTTTATTTTAATCATACATAAATCCTAATACATATTTTGAATAAATTCACGACACGTTATGTCGTAAACGCGTTTTTGATGAATATTTGCAAATTTAGCTATATAATAAACAACGAAAAACGCGTTTTTACTTCTGATTGAATATCATTATCCATGAATAGTGTTAATTTTCAACAAAAAAAAAAAAATTACATTTACCTAATGTAAATAAAACCTATAATAGTATAAAACTACAAGTTTTTACAATATCCCGACCCGAAAATATAAATATACGCTAAACGGGGTATTCGTATGGAAATAGTTATTGATTCCTATGGCAGTTATTTAAGAAAGAAAGACAACGCGTTATTTGCTGTTAAAACGGACAAAGAATTTACCGTTGCTTGCAGTAAAGTTGAACGGATATTGATTTCAACGGCAGCTACCATTACTACAGCGGCAATTAAGCTTGCAATTGAAAACAACGTTGATATTGCTTTTATTGATAAATTCGGCAGTCCGTATGCAAGGTTGTGGTATGCTAAATCGGGCGGTATGGCTAAGATTAAAAAGGCGCAGTTAAATATAACGGATAATCCAGAAGCAACGGAAATAGCAAAGACTTGGATTGTTGATAAAATAAACAATCAGGTTAAATTGCTGCGGTATTTTAGCAAAAATAAGGATAAAATCCGCGAATCTGTTCTCGCTGATATTGAACTTATAAAACAGCAGAAAGAAAAAATCAGGAAAACAAAGGGTAAGCCGGAAAATGTTCGCGGTAGTATTATGGGATATGAAGGCGGTGCTTCCAAAACGTATTTTAAAGCTGTTTCAAAGATTTTACCGGCTAAATATAGTTTTAATGGAAGAAGCAGAAATCCGGGGCAAGACTTTTTCAACACAATGCTGAATTATGCTTATGGGGTTTTATATTCGCGTGTTGAAAAAGAATTGATTTTGGCCGGGCTTGACCCTTATTTGGGTTTTCTTCATGCCAGCCATCATAATAATAAAACTCTCGTGTTTGACATGATAGAAGCGTTTAGATTTATAGCGGATAACGTGGTTGTTTCTTTATTTACATCGAAAAAAATAAAACCGGAATATTTTGATGAAATAACGGACGGATATTTACTTAACAAACAGGGGAAAAAGGTGTTTTTTGAAAAAAATAACGAATATATTGAAAAAACAATGCGTTATAAGGGGAAGACAAAAAAAATTAAGCATATAATGGGTTTTGAGAGCCATATGCTTGCAAATATTTTAACAGGAGGGTTAACGTGTTAGTCTGGCTGATCTATGACATTTCAAGCAATAAAACGAGGCGGCATATTGTCAAGCTCTGTCAAACGCGGGGATTGTACCGTGTTCAGAAAAGCGTTTTTTGTGGAAATATTGACAGGGACACACTTGATGAACTCGTTATAAGGAGTAAAGAATTAATCGAACCGGATAATAAAACGGGTAATGATAGTTTGTATGTGTTTCCTTTATGTGAAAAGGATTTTAAAAAAGTTAAAATTATCGGCAAAGGTTTTGATAAAAAGCTTGTGTCCGATAAATTGAAGAGTTTGGTTTTATGACATTTACTGAAGATATTGATTTTTACATTTACCCGTCTATGGTTCAAGAATTTTTATATTGTAAACGTTTTATATATTTTATGTTTTGCTTAGATGTTCCGCAAAATGAGCATAAATTTTACAAGGTCGAGAAAGCAAAATCTGTTCATGATAAGAAAAAAAATTATAAATACGTTCCAAAGGGGTATGTTAACAAAAAAAGCAATGAGACTTTATACTCTAAAAAAAGTGAAATAAAAGCGGTTATAGATGAGATTTTATTTTATGAAAATGCTAAAGCTTGTCCTCTTGATTATAAATACGCTGAGTATAAAGGCATTGTCTGGGATACACTTAAATATCAGTCGGTAATTCACGCTTTGCTGATAGAAGAAAATTACAACGTAAAATGTGAAAAGGGTTTGATTTGTTACCTAAGGTCTAATAATAAAATAGCAGAAGTTATTTATACTGGTGAAGATTTTAAAAATTTAGATAATATTATTCGTGAAATTATGTATATTATAGACACAGGGTATTTTCCCGTTGCAACGGAATATGAAAATCGTTGTATCCGCTGCACTTATAGAAATATTTGTCCGCATTAATTTTTTCGGAGGAATAACTCAATATTTTGACGAAAATGGTTAATTTTGCTGTAAATTATTGTTATTGTGTAAATTAAAACTGCCGGAAATCAGAAATATGTAATTTTTTGGTTAGGATTATGCATGTTAGAGCGTAATATTGAAGAAAAAAAAAGCTTGATTTTTTATTATAATTTGTTATATACTATATATATAGTTGAAATTACGACTTGAAACACGTTATCCATTAAAACAAGGATTGAAACTGTTGTAATTCATCTATGAATGGATCGTACAACCCATTCTTGAAACACGTTATCCATTAAAACAAGGATTGAAACTAGTGTTCGCTAAACGTTTTACGCCCTTTTTCCAAAAACTTGAAACACGTTATCCATTAAAACAAGGATTGAAACATATGAAAACAAATAGAGAAATAATATTTGCTATGCAAACTTGAAACACGTTATCCATTAAAACAAGGATTGAAACAATAATCATATTCCCAAACACTGCCTTTTGAAAAAAAAGCTTGAAACACGTTATCCATTAAAACAAGGATTGAAACAGTAACTGTCTAGGCGTTTTTAAGGGTTTAATATATATCTTGAAACACGTTATCCATTAAAACAAGGATTGAAACATTGATCATGGCGAGCGCGGTGCTGTTTGCGATCTCTTGAAACACGTTATCCATTAAAACAAGGATTGAAACTAGGGTAGTTTATAACTCTCTTTGACTATAGTCTTGCTTGAAACACGTTATCCATTAAAACAAGGATTGAAACGGTTGATTTGCTCTAATCATACCCTCAAACTGTCCGGCCTTGAAACACGTTATCCATTAAAACAAGGATTGAAACAGTCTTGGATTACTAGGGCAATGGTTAGCGAAATTATTCTTGAAACACGTTATCCATTAAAACAAGGATTGAAACTATGATATTTTTGAGGGGAAAATCAGGGATAATTTGACTTGAAACACGTTATCCATTAAAACAAGGATTGAAACATTAAAACATTCAAGGAATTAACACTTAACCTTGAGTGTCTTGAAACACGTTATCCATTAAAACAAGGATTGAAACAAGCAGAGTCAATGTCAACTCTTCCCGCACCTTTATGCTTGAAACACGTTATCCATTAAAACAAGGATTGAAACAATTAACTTTTTTTCCACATTCACCCTTAACACTATCTTGAAACACGTTATCCATTAAAACAAGGATTGAAACTGTGAACAATCTAGACCTTCATTAAACAAAATACAAGCTTGAAACACGTTATCCATTAAAACAAGGATTGAAACTAAATAAAATCAGTATATGTAATTAGCGGTCTTCCTCTTGAAACACGTTATCCATTAAAACAAGGATTGAAACAAAAAAATAAAACCTGATACATTGCCAAAGAAATTAAATACTTGAAACACGTTATCCATTAAAACAAGGATTGAAACTTCCAAAACGCACCGCCGTAAGAAGTGCCACTAGTATCTTGAAACACGTTATCCATTAAAACAAGGATTGAAACAAATTATTTCGGTTTGCGCATCGGTTTTGTTGCTGATTTCTTGAAACACGTTATCCATTAAAACAAGGATTGAAACAAGGAAATTGGCGCAGAAATAAAAGCAGAATTACAGGGTCTTGAAACACGTTATCCATTAAAACAAGGATTGAAACTAACTCCATAACTATCAATGCTACCGCTATAATTTCTTGAAACACGTTATCCATTAAAACAAGGATTGAAACCAATCTATGATATGTTCTTCATTTGAATTTGGATTATACTTGAAACACGTTATCCATTAAAACAAGGATTGAAACACAGAAGCGGCGCAGAAAGCATTTGGTAAAGGTTCAACTTGAAACACGTTATCCATTAAAACAAGGATTGAAACCCGTGCAAATAACTTAATGGTAATAACATTGCTATTTTGTCTTGAAACACGTTATCCATTAAAACAAGGATTGAAACACTAAATGGAATAGTAGCTAATGATGTATTTTCTTGTCTTGAAACACGTTATCCATTAAAACAAGGATTGAAACGCGTTTGGAAGTGGTAAAAAAGAGGCGGTGTGCTCATTTATAATTAAAGCTTGCAGAAAATAAAACTATGAGATACAATTTCATTAACGTTGTCTTTGGCATTTGTTTTTTTTGTGCAACTAACTCAATGCGCGAATAAAATTTTTCATCTATCTACATGGAAATTGTCTTTTTTGCCGTTATATAAAAAATAAATTTTATTAGTATCAATTTTGCGCTTTTTATCAATTTAGATTTATTATATATTTAATACAAAAGTTGGGCAGGGTTTTATGCAAAACAGATTAGATTTAGAATATCTTGAATACCTTTTTCCCGATAGAATACTCAATCGCGGGAAGAATTATTACCGTAAAGGCGCTGTTTTAGAAGTTACGGAAAAAGACGATGAAATTTTAAGCCTTGTAAAAGGTTCTGAACCCTTTCCTTATGAAGTTATTATCGAGAAATCACCTGATGGCTCAATAATTTCAGCAGATTGCTCATGCCCGTACCAATACTTTTGTAAGCATGCAGCAGCAACGCTTCTTTATTATATAAACGAAGGCATGCAAATGCAAGGTAAAAGTGTTATAGAAAACCCTTTATCTGCCCCTGCCGCAGATAAGGAAGAAATTTTTCCCATAAAAAAAAGAGAAGAATCTATCAGTTTGTATGAATTGCTTGCTGAACTAGATCTTAATATATACGAAAGTGGTGATGAAAAAAGAA
>CAYUYT010000104.1:0-11960 GCA_964449345.1 uncultured Spirochaetia bacterium | reverse complement strand
GACACTTTAAAGTGTCGGTTGCATAAAATTTAAAGTATTATTAGTATATTAAAGTAAACTTTACTTGCTTTTGCGTTGAAAAAAAATTAGTTATATTTAAAATGTAACTAAATATATTTTTCATAAAGGTATATTATGTATAAAAAAAGGATTTTGAAAAATTAAAAAATATCCTTTTAAATAATTTTTCTGAGATAGCAGGAATAATTTTATTCGGAAGTTATTCTCGTAAACAAGCCCAAAAAAACAGCGATATTGATATATTAATACTTTTAGAAAATGAATTAACGTGGAAAAAACGAAGAGATTTTTTAAATAAAATTTATAGAGACGCGGGAAAAAACGGCTATGAAATTGACTTTTTATTAAAAACGAAAAAACAATTCTATATTGATAAAAATCTACCAACAGTTTCAAAGGTGATTGCCGAACAAGGCAAAATATTATGGATGAAAACTTAAAACAAAAAATCAATCAATGGATAGTAAAAGCAGAAAATGATATTAAAATTGCAAGCAAAGATTTAAGTACTGAAAACCCTATCACGGATATAATATGCTTTCATTCCCAACAAGCGGTTGAAAAATATCATGAAAAAAAATAATGCCCCTGCCCGTAAATAAAACAGGCAACAAAGATTGAGATTAAAAAACGCTCAAAAACCTAACTGTTAATCATTTCATAAACGATATTTGACATTTTAACGAGTTCGGGAATGTAAAACGTTAATACGTTTTCAAAACTAAACTCCTTCTTTATAACGTTAACGTGTTCTAACGCGTTAATTATTGTCAGGGATGCAGGGATACCGTGTTTAATTAAAGCACGCCTGAAACGGAATGATTCCGTAAACGGTATTAACGGGTCGTTAGATGCGTGTAAAAGCAAAATCTTTACTTTTTTTAGTTTTGCTATGTATTTTTCCGGTGACATTATTTCTAATGTTTTGCGTAACCGCGGGTTCTGCTTTTTTATTAACTTTCGGATTCTATGAGGGTTTTGCGTTTTTATCATTAAAAGGAGTTGTTTTCCCTTTTCGGATAACTGTTTTTCAAAGAATTGCGTGTTGCTTTCCGGCGTGGTGCGTTTTATTTCAGCAATGCGTTTTAACAGTTTTTTATCTTTATCACTTTCAACGTATTCGATATTTGAAATCAAATAATACCACCTACCCCAGTCTGACGGTTTAGTGTGATATTCATAACGGTTGAAACTGCTGTGCCCGGATAGGCCGAAGACGAGAACGTTAAACAGGTTGTAATACCCGCCTAAGTAAACTATGTATTTTAATTTTTGTTTATATTCCTTTTTAGAAAAAGCAATAGTAGCCGGCCCGCCCGAATACGAAATTGCAAAAAAGCCCGCTTTAGATTTATCAACAAAAGGCTCACCAATCATTTTATCGAATAAAAAACGCATTTTATATACAGTACGCATTTTAATTCTAACGCGTTTAAGTAGTTCAAAATTAGGCAAAAAAACAATGATTCCCGTTTTAGCAAGAGTTTTTGCAAACTTAACAAGACGCCAATCCTTAAAACCTTGAGGCGCGAGTCCATGTGAAACGAGTACAGCAGGACATTTTTTTCCGCAGTCCGGCTTGAATATTTTAACGGGAATATTTTCGCCTTTATATTTATACGTTACTTTGCTTTGTTTAATTTTTACGAACTTATCAATATACGAAAACTTTTTATCATCGATTATGTTTAACGTTATTAAAACGGAATGCAGAAAACGCTTTGTTTTTAGAATTGATGAAATTATAAAAACCATGATAATAAAAATAAATACGAACTTGCTTATGTTTTCATAATATTTCTTCATAACGTGATTATAAAATATTGCTCAGAAAAAATCAATAAAATAAAAAACTATCATACAAAGTTTAAACCGGATTTTTAATACTTTTGCATTTCTTTGTGTTCAAAATATGTGCAATAACGTGAAATTTGATTTATTTTTTATTTCAATAAAACTATTTATTATATGCTGATAGCCAAATTATCAAATAAAATTATAAACGAAAAAATTTCATCCATTGTTATACAAAATTATTAAATTTATCAAAATAAAATAAAATGTTCTTTATTTTTACGTTAATGCTTTTATTATAAGTGTTAATTATTATAAAAGTTATTTAACCGGAGACAATTATGCAAAAAGCGGTATTTGGATTTTTTATTATTTTTCTCGTTTTATCGGGATACATAACGCATGGAAATAGTGAAGGTCTTTTAGGCGGAATTTCCGGCGGCGAAAGAGATTACGGAACTAACTGGTATGACAACGGAAGGTATAATGTGGGAAATTCAAATAACGAAAACCCCAAAAAGCCTGATAGTAATTCACGTTATTTTACAATAAATAAAAAACGCGACCCAAATGCCGGCAGAATTACTAATAAATACGCAATACTAATCGGGCAAAATTATTACCCTGCACGTCCATTGAAAACGTGTATTAATGATGCAAAAATTATGGGGTACATATTAAGAAACCAATTGCATTTCAAAGCCAATAATATCCGCTATATTTTTGATAAAGATATGTCAAAGCGTAATTTAATTAATATACTTTACCGCCTAAGCAAAATGTCAAAAGACAATGACCTTATAGTGTTCTTTTATTCCGGGCACGGGGGACGCGGATATATGATACTTTCCAATCATGAAAATATATGGGGAAATGAAGTAGCGAGTATGTTTAAAAAAATTAAAGGGAATGTCCTTTTTATTTATGATATGTGCCATGCTGACGGTTTTAGCCAGAGATATATGAAGTACAGAAACAATAAAGGAAAAGTTTATCACCTTGCATCGAGTACGCTTGCTCAAAAATCTTATTGCGCCCATACTTATTCACGTTTTACTTTATATTTTCAAAAATCAGTTCTAGACGGGAAATCTGATAATAACAACGACAAAAAAATCACGTTGCGGGAATCATTTGATTGGACTAAAAAATCATTAATAAGCTATGCAAGATATGAAGGCAAGAGGCGTTATCAAACACCGGTTCTACGCGGGGACAACCCTGACTTTCTTGTTCTTAATCAAAAAACAAGTTCAAGGGAAAAAAAATACACAACGGAATATGACGACGGAGAATCTAACAATTACGGCTGGGATATGTATAGAGGTTACAGAGAAAGAGCGCGCTCGCGGGCATCAAGGTCGGGTATAACCTTAAACGAAAAACTCTGGATAAAAAATAGAGATTTATTTAGCATAAATAGACCGGAGCGTTATTATGATTTCGCGGGCCCGGAAAAAAGCAACAGTATAAACCTAAATTTTTCAAAAGATTTTATTAAAAAATTGCTTTATTGAATTATTTATAGGAACAATATTGATTATAATTTAATCAAAATCCTGCTTTTTTTACAAAAAAATTGCACAATTTTATTTTTTCACTTTAAAGTTCGGGTGTAAATAAATAAGTTTATCTAACTTCAAATTATTTGGATATATACGTGGAGCAACTAATAAAAAATATTGTAAACCGTTACAAAGGTGACGGATACCTTGAAATAAATATGCAGCAAAGGGATTTCACCTCTATCGAATATTCCGGCGCTGAATTAGAAACGCTTACCCGTTCCGGTCTGTTTTTAGGTAACATCAGAATATTTGAAAAAGGTTTTTGGTATTTTATATCATTTATGGATAAAAACCTTGAAAAACATTTTGAAAAAGTTCTAGAAATGATTAAAAACGGCGAAGGCAGAAATGGTGAAATAAAACCTTATAAAAAAATAACGGATAAAATTAAAACCGGCTTTGAAATTAACCCGGGAGAAATACCCTTAGAACAAAAAGTCGAATTAATAAAAAATTATAACAACGCATTATATCAAAATAATAAAATTCAAACTTCACGCGCTGTATACAAAGATTACTCAAAAACAAAATTTTTCGCTAACTCTGAAGGAAGCTATATCGAACAAAATAGAGTCTTTTCGGGCTTTTCTTGTATGGCTGTCGCAAAAGACGGAATGAATGTGCAACGAGCGTCTTATTCTAACGCAGGCTACGGCGGCTTTGAACTCGTTTCGGGTTATGAAGATAACGTAAAACAAGCCGCTGAACAAGCTATTGAAATGTTAAACGCGCCTCAGGTTAAAGGCGGAAGGTATAAAGTCGTTCTGGATAATCAAATGTCCGGAGTTTTTGCGCATGAAGCTTTCGGGCACTTATCTGAAGCAGATTTTGTTTACGAAAACGAAGATATGCAAAAAATAATGAAACTTGGCAGAGTTTTCGGCGAAGATTTTGTTAATATTGTAGACGACGGAACCCTAGAAGGCCTAGCAGGATATACACCTTATGATGACGAAGGCGTTAAAGGGATGCGCAACGAATTAATAAAAAACGGAAAACTAAACAAGCGCTTAACATCCCGGGAAACTGCTTATAAACTTAACGAACCTTTAACAGGAAATGCCCGCGCTTTAAGCCCGTATTTCTCCCCCCTTGTACGCATGACTAATACTTTTATTGATGCAGGGGAAAACAGTTTTGAGGAAATAATTTCTGCTTGCGATAACGGTATTTATGCAAAAGGGTTTATAGGCGGAATGACAAGCTTAGAACAATTTACTTTTACACCCCGCTGTGCATATTTAATTGAAAACGGAAAAATAAAAAGCCCTGTACGAGATGCGGTTTTATCAGGAAACGTTTTTGAAACCATAGGCAATATTAAAATGATAGGCAACGATTTACAACATTTCGGAACACTAGGAGGTTGCGGCAAAGGCGGACAAAACGGCTTACCCGTTACAACGGGAGGACCTCATATTTTAATTGATAACGTACTTGTAGGCGGAACGTAAAATGGAACATTCTAAAATAACTAACTCCTTATCGAAAAAAGGTATTAAATCGGAAATCTTTTGCAGCAAAGGAGAAACAACGAGTATATCTTTTGAAAATAGCGTTTTCAAAAAAATTGAAAGCAAATCAATAACAGGTACAGGATTACGCGTTATTAAAAACGGGAAAAGCGGATTTTCGTATGCTGGGGGTAATAATTTAGAGAATATTGTTGAATTTGCTACTGAAAATTCCGTGTTCGGAAATAAAGTTAATTTTGATTTTCCTAATAACACAGTAAAACCTGTAAACGGGCTTTATAGTGATGAGATTGAGAAACTCTCTATTAGCGAGATGAAAAAAACAGGACAGGAAATAATAGAGAGTTTAAATAAAAATTTAAAAGGTTATAAATTCGATACGGGTATAGAAAAAGAAAACGTATATATAAAAATCCAAAACTCAAGCGGGTTTAAAGGAGAATTTAAAAAAACTTACTATTCGGTGTATTTTTCCGTTATGCGGGCAAAAAACGATGAAATTTTCTCAGCTTACGATGGAGAAACCACGCTTGACATAAAAAACAGCTATAAAAATAAGATGGAAAACTTAATAGGGCTTTGCAAAAAACTTGAAACAAAGGATAAAATAACTTCCGGGAAATATCCCGTTATTTTCAGCCCTAAAGCTTCTTACTTAATTTTCAATATTTTAAATTTTGCATTAAACGGAAAAAACGTTCAAAAGGGTTCTTCTGCGCTTTCATCTAAAATGGGTAAAAACGTATTTTCCGAAAATTTTACTCTCAGGGATAACCCTCAGCTTGAAGGTGGAATATCAAGTTCGCCTTTTGACGGAGAAGGAATGCCTACTAAGGATAAATACCTGATAAAAAACGGAAAAGTTGAAAATTTTATTTTTGATATTTTTACTGGCTCTTTAATGAACAAAAAAAGTACGGGAAACGGCAGACGCGGATATTCAAGTATACCTAGCCCCGGATTTTACAACGTTATGGTTGAACCGGGTAAAACGCCTTATGAAGAAGTTTTGAGGGATATAAAAAACGGAATATTCGTTGACGAATTCATTGGAGGCGGGCAAAGCAACGTAATGGCAGGCGAATTTAGCGTTAATTTAACTCTTGCATTTAAAATTGAAAACGGAAAAATAAAAGGAAGCTTAAAAGACACAATGCTTTCAGGAAACGTTTTTAACATACTTAAAAATTCACCGGTATTTTGCGATACTTTATACAGAAAACATAATTACTACCTCCCATACACAATGTTTAACGGGCTATCTGTAAGTTCCTGATTCAAAAGATACAATGTATAAAAAATAATTTAATACGTTGACTTTCCATTTTACCATGATATAATAAAATAAAGTAATCAATGCGAGGAAAACATGAAAAAAATTATACTACCAATTATATTAATTTCAGGATTTCTAACTATATCACAATGTAAATCAAAAATATCTCTTGATAAAGAATTAATCATTGCGTCGAAAAAAGGGAATTTATCAAAAGTCAAAAAACTCGTTGAAAAGGGTGCGAATGTTGATACAAAGGAAACCGGACATAAAATGAAGAGACCGGTTTTAACTCATGCGGCTATGAACGGGCACATCAAAATAGTAAACTATCTTCTTGAAAAAGGCGCAGATATAAACGCAAAGAATGCTTTTAATGCAACGCCACTGCACGGTGCCGCGCAAAAAAACCAAAAAAGTGTTGCTGAATCATTAATAAAAAAAGACGCGGATGTTAATGCGCAAGCGTATAACCTTGTTACACCGTTAATGTCTGCAACGACTCCGGGAAATACCGCTATAATCAAAATGCTTTTAAACGGCGGTGCAAATATTAACGCAAAAACAATAAAAGGCGAAACCGCTTTAATGATCGCCGTTACTCAAGGGTACACAGGAATTGTAAAACTTTTAATTGAAAAAGGCGCAAAAGTAAACGCAAAAACCGAAGAAGGTGCTACTGCACTGCACATGGCTGCATTACGCGGAAGAGGGGCAATCGCTAAAATCCTGCTTGAAAACGGTGCAAAGCCTAACGCAAAAACAAAAAACGGCGTAACACCGTTAAAACTAGCCAATCGGCAGAATGAGGAAAAAGTTGCACAGGTTTTGCGTGAATACGGCGGTAAAGAATAGATAATAACACGAATTTCGAAATATGTATTTATCAAAAATATTTTTTTTATTAACAAAACAGGCGGCGCTAAGCAATGTCGCCTTTATTTTTTTGTTTTTTGATTTTTGTTATGAAATTTTGATAAATCGAATTTTACGCTAATAAGTAACTTAGCTGCAAATATTTTTTGTTTATGCCGTTGTTTTTAATTAACTTTGAATGAAAACGCGTTAAGGAGAAACAATGCCCGGCATAGATACAACGGTTAAAATAAAAAAACTTGAGTTTAAAAATCCCGTTATAACCGCCTCCGGAACTTTCGGATACGGTATTGAATTTATGGAGTTTTACGATGTAAATGAACTAGGAGGCATCGGACTTAAAGCCGTTACTCCTGAGCCTCGTTATGGTAATGAAACCCCGAGGATATGCGAAACTGACTCGGGAATGTTAAACGCCATCGGTCTTGCAAATAAAGGTCTTGATTACTTTATTTCAGAAATTATCCCTTCTTTATCAGAAATAAAAACGAATATTATAGCAAATATTGCCGGAAAAACTTACGGAGATTATGAAAAAGTTGCCGATAAACTAAATGACGTAAAGCAAATAAATGCGGTTGAAGTAAATATTAGCTGCCCTAACGTTAAACACGGCGGAATAGCTTTCGGGCAGGATACAAAAACCGCATCCGAAGTATTAAAACGCGTTAGGAAAAAATACAGCGGTGTTTTGATAGCAAAGCTGTCGCCTAACGTTACGGATATTACGGAATTTGCAAAAGTCGCACAAGATGCAGGAATGGATGCCGTAAGTTTGATAAATACACTAAAGGGCATAAAAATTGATATTCATAATTTCAAGCCCGTATTATCGAACAAAACAGGCGGGTTATCAGGGCCGGCAATACGCCCCGTTGCTGTAAGAATGGTCGCAGATTGCGCAAAAAGCGTTAGCATTCCCGTTATTGGAATGGGAGGAATTATGAACGCTGAGCACGCTGTTGAGTTTATTCTTGCAGGAGCGTCTTTAGTCAGTGTAGGTACGGCAAATATGGTAAACCCAAAAGCTGCGCTTGAAATAAAAAACGGTATTGAAAAATATTTGGAAGAAAAAGGATTTTCTTCCGTAAAAGAAATTACCGGTAAAATAAAAATTTGAGGTTTTAAAATGAAACGGATTTCATTAAATCTTTACGGAAAAATCACCCTCTTATTTATTTTCTTAATTCCCTTAAACCTATTTTCAACGAATAAAAGTGAATTAATAAAATTAAAAAACAACAAGGGTGAATTAATAAAGATAGAAAAAGAAAATACTAAAAATAAATCCCAGACAATCGAAGAAAAAGAAGAAAAAATATTCAAAGGCACCTTTAACTCATCTGATTTTAACGACCCGGTTGAAGCTAGAAAATTCCGTGAACGGCTCCGTAGCGTTTTACGCCAAATGAACGAAATTAAACCCGGTGTATATGGAACGCAAAAAACAATAAAAAATCAAAAGTCCGCTACAAGTACAAAACCGGACTATAACTCCCCTTTCGGAAAAGATTCCAATTCAATTAAAGCCGTAATGAACCCGGTTATTAAACTCTTTGTGCAATATTACACTACTGTGGGAAAAAAATATTTAGAAAACGCGTTTAAACAAATGGAAAAATATTACCCGGTAATAAAGCAAATGTTAAAACAAAACGCGTTGCCTATTGAACTCGTTGCCCTTCCCGTTATTGAAAGCGGATACATCGAATATGCGCGGTCTTCAAGCGGGGCATTAGGGTTATGGCAGTTAATGCCCATGACTGCGAAAATGAGCGGATGCGAAATTAACGCATATACAGACGAACGCCTTGATATTTTGAAAGCTACGAAAGCCGCAATTAAATTTATTCAGCATTTGAAAGAAACATTTGTTAACTGGGATTTGGTATTAGCCGCATACAACGGCGGGGGAAATTATTTACTTCAGCAAATGCGTAAATACAGAACCGATAATTTTTGGGAGTTCTCTAGAAAAGAAGGATTTTCACAGCAAACCATGGAATATGTTCCACGTTTTTACGCGGTTTTGCATATTCTGCAAAACTTAAAAAAATACGGTTTTAAACCAATAGATTTTAATAAGAACATTTATTTTGAAACCGTAAACATCCAAGGGACGCATAAAATCACAACTATTGCAAAAATTATGGACTTGCAGGCGTTTGAATTAAAAGAATTAAATCCACAACTTTTACAGAACATTACACCACCCAAGAAAAAATCTTATGAATTAAAAATTCCTGTAAATTTTAAAAAAGTTTATCTGGTAAAAAAACATTTATTACAAAAAACCGTTGCTCCTCGATACGCTTATAAATTCGTACATAAAAAAATTTTAGTACGACATGGAGATACTTTAAACGAAATAGCGAGAAGATATAAAGTCAACGTAAAGACACTTGCACAGATTAACCATTTGCGTAACCCTAATGTTCTAACAGTAGGTATGCCCTTATTATTACCGGTAAAGATTAAAGTTTATAGTAACAAGCCTGTTAAAGCAAACAAACCTGCTAACAGGCAAAAACGCATCCATAAACAAAAACAGAAACAGAAAAGACATTACAGGAGAACGAGAACAAGGCGTTCTTACGCTTATAAAAAACAAAAACAGAGGCGAATTGCCTTACAAAGAAAAAAACAAAAAAGAACGCGTTATTTAAAAAGGAGAAGGCGTCTTCTATTAATGATTCAAGCGCGCAGAAGAGCACGCACAAACCGCAAGAATATAAAATATCGAATTAAGCGTGGTGATACTGTAATAAAAATATCGCGCAAACTAAAAATATCAAAACGAAGAATTATCCGCGCTAACAACGGCACAACGAAATTAATCGCCGGACGCGTTTTAAGAATAAAGTGATATTAAACAGCTAGGGGCATTTTTCCTTTTTTTATCGTTTGAACTACTTTAGAAAAACCGAGTTTTGACTCAAGTTTCATAAATTGTTGAAATTCAGATTTGTAATTTTCGTTTTTCTTTAAGGCGTGCGCTTCTTCGATATAACCCGTTACTTTTAAATAATTATAACGGATAAACTTAGCAAAACCGTGATAAACCTCTTCGGGTTGCAATCTGCCCAAATGCGTGCGAATATAATCACGCGCAATTTCATAAGCAACGCGGCCTTTAAATTTTTCAACAGGGGTGCCTAAAGCAACGAGTATAAAAATGCCCGAGTCTTTTTTAAGAACGCTGAAAAAATTAGAATAATTAACGTCATTTATATCGTCAAGAGTAACAACACCGGTTTTAACAGGATTAGGCGTGCGGATTTTAAAATTCTCAAGCACACTATTTTTCACCTGTTTCAATATTTCCTTTGCCTGTTCGGTTTTTATAACGCCTTTTTGTAGGCACTCTTTACAAATTAATGCGCCCTCCCCTACTTTATAAGAATCTTTTACAGCAGGCACGCCGCAAAAAAAACATTTTTCTGAAGTAAAGCAATCGGAACAATAAAACCCGCGTACACCGGGAATGCGTTTTCCGTTTTTTGGCTTGATTTCTTTTCCACAAGATGTGCATTCCTTAGCTGATTTGCAGTACTCGCAATACTGTTTGTTAACCCCTTTTATTGAACGTTTAACAGGCCTCGAACAATTATCACATCTGTCAAGGGATTGATAACATTTGCGGCATAAATATAGATTAGCCCCGGCAACGTTAGAAACGAAAACGTCTCCTTGCAAAACCTGAAAACATGCCTGGCACATTTCCGGTTCCGGTTCATCAAGACCCAGAATTTTCGTTAACGCATCTTCATGCATTTTTCTGATGTGAGCGCGGATTTGTTTTTTTTGCTTTCGTTCTTTATCCCGTGGCGTTTGTTTAACTCCGCCGATTTTAGGCGGTTCTGTTTTGGGAACAGCTTTTTCAATTTGCTTTAAATCTTGTTTTCGCTTTTTTTCGTATTCCCCGCGGCTGATTTTGTCCCAATTAGGAGATGATATTTTTTTTTCACTCATAATTTCACCTGATTTAAAATTCCCTATTTAAATTAAAGTAAGTATCACAGTGTTAGTCAAGGGTTGTTTTATAATAAAAAAAGAATTAAAACTCATTAAAGTTTCCCTTACAATTAAATTTTCGTAAATTTATCAAATGAAAAAAGCAATAATTTATTATTTCAGCGGAACAGGCAATACTGAATACGCGACGAGTAAATTTGCAGATAATTTAGAAAGTTCCGGCTATGAAACAGAAACTAAACCCGTTGATTTTATTCACTCTGATATTACGCAGGATTATGATTTATACGGATTCGGTTTTCCGGTTTATGCATTCGGAGCGCCAATTCCTTTTAAAAATTTTCTAGAGTCATTTTTAGAATATCACCGTAAAGTTACAAACAAAAAAGCTTTCGTTTTTTCTACTGCAGGAGGGTCATCGGGAAAAACGGAAAAAATCATTGCTAAAAAACTCAAAAAAGCAGGGTTTGACGTTAAAGCGGCGTTTTTCATAAAAGCTCCTTCAAATTACCCGGCAAGCAGGCATATTAAAGCGGGGAATTCTGCTGAAAATATCCGGGAACAGGTTAAAGAAGCAGCAGAAATTATTTTATATGAGAATTCACAAGCAAAAACAAAACGCATTAATTTCTTTAAACCTATTCACTGGTTATTCGAAAAATTGGGTACAAATGGTTTTGCACGCGGCCTTTTCTCTGACCATGACTGTGTAAAATGCAAAAACTGCGTTAGGTTTTGCCCGATGAATAATATTTCGCTAATTGAAAATAAAATTGAGTTCGGGAATAATTGCTGTAACTGTATGCGCTGTTTACATAATTGTCCTACTACGGCAATAAATTACAAAGACAAAACCAAAGCGTTGCCACAGTATCACGGCCCGGCAGGGGATTATAAACCGCCCATGAGGCAGGCATAATTAGTCAAACCTGAAAAAGTGCTTAACTTCTTAATATTTTTAAAGTTAGGAAAAAA
>CAYUYT010000103.1:0-12093 GCA_964449345.1 uncultured Spirochaetia bacterium | reverse complement strand
GTTCAAAGTAATTTAGAATTTCCATCACTTTGATTTTAAAATCATATTAGTATATTTTTATTATACATTAACTAAATTCGGTAAACAATTAATAAAAATTATTGCTTTAAAAAAACAACGCACTTTTTATAAATATAACCCAAAATGTATTATGATAACGAATATAGTTTTTAGATTTATAATTTTTTTTAAAAAATTTAAAAATGAAAAAAGCGTTATAATTATTTTCCATGGTAGTATATTTTCACAAGTATATCAGCGATTAAGCCGCGTTTCGTTTTGAATAGAACGAAAAAAATTTTATATTAGTTAAATGGACAGATTTAAACACAAAGCAAAGACATGGGATAACAACCCCATCCGCTTACAAATGGCACATAAATTTTTTTCTGAAATAATAAAATCCGTTGACATTAAAAAAGATTTTTCAATACTTGATTTTGGCTGCGGCACAGGGCTTTTAGGGTTACAGTTTCAGGACAAAGTTAATCATATAACCATGATAGACACATCTAAAGAAATGCTCGAGGTATTGGAAGAAAAAGTTACTAAAAATAATTTCAATAATATATCCATTCTAAATGCTAAAATAGAAAAAACGAATATTGATAAAGCAAAATTTAATTTAATTGTATCTCTAATGGCTTTTCATCACGTTGCAAATATTGAAGAGGTCATTAAAACGTTTAAAAAACTTCTTAAACCCGGAGGCTATATAATAATTGGGGATTTAGTAAAAGAAGACGGTAGTTTTCACAACTATGAACACGTTGAACACCGGGGTTTTGAGTTAGATTTCATCGAGGGAATATTCAAATCAAACGGCTTTTCTATTAAAAGATTAGATATATTTAACGTTGTAAAAAAGCCGGATAAAAACGCAAAACATAATTCATTTGAGCAGTTTTGCTTAATTGCTCAAAAAAAATAACATTTTTTATGCTTCGTTCTTCACTATTCATCCCGTTGATTTGCAAGCGGCAAAGCAGGGCGGGTAATGATCAAGGTGTCAAGGCAGTGCCTTGACGCTACTTGAAAAATTTTTCTCCCCTTTTCGCCTTTTTGCACTGTTCTGTGTTATAATAAAAAATAGATTACTAAAAAATTGCGGAGGTTTTATGATAAAAAAAATCACGGTATTATTTATAATTCTTTTGCTTTTCAGTTTAAACAACGTTAACTCCCGTACAATCAGAGGGCCTAGAATAATTATACGCGTTCAGGCGGGAGGAAACTATTCGCGCAGACCGCAAATCGCAATTTGGCTTGAGAAAGCTAACGGAAAATACGTTAGAACGTTATTTTTAACGAATTTTAACGCTAAATCCCGTTATATAAAAGGAAACAACACGCACAGGGCGGCGGCGGCGCCGGTTTGGTTTCATAAAATCGGGCATTATTCAGGAAGCAAGTTTATAACTAAAAAAAAGATAACGGACACGGTTTCACAAGCTACCCCGTCTTCATCATTCAGGCGAACCGCGTATTTAAAAAAATCTCTGCGCGGCACACACGTAATTAAGGCAGAAGTAAACAGTTCTTTTGATTATAACGCGTTTTATAAATCCGGCTTGAGGCAAGTCCATAAATATTATAACGGTTATTCCGGCCAGCCCTCTTTGATTTATTCAGTAAAAATTTATGCAGGGAAAAAAATGAAAAAATATAAATTAAAATTAATTGGCAGAGGCCATGCATCCGGCAAAACGGGTAAAATTTATAAGGATTTAAGAACGGTTACAACGGCAAAACGCATTATTAAATCAATTCTCGTTATTTATAAACCGTAGAGATGATTTACTTTTTATCCGGTTCTCTTAACATACAATATTGCTCAATCCCCGTATCTAATAAAGGCGTTGTTTCTTTTAATTCAAATCCAAAGCGTTTATATAATTTACGGTTTTGCGGATGAAAGGTTTCAAGATAGCAGGCAAGGTTTTGTTCATCTAGTTTTTTTAAAAAACTTTTAATAAGTTTACTTCCATACCCTTTATTTTGATGTTTGGGTTTTACACCGAGAAAATTTAAGTAATAATAATTATCCGATTCAATATTTTCAAGTTTTTTCTTTTGAATGAAATTCGCTAATTTCATAATATAATTTGCTTTTTTTTTACCTAAGATAAAAATACTTTTTATTCCACCCGATAAAATGAATCTTAACAATCCCATGTCTGATTTTTTCCCGGGCAGCCATAAAGCAACGCCTTCAAACTCTTCAGATGTAGTATATATTTCACCATATTTTAAAACGTCTTTTATGATTATTTTTAACATTACAGGATAAAATTTATTACGCGTTGCTTCATCTTTTATAAGTACTTTTAAAAGCGGGTAATTGTGAAAACTTTTCATAAGTGTATCGGATATTTGATTGATGTGTTTTTTGCTACATATTATTGGGCTGTTGTTCATGATAAATATTCCATCCCCACTATAGTAATATCATCATCGATTTCTTCATTTTCCTTCCAATGTGTAGCTTCTGAAATAAGGTTTAATATAATATCTTGAATATTTTTATCTTTGTTTTTTTGTATTATTTTTCCAAGCCGTTCTTCACCGAGTTCACCTTTTTCTTTTGAATGCACTTCTGTTAATCCGTCTGTGAATAACAATAATTTATCTCCGGGCTCGAATATCATTGTTTTAAGTTCATATTTAATTTTTTTTAACAATCCAATCATTTTACCTTTTGCATGGATATCAACAACTTGATTTTTACTCACAACGTATTGAGTGGGATGACCTGCGGATGAAAACGCAATTTTATTATTTAAAACGTCAATATCAACGAGCACGCACGTAAAAAAAACGTTTAAATTAAAATAATTTTCTATAAATGCATCGTTAAAAATTTCTAATATTTCATTGGGAGACATTTCAAAAAATTTAATTTTGTCATATTCGCTTTTAATAATCATAGTCGTTAATGCGGCCTGAACGCCGTGTCCGGTGGCATCCGCAATGAATATTCTATAAATATTGGGATTTAAATTGCTAATATCATAAATATCTCCGCCTACTTCGATCATTGGCTGGAAATGAACGTGAAAATCGATTTTTTCATTTTTTCCAAGTTCATGATTTAAAATATTGGTTTGAATGCGTTTTGCCATACTTAAATCTTCGGACATGATAAGGTCTTTTTTCTTTAATTCGTTTAATGCCGTTGTTAATTCGTTTGTGCGCTCTTCAACTTTTTTCTCTAGGTTTTCGTATAAGCTTGCATTTTCCAGAGCGATTGAGGCCTGCGTGATAAAAACGTTAATAACGTTTAAATCTTCTTCTGAAAAAACACCGCCGGACAAATTGTTATCGAGGTAAAAAACGCCGTTTATATTATTTCCTCTTTTTATGGGAGTACAAAGAATAGATTTTAGGTTGTGTTCCGTTACGTTGTCTAAAGATGAATAAAAAGCATTGTTTACGGCATCGTTGACCAATATCGGGGTATTTGTTTTGAAAACTTCGTTTACGATGTCTTTTGAATAAATAGTTACATTTGCCCGTGTTACGTTTTTTTTATCTATTAATTCAATAATTTTTTTTTCGTTGTTATAGAGGAATAAATATGCGTTTTGCGCTCCTGTTACTTCAATTGCCTTATATAAAATTTTATCTAGAAGAACGTTAATATTTAAGATCGAACTAATGTCTTGAGATACTTTAATGATACTAGCGAGTTTTTGTTTATTAGTTAAGTTTTCAATTGAAGCGCTAGTGTAATAGATTTCGTTGATATATTTTTCTATTTTCCTGACATATACTTGATTCCCGATTACCTGAAAAATTTTACTCGCCTCTGTCATTATTTGTTTTGCATAATCCTGATCATTTACGTTTGTCAAATACTTCCCGTATTCATATAATGTAATTGCGCTATAATATTTTGCGCCGATTTCTAAATAAATAGTACGGCTTTTTTCAAATAATTTTTTTGCTTTATTATTTTGCCCCTTTATTGAGTAATACTTCGCGAGAATACTCAATGAATAACCATAATAAGTAATCCAATTTTTTGTAATTTTTATTGATTTTTTACACGTTCTTTTTATTTGCTTTAATAGTTTTTTAGCAGCTTTATTAGACATTTCAGTTTTATTTAACAGATAATTTTCAATATAAGCATTACTGAGATAAGGATATAACTGCACGGTATATTGCTTTAAGAAATCATTTTTCTCGAATAACTCCCGTGCTTGTTCAAAGTAATTTATTGCTTTTTCGAAACTTGTTTGTTCAAAATAATATTTTCCGAGTTCTATTGATGAAGTGCAATAAATAAAATCAATATTATTATCTTTACTTTCAAAATTACTCAATATGGCATTTTTATAAGCTTTTTCATACCTTCCCGTTTCAATAAAACACAAAGCTAAGTCAGCGTGCCCTGCCGCTATACCGAAATTATCATTGTTTCGTCTGCTGATTTCCAGATATTCCTGATTAAGTTTTTGTGCTTCGTAATAATCACCTATAATATATAATGTACAATAAAGCCCGTTGATGCAAATACCTTTTTCTCTTATATCGCCGATTTTTTCATATTTTTCTATACCTTTTTTAAGGTTTATTATGGCTTCTTTATAATTTCCATTCCATTGATTACAAAAACCGAGAAATTGTCTGCATTGCCCAACACCTTTTTCATTACCAAGTTTTTTACGGATTTCAAGGGCTTGTTTGATGTATTTTTCTGCTCTTCCAAACAAGGCAATAGACATACAAATTGCGCCGTAATTTGCCTGACCCATTGCTAATTCTTCGGAAATGCCTATTTTACTTTCTGCTAAGTTTAAATCCCTTAAAGACGTTTTAACTAATTTAAAAACATCGGTTATAATATATGACCAATTTAGTGTATCATATAAGGATATTTTTAATTTTTGTACCCTGCTTTTCTTAGCCGGTTTTTTACGCTTAAATATAAAAGGGAATATATTATGAAATACATGAACAACGAACTCTTTTAAAATTCCAAAAATTACTCCGGTTTTCGTTACGGGCATTTTTTCGTTTAAAAGATTCAATGCTTTTTTAATAAATTTTTCGCTATTTTTATAATCAGCTTTCTTTAAATAAGCATGACCGATTTTCTTATATATTTTAACTTTATCAAAGGCGTCTTTATAATAAGGCAGTATTTTTTCACAAATTTGTATTGTAAAATCATTATCACCCGTAAGCAAGTATAAATCAGCCATATGATTTTGAATTTCAAGCCATTTTTTACTTTTTTGTTCGTTATTTTTCTCTAATAGGCCGGAATAGATATTTAAATAATTCAATGCATCTTCATTAGCATAATTATTTTTTGATATTATACCCGCAGTATAAGAATATTTTAATATTTTATCTTGATTTTTTGCCTGAATAAAGTGATACATAAGTTCAAAAATTACTGATTCGATATTATTTTGATTTTTGTTTTCAATAGTTTCCCCGATTTTGTTATGAAGCAATAGTTTTTCTTCAGGTTTCAAATGTTCATAAAACGCTTCCCTGATACGATCGTGTACAAATAAAATCTTACTTTTTTCAGAGATACTTTGTTCTAATAATTGGAGTTTTGTTGCGTTATCCACAACTTCTACAATTTCTTCAATGGTTAAATCGCTTAATTCAAAAAGCAAATTTATATGAAATTTTCTCCCTATCGAAGCGGCTAAAGATAAAATGCGTTTATCCTTGTCAGGTAAACGGGAAATTTTTTTAAGTAAAACATCAACTATCGATGACGAAATTTCTATTGAATTAATTACAAGGTCATTAATTTTCCACGTTTTATCTTGTCTATAAATTGCTTTTTCTTCAATTAGCTGTTTTAAAATCTCTATTGCAAAAAACGGGTTGCCTTTGCTTTTGCGGAAAATAAAATTAGAAATAATCCGAATATTTTCGTTACTTTCAAATAATAAGTTTGATATAAAGGTAAACATTTTATCGGTATTAAAATTATCAAGAATAATGTTGTTATAATTCGTGGTTATTGATTTGAGTTGGGACATAAACGAATTTATTTTTTGCTTTTGCGTTATTTCATTATCTCTGTATGTTCCCACTATTACAATAGGATAATTTTTAATTTCCGATGCAATTTCCGATAATAAATCCAATGTACTGTCGTCCGCCCATTGAATATCATCGAAATGAAAAACCGAAGGACCGAATTCCTTCGTATATTGAAGTAAAAAATGACTAATAGTATATAAAAACCTTTCGTTTTCTTTTTCCGGTTCTAATTCAACCAAATCGGGAAAATCTCCAAGTAAATTTTTAATACAGGGTACAAGCCGCGCAATAATAGCGCCTAAATTTTGAGTGATTTTTTTAAGTTTATTTATTTTTATTTTTTGCTTTTCAACGGGCAATTTATTTATACTTGCAATTAAATTTTGAAGAATTTCAATAACAGGACCGTATGGAGTTTTATTTTCACCGGAAAAAAATTTACCCATATAAAAATTTCCATGCAATTGATATACAAATTCTTTTAATTCTTCAACGAGACGGGTTTTCCCGCGGCCGGGTTCTCCTCCGATTAGACAAATTGTTCCCTGTTTTTTTAACGATTGTTTATAAAGCGTTTTAAGGTGCTCAAGTTCCTGCTTCCTGCCTACTAAACTTGTTTGATACCGTACTTTTATTTTTTCTGAATTTTCTCCAGGAATAAACTCGGTATATCCGGAACTGATTTTTTCAAGGTCACTTAGTAAACTTTCTGCTGTCTGGTATCTATACTCGGGCTCTTTTTCAAGTAATTTTGATACTATTTTGTCAATAATTGCAGGGACTTTAACGTTTATATCGTATAATGGTTCGGGGCGTTGGGCAATATGTTTATGAATAATTTCACTTAAATCTTCACCGTAAAACGGAATTTTTTTCCCAAACATTTCATACAACGTTACTCCTAAAGAATATAAATCACTTCTTTCGTCAATGCGTTTTTTTAAAACCCCGAACTGCTCGGGGGCCATATAACTAAAAGTAACGAGTAAATTATTTGAATGATCAAGTTTTGAATAATCTTTTATTTCCGCAATAGCAAAATCATTTATTTTAACTTCATAGTTATTTTTTTCATTAATTAAAATATGGTTTGGTTTTAAATCTCGATGGATTAAGTTTTTAGAATGAACATGAATCAATGCCTTTGTAATTTGTTTTGCAATTCTAATAATTAAATCAATATTATAAACATTTTCCGCGTTTTGATTAATTTCATTTAAACTTTGTGCGCTTGAATATTCCATTATAATGAAAGGAGTTTGATTAAATTCACCTTGGGAATAAATTTCCAAAAGATTTTCATGTTTGAATTTTGATATGGATGATATTGCTTTTTTAAACCGGATTAAATCTTCTGTACGCCTTGAAATAAAATCTTTTTTTATAAATTTTATTGCATATTCTTTTTTTGTTTCCAAATTTCTGGCAAAATAAATTTTGCTTATAAGCCCTTCTTTTAAATTACTTTCAAGCTTTATTTTTTTATTTATTATTTCACCGATCATTTAATCTTCCGAAAAACACTATAATTTATTTGCGAATGTTTTTTAAATTTAGTATAAAAGAAAGGAACACGTTATGTCAATCAAATTAAAATAAAAGAGTGCAAGTTTGAAATTAGGTAAATCTGTAAAAACAACGCGTTTGCAGTCTATTTATGTGAATTTCTAAATAAAAATGGTTTTTCAATTTATAAAAATAGTTATTAAATAGAGTTTTTTTTCGGTTTTTAATAAATAGAATTTTCACCTAATTTTAATTTTACACTCAAAATAAATTGGATATATGTATGTTTTTATTTTAAAATATACACAGAGACTATATATTTTTACTCCCGTTAAGAGATTATTAAAAGGAGAAGGTATGTCCCAAAAAATAGCTTTGGTTTTAAGCGGCGGAGGCGCGTTAGGCGCTTTTCAATTCGGCGCCATAAAATACATTGAAGAAATATACAAAAAGGAAAATCCGGGTTTTGATTATTCAATCATTGCGGGTATATCAGTAGGTTCATTAAATGCTGTCATGCTGGCTATGGATAAATATCATGAATTAAAACAAGTATGGGAAAACATTTCATATAAAGAAGTTTTTTTAAATAAAATAAATTTTTTATCTGCTATAAAAGTTTTATTCGGCGCGAACTATTTTGCAAGTAACAAACCTTTATATAAAAAAATTAAAAAAAACACATTTCTAAAAAATATTAAGCCGGGCGTAGATTTGCGCTTTGGACTTGTATCATTGTACGACGGAGAATATAAATCCTTAAAGCCCGAAAATTTTTCAGACAACGTAAACTTCAGGAAAGCGGTTCTCGCATCGACAACAATTCCCGTAATAAATAAACCGGTTAAAAGTATTAAGCTAAAAAGCGGTGTGGAAATCAAACAACTCGTTGACGGCGGGGTCAGACGCGTTAGCCCTATTAAAGACGCATTAGAGCTTGACCCGGATATTTTAATTATGATTAATTGCACTCCCCGTGTAAATAAAATAAAAAAACAAATCGGGGATATTTTTAATATTGCACGCGTGGTTGTAACGCAAATTAATATGAATGAAAATATTAACTCAAGTTTAGACGAATTCATCAAAACGAACAATTTGGTAAAGCAAGCCAAAGAACAAGGGGTTAGGTTAAAAAAAAGTGATGGTAGTGAATACAAAGTTTATGATTATTTAATAATAGAACCTGACGAAAATATCGGTGATATAATGGATTTCAGCCCCGAAACAGCACAATATAGAATCGAAAAAGGTTATAAATGTGCAGAAAAACAGTTTGAAAATTTTCAGATATAAATATTATTTTATCCCCTGCTTATACAATAAAAGCTATTATTTGTCTGTATTAATATTAAGGAGTGTTTATGAAACTAAAAATTAGATATATTTTTTTCATAATAATTATTTTTTCTATTACCGCTTTTTCTCATGAAACGCACACCAATAAAAACGAAAAACCCGGCCAAGTTCAAAAAAACGAACAAATAAACAAAAATGAGACGCATGAACAAAAATCAAAACAGGGCAACAATTTCCAAACTAAAACTCAAAAACAAAATACGATAGAAATAAAAAAAATTATCAGCAAAACAGGACGCATTGCCGGTTTTGTAGCTTTTATTTTATTTTGTTTCGTGTTTTTCATCGGAGGCTCAAACCGTTTATGGGATAAATTTTTCGGGCTAAACAACGTATTAAGATATCATAAATACTTTGCAGTAACCGCAATGGGAATTTTACTACTCCACCCTATGGGTTTTTTGATTATTAAATTATATTCATTTGCTGATTTTAAGAATTTCGGATTATTAGCGGGAATAATAGCCGCAGATGTATTTTTATTAATAGTTATAACGTCCCTTCTATACAAATATATGAACTATTATATATGGATATGGATTCACCGTTTAAGCGCGTTAGCAATTGTTGCAGGCGCTTATCACATTTTCAATTACGGTTTTTGGATACATAAATATTCGGTTTTAAAAATACTTGTTTATTTTTCACTCTTCGTTGCCGCAACAGGATTAGTTATTAAAATTTATTTACTAATAAAAACACCAAGATATAAATCAAAAGTTTTATCCGTTCATCAAGAAACGCACGATACCTATACTGTTGTTGTTCAAAAACCTAAAAACTTTAATTATAAACCAGGGCAATTTTGTTTCATCTCATTTAATAAAAAATATTTAAAAAAACCACACCCGATTTCATTTTCTTCATCACCCGAACAAAACGAAATAAAATTTACTATAAAAGAAAACCGGAAATTCTCTAAAAGCATTAAAAACGTAAAGCCGGATGATATAATCAAAATAGACGGGCCTTACGGTATTTTCACCTACAATTATCACAACAGCGTTTTCATTGCCGGCGGTGTAGGTATAACGCCTTTTGCAAGTATTTTAAACTACGAAAAAACTTTTAACACGCACAGCGAAATAAAGCTATTCTATGGTTGCCGTAAAAAAGGAGAAATAATATTCAAAGAAAATTTAAAAAATTTAAACAAAAATACTGAAAATTTTAACTTATCCGTTGTTTTAAGCCATGAGCAAAGTGAAAATTATGAACACGGCTTTATTAATGAGGTCTTTTTAAAAAAACACGTTGATTTTAAGGAAGATTTCTATATTTGCGGACCACCTGCGTTGTTAAAAAGCGTTAAAAAAGTTTTAAAGAAAAATAATGTTCCAAGTAAAAAAATTTTTGTTGAGAAATTTTTCTTTTAATTTTTTTTATCCTATAATCAAAATAAAAGGAGTTTACAATGGAAAATGAAAAAATGAGCCGCAGGGCTTTTTTCAAAAAAAGCGCGGTTATCGGTTTGGGAATAACCGGGTTAAATATTATTAACGCTTGTAGCAACGCAAATGCAGTCAATCTCAAATCAAAAAAAATAACTGCCGTTAATAAAATTAAAAATAACCAAATCTTTGCTTTTGAATATCAAGGACAAAAAGGCTTTCTAATCAAATACCAAGACAAGTTTTACGCTTATGAAAACAAATGCGTTCATCGTGGCGGGCCTATAGAAAATGTCTCTGGTGATAAAATGGTATGTTCATGGCACGGTGCAAAATATAACCCTCAAACGGGGGAACATTTAAGCGGGCCGGGAAACGGAACATTAAATAAAATCGATATAACAGTTAAAGACGGCGCTGTGTGGATTGCGTAAAACTTAATTTAGCCAGAGTTCACAAACACCGGACTGAATTCTAAAAGAACGGTATGGAAACTAATTTATTCAAAAGATATATATTTAAAAAATATAACTTTTTATTCTCCGGCCAATCTATGTATCCGTAATATTTCATATTCTAACAAATTTTAGGGTTAACGTGAATTTCAAAATAGATAGATTATTGATTAATTTGTTCTATGCGAATTAATACTAATTAGCGCTAAAATCAGGCACTTTATTATATTTTAATCCCTTTGATAAAGCAGGGCTTGAAGAGAAGAAAATCCCCTACGGCTAGCTATCTTAATCTCATAATCACAACGTATAAAAAATGCGCCCTCTTTAGTAAAGGGGGCAGGAGAAGAACGCTGTTTGCTGTAAAAAGCCGGGGGATTTCTTATCTTTAATCTATTTTGCGTTATTATGTAAAATTTTAGCAAATTGTAGTATAGTTGAGGGGGAAAATTTAATTATAAATAATGTTTTTACGTTAACATCATCACACTTTGATTTTTCTCTAATTATATAAATTCTTCATTTTTTTATTCTAATTTATTTTGACATTAATATTACCTGTATTACTTTAAATGCAGAGGAAATTATTTCAATGTAACTTAAATTTTATCAATGAGGGAGAGAACTATGAAAAAATTTGTTATTATTTTTATTATTTTGTTTTTATTTTCTTTATGCATTTTTGCACAAGATAACACGGATACGGAACAAGGCACTGAGCCTGCCCAAATCAATCAAGAAAAAACTAGCGGCGGAAATCAAACGGATAAAACGAAAAGCGTTAAACGAAAGTCATTTTATATAGGTTTTGAACTAGGCGCAGGCTTTATTCAAACAATGATACCCGATGAATTTACAAAAAACCAATATTTAGGTGCTTTTGAAGCGGAATCAAAAACGGGTTTTGCTTTTGATATAGGCGCAACGATAAGCTGGTATTTTACCAAAGTTTTCGGCATACACGTAGGAGTGGGATACGATTATAACCCGTTTCATATGGAAGCAAGCGCAAATAATACAATAGCAGGATTAACGGGGCAAGCAGGAAACCCCTTTCCGGGAATACCAGGATTTACCGTACCTGACTATGAAACATGGGCAAAGGGATATTTAAAAGGTAAAATGCATTATTTATACATTAAACTAGGCCCGTCTTTTAGGATAAGCGATTTTTTCATACACATTGACGCGGCAATAGTTATAAACCTAAACGCAACGTATGAGTTTAAAGGTGAAGGCAGCGGAGGAATTTCAATAGGCAAAGAAGGTGATTACGAAGAAGCGCGTGCCGTTGCTTTAGGTTTAATTATCCAGCCGGGCTGGCGTTTTGATTTGGGAAGCATGATACTGCCCGTTAGCGTTGA
>CAYUYT010000102.1:2138-12129 GCA_964449345.1 uncultured Spirochaetia bacterium | reverse complement strand
AAAATCATATCAACACTGGAAAAATAACTATCGTCCATCAGGTTTAATTGTGTAAACTTAACGTATTTTTTTACTTCATTTGTAATAGAATATTCTTCGGTATCCGGTGTATGAACAAAAAACTTTTTCAATGTTGCAGGGTCTATACTTTTTACGTTTTCCGGTCCGTAAATCCCCTGTTGGGCTTTTTTTAAAACTTTTGTTGATAAATCCGTTGCTACAATTTCAAAATCAAGCTTTCCGAACTTTATTAATATCATTGCGATTGTGTAAGGTTCTTCTCCGGTGGAACAGCCCGCACTCCAAATTTTAATTTTGTTCGTTTTATTTGCAATATCCGGCAAAATTGTATCGTAAAAAATTTTTAATTGTTTTGGCTCACGGAAGAAACTCGACACGTTAGTGGTAATTTGGTTGATTAAATTTTCAAGCTCCATTTTCCCGTCATTCGTGTTTACAACCCATTCAAAATAATCGTTGTATGAAGGGAAACTAAAGTGCCGAACTCTTTTTCTTAGGCGGTTATTAACGAGAGAATATTTTTTTTCCGTTAAATTTATGCCTGCTGTTTCATAAATAAAATCACAAAATTTTTTAAATTGTTCCTGAGTAAAAGGTTGAATATTTTGCATCAATTACACCTATATATTATCATTTAATTTTTCAAGTTCCACTACATCTTCACTTGACAATATTTTATCCATTTTTAAAATAATAACGAGTTTGTCTCCGTGCCTTGCAACGCCTTTTATAAATTCTTTTGCAATGCTAGAAACCAAAGAAGGGGCATCGGAAATTTCATTAATATCAATACGCAAAACCTGCGACACTTCGTCAACAATTAACGCTATGTTTTTTGATTTGATTTCAACTACTATAGCACGGGTCATCTTTGTATATTTTTTTTGAGGCAAACCGAACTTTTCACGTAAATCAATAACAGGAACGATATTACCCCGTAAATTGATAACCCCTTTTATAAAAGATGAGGTTTTAGGCAAACGCGTTATTATTGGCAAACGCACTATTTCCTGAATCTTTAAAATTTCAAGACCATAAATTTCATTATCAACTATAAACGTAACTAATTGAGCAAGATTTACAGAGGACTTTTCATCATTGTTTAATTCCCTCTGATTATTTGACTTTTGGCTTTTCTCAAGCACCGAGTTTTCTTTTTGTTTTTCCATGAAAAAACCTTTATACAAAAATATTTACTATAATAAAGATAATCATAATTGAAAAAGAACTTATTTAAATTTTTAACAAAATCATTATCTTAATTATTTATTTACTTAAATAAGTATAAATCATAAAAGCAGTTATTAAAACTATTTTTTCCCGTTTTCGAAAGATTTATTTTCTTTTTTATTTTCGTTACTATTTTCAGATGAGTTTAAACTTTTATTTTCTTCCTTAGATTTACTTTGTTCTTTATTTTTGATTTGGGTTTTAGCGTTGATTTTTTTAATCTCATTGAAAGCAAGCTTAAATGATTTTTCGCTGTTTTTGTCAAAAGAACAGTTTTCAAATTTTGCGCCCCTTATATCTGCTTTATCAAAGTTTACATTTACAAAATCTGCTTCTTTGAAATCAGTATCGCGCAAGTCGGCTAAAGTTAAATTCACGTTCTTAAAGCTTACCTTTTTGAAGGAAGAGTATGCCATTCGCCCGTTACTCATATCAAGATTATTTAAGCTTGCGCCCTCAAAATTGCAATCCATTAATTCTGCCCCCCATATAAAACAATTATTTACAGAAGCTTTTTTCAATGAACTTTTTTGCAAAATTGTATGATTTAAATTTGTTTCGGTAAATACAGCGTTATCAAAAGACGAATTACTAAAATCCGCATTTTGTAAATCAGCTTTATTAAAATTTGCTCGTTTCATTTTAACGTTTATTCCTAGAGCGGCGTGCAAATTAGACTGAAGAAATTTAGCGTCTGTACAATCTGCTCCGCTTAACGTTACCTCAATCATTTTAGCCTCAACGCAAATCGCCCCGGATAAATCCGCTTCGTTAAAATACGCAAAACTCATATCTGAATTAATTAAATTTGCGTTCTTTAAATTGGATTTTCGCAGATCCGCTTTTTCCAATATTGTTTTTGACAAATCCGAATTTTCAAAATTTGCGTTAAATAAACCTGTGTGCTGAAAAACAGAATACGGCAATGATGCACCGTTAAAATCAATTCCCGTTATATTTGCATAAGACAAATCCACTCCCATTAACGAGTATTCTCTAAAATTAATTTCGTTTTTGATTATGTCTATTTCTTCAGTTGTAAAAAAATCTTCGTTATTCAAAACAAAGTCTTTTAATAAGTATAAAGCTACGATGGCCCTTGCCCGTTGTTTGCGGTTTTTCGTATCGGATAAAACATCGTTAAAAAAATCAAGCACTTTTTCAAGACCGGATTGTTCGCATAAAAATTCAACAACTTGACGGGAGACGTAATTTCTGTTTAAAAATGCCCTGTCCCCTTCCTCCATTAAACGCGTTATATGTTTTGCAACAAAATAATCACGAAAAGATTCATGTATAAATGAGCACATTCCGCCGTTATTTATCATAAATGGCGTTTCCTGTATATCAATCAACAGATAATCATTATCGCGTTTTTGCTTAAACTCTTTTTTGACATAATGAGAAAGCCGCTCGGGCAAACTTGTATAATAAATACTGTGAGCATTCGTATCCCATAAAAGCCAAGATAATTCCTGGGCTAAAACACTTTTTCCTTCGGAAGTCAAATGAACCATCCAGTTATCATCATCCAGCCATTTTTGGATATATTTGTTAAAAACTTCCGTTTTATTTTTTGGTTTTTTAATATCAAGTTCAAGGAGCAAATTTAACAAAACGGGAAACTTTGCAATTTCTTTTAGTTTTCTTTCTGCTGATAAATTTTTTAAAAAAGTGTTATTTTCAATTCCTGATTTAACTTTAACATAGCGTTTTATCTGGTCGGAATTAAACGGTCTCAAGTATAGCAACGAATAATTCGTTTTATTTATAAACCGTTCGAATATCTTTGAGCTATGAATATTTTTATTCGTGGCTTCATCCGGGTTATATAAAAAATAATCAGGATGCGAAGTTAACGCTATTTTTGCTTTACCCGAGCCAAGAGCAAATAATTCCTGTAAAAACAATTCGGCTTCGTAACTCATAGGATCATTAATGTATTCGTCAAAACCGTCCAATATTAAGAGAATTCTCCCTTCCCTTAACAAACGAGAAAAAACATTAAACGACCTTAACTGAAGGTTATGAACATTGAATAAGTGAAAAATAATCAAATTCGCAATGCTCATTGACTTTTTGTAATGTTTAAGCTGTATGTAAATCGGAGCGGGAATACCTGTTGGCTCTCCTAAAAAATTTTTTGCAAGAACGTATGAAAAACGGCTTGAAAATATGGTTTTGCCAAGTCCGCTTTCTCCCAATAAAAATAAAATATTTTTAGTGTCGTCTTCTATCCAATTTTCAAATTCAGTTTCCAAAGGAACAAATTCAGCTTTTAAATTTCTTACATTCTGGTAAACGTAAAGAGAAGATTCAGGGCTTTGTTCATAATCAAAAATTATGTCGTTTAAGTAATCTGTAAAATTTACCGTACTGTTTAATAATTCTTCATAAGTTGATAAAGCTATGCCTAATTCTTCTGCTGATTTAAAAGCATCTTCAGTGTAAAAATGAGAAACAACGTAAAGCCCTTTTAGTCCTTTTGTTTTTGTGGATTCTACGTTTAATTCGGCAAAAAATACTTTAACGTCAGCGCCGGTTATACCGATTGCATCTTCAGTATATTTTATAAAAAAAGGCACCTTAACAGCTCCGACGTTTAAATACGCTTTTGCGGTTTGATTCTCGCCCGTTTCCGTTATATTAAAACCGAGCTCATTTAAGAGAGGAGCAAGTTTATTTTGAAAAAAATCTGAATTCATGGCTATTCCCGTGTTATATTTATTATAGAAAGTTTATTATAAATTTATCGTATAATAAAGAATAAAATCTTTAATGCCCAACACTTTATTTTACGATTATCATATAAGAAAAATGTTTTTTTTACAATCATTTTTCTTTTTAAAGAGGCAAGGAAATGAATAAAAAAATTTTTGTTTTTATAATTTTATTTACAGTGTTACAACAAATAAATTTATACAAAACACATTCAGCTCAAACTACACAAGACGGTAATAAATCCACTGCAAACGAAAAATCTAACGGGGATAATAAATACAACGAACTAAGAACAATCAAGGTTACTGAAGAATTGCTCAAAAAATGGAAAGACACCCTTGAGTTCGGAATAAGCTCACAGCGTATTAAAATTTTGCAAGCAATAAAAAGTTATAACGACCCGAAAACATATGCGCTAATAACGAACACAATAAAGAATGATGTTTCTTCAAAAGTAAGAAAACAGGCGGTGCAGATAGCTATTGACTTAAAATACAAGCCCGCAGCAACGGAAATCGCTAAACTTTTAAAAGAAGATGACAACGAATTAAAGCAACGCGTTTTATATGCATTAGGCGAACTCGATTATAAAAAAGCAAACAAAGAAATCATTAAATTTATAGAAGCGCAATCATCAGCTGTAAAAATTTCAGCGCTAAAAGCCGCAGGAAAACTCAAAATAAAAAAAGCTCTTCCTGAAATACACAAACTTGCAAAAAGCATGGAAACCTCGGATAACGTAAAAGAAGCCGCAATTGTGGCAATAGGGGAAATAGGCGATAAAAAGTCAATACCCGTATTGAATAAAATTTTCGATAACCCGGCTTATAACAAATACGTTAGAATGTACTGTGTAACTGCCTTAGGTATGATTGGGGATAAAAAAAGCTTTGAATACATTAAAAAAGCGTTTAATTCAAACGAATTTTTCATTAAACTCCGCGCTGTTGATGCAATGGGCAGAATTGACCATACTGAAACGTATAAATACTTAAAAGCCGCATTACGTCACGATAAAGAAAAGATCCGTTTGCAGGCATTAAATTCCGTTTCAATGAAAAAAAACAACAAAAAATATTTTCAGCAGCTTAAATATATGATTAAAAACGAAACTAGTTCTAAAGTAAAAAAGCGCGCTGTATTGACATTCGTAAAAATTGGTGGCAATGAAGCAATTAACTTTGTAAAAAAACAAATAGAAAAACCCGGTAACCATTTCTTAAAATACTACATCGTTTTAGGACTTGAAAAAATTGAAGACAAAGAATCCGTACCAATGCTAGTAAAAATCTATAAAGAAAACAAATCAGGAGATTTGAGAAACTCAATCATCAGAACTTTAGGCAATATAAAAACGGATAAAGCAATTAGCGCTCTTAAAGATTTCTTATTCTACGATGAAAAAGGTAACAAAGCTGAAAGCAGAAAGCATAAACAAAAAATATTATCTCTTTTAGTTGGGCTACGGCCTGATGAAAGCGCAGGCATTCTTAAAAAAATCATTTATAAATCAGACGACATTTGGGTTAAAATACACGCAACGCGTTTATTAGGCGCGTTAACGGGCAAACAGGGGCACAGCGTTGTTGAAGATTTAGTAAAAAGCAAAGATATTAAACCGCGAATCCAAATAGAAGCAATAAGAATGGCAGGTAAATTGCAAATAATGTCATTAAAAGACGAGCTTAAAAAGATGATGTTTAAAACAACGAATCAGTATAAAATATACGTTATTAAACGCGCCATGGTCCGCTTAGGGGAAGACGGCGCAAATATTGATGCTGAACTAAAAAAACATAGAAACCAAAAACAAAGCGCAAGGTATAAGGCAAAACGGAAAAAACAGCTTGAAAAAAATAAACCAAAAGAAGAAAAAAAAGAAAATACAACGGGAAAACCAAAAGTTCCGAAAAAATTTAATCAATAAAATTTAAATAAAGATTTTATACTGCTTTAAATTACTGCCTAAATCAACGGTTAAAAACAACGGTTTTTTTTATACAATGAATTCACGTAATGCGTTATGCCCTCTCCATGGCTGTATTTTCGTTTTGATATTTATTAAACTGTTAAATTTCTTCATATTCGAGGGAACAATCCTGCCTATTACTGCAAAATTACTATTCCGCCTGATTTTTCCTCCGGAAAAGTATATAAAATTTTTACGCTTTATATCCAGCATCAACGTCCCTTTCATTATTGGAATTTTTCTTCCCTTTTCAACATCAATGCTCCAAAATGCTTTTCTAATTTTCATAAATTTATAAAGTAATTTTTTACCGGATTTAACAAAACTAAATTTTGCATTTAAAAACGTTATTAGCTTATTTTTCCGTAAAGTGTATTTATAACCATAAAAGCTATGATTTTTTTTCTTTAACGTGTAATAACCTGAATTAACTACGTTCAAAAACGTTTTCACGGTTTTAGGACAGAAACTTTTATACAATTTAAAAGTTATGTCAACGTAAGGCTTTATCTCCGGCGATTTACCGGAATAATCAATTTTTGCAAACTCAAAATTAATCAGGGTTTTCCTTATTGCTCCCGTTAAATTTACTACTGAAATCAAAATAAAAACTATAATCAAACGCGTTAGTTTCATATAATCACCTATTATAATTATAAAATGAAGTTATTTAAATAGTCAACAAGGAGTTCAATTGTACGGAAGGTAATTTTAAAACATCCCGTTGTTTTAATTTTCCGCAGTCTAGGGCATGAAACGGTTTTATATTCACTCTCAAAGATTGTGATAAAATCCCGGATAACGGAATATTTGTTTTGCCGCGAATAACCATACTTATCAAGTATAATCGATAAAATAATCACAGCGCCGGATAAAGCTCCGCAATCCCCTTTAAATGAATCAGCCATACCGCCGCCGAAACCAACGGGAACGGATAACACGGTGTTTTTATCGTATTCGCTTATAATGCCTGTATCATAAATAATGCGCGTAACAACTTCGGCGCAGTTATGCATTTCTGACCACAGCTTTTTAGCGTGTTTTTTGCTTTGCGTTATATCGAGTTCAATTTTCATAATAACTAATTAAATTAAAAAATTATAGAAGTAAACAATAAATTTAATTAATTTTATAAATGATATTTGATAAGGAATAATATGAGGATTTCAAGAGTAAAAATTAAAAATTGGAAAAATTTTCTTGAAGTGGATGTTGAGCTAAAAGAAAAAATGTTCATCGTTGGGGCTAATGCATCAGGGAAGTCTAACTTTTTAGACGTATTTCGATTTTTAGCAGATATAACAAAGCAAAAAGGCGGAGGATTACAGGAAGCTATTGCAAGCAGAGGTAAATTATCAAAAATTAGATGTTTAAATGCCAGAACGCCATCAAATGTTGAAATTGAAATACATTTATCCGATAAGGAAGCAAAAAATTCATGGATATATGCGTTAGCAATAACTCAACAACAAAGAGGAAAGCATTTAACGTTGTTAACGTATGAAAAAGTTTGGAAAAATGGAATTATTATATTAGACAGACCAAATGAGGAAGACAAAATAGACGAACTTTTACTAACCCAAACTTATTTGGAACAGATAAATTCTAATAAAGATTTCCGCGAAATAGCTGATTTCTTCACCAAAATCAACTACCTTCATCTTGTGCCGCAATTAGTAAGAAATCCCCATGCATTTAGCGGGCCTAATTTACCCGGAGATCCTTATGGCAAAACTTTTATTGAAAAAGTAGCAAGGACTTCACCAAAAACAAAAAGAAAAACATTAAAGAAAATCGAAGAAGTATTAAAAAATGTCTTACCCAATTTTAAAGAACTAAAGGAAGTCAAAGATAAAACAGGCAAGCCTCATTTAGAGGCAAAATACGAACATTGGAGAGCTACTCCTGCCAAACAACAAGAATCCCAATTTTCCGACGGTACATTACGGTTAATTGGATTATTTTGGGCATTGCTTGAAAATTATAGCATATTGTTACTCGAAGAACCTGAGTTATCATTGAATTCAGGAATTATTCAACGCCTACCTTCAATTATTGATAAACTTTTAAAACCAAATAGACAAATTTTCATGAGTACACATAGTGAGCACTTATTGTATGACAAATCCATTTCTGCTAAAGAAGTTTTAATTCTAAAACACGATAAAGAAAGTACAATGATTAAGACAGCCGCTAATCATAAAGAAATATTAGCAATGCTTGAAGGTGGGATGACATTAGGAGATGCTGTTATTCCCCTCGTAACACCGGATAAAATTAGTCAAATGGAAATGACTTTTAATGAATAAAAAAATTTTCTACATAAATATTGCCTTCGAAGACGTTATTCAAGAAACAGTTATAGAAAAATTGATAAATCAATATTGTAATCAATGTATTATTCAAAATCGTTACACAAAAGGCGGCTATGGATATTTAAAAAAAAGTACTGAGGGATTTAATCAAGCTTCAAAATATATTCCTTTTATTGTTGTAACTGATTTAGATAGGGCTGAATGTGCGCCTAATTTAATTAAAGACTGGCTAAAACAAGAAAAAGAAAAAAATTTAGTTTTCAGAGTAGCCGTTAGAGAAATTGAATCATGGTTAATAGCGGACCGTCAAGAAATGGCAAAATTTCTTAACATTAACATAATTAAAATTGAAACCAATATAGAAAATATACCTAATCCTAAACAATATTTATTTCGCCTCGTTGAATTATCACCTAATTCTAAATTGAGAAAAGATATTTTACCTATAGATAGTACTGCGAAAATTGGGAAAAAATACAACGAACAGATGAATAAATACGTGAGAGAAATTTGGAGGCCGGAATTTGCAAAAAAATCTTCTGATAGTTTAAATAGAGCCATAAACGCTATAAAAAGATTAAATAATAATTAATTTTAATCACCCTCGAATTGCCGTTTAACATTAACGAGTTCCTTCATAATCTCAATTTGCTGCGGGCATTGTTCCTCGCACTCGCCGCATTGCTTGCAATTGGATGCTTTATTCTCAGGAGAAAGCATAAACTTATAACGCATTCTTGAAGGCTTTTGGTCGCTAAATAAAAATAAGTCGTTGTAATAAGAAAAACATTGCGGGATATTTACGCCGTACGGGCATGGCAAACAATATCCGCAATTAGTGCAGTTAACTTTAAGCTTATCGCGCAAAGCATTAATAACATCGTGTATTACAACAACGTTTTTTTCCGATAATTCTCCCGGTTTTACGTTGTTTGCTATCTCAATGTTTTCTTTAAGCTGAGCCATAGAACTCATTCCGCTTAAAACAGACGAAACCGTTTCATGATTCCAAACCCAGCGCAATGCCCATTCTGCAGGGGTTTTATAAGTACCGTCTTTATCAAAAATCGAAGTAATATCTCCGGGTAAATCCGTTAACATTCCGCCGCGTAAAGGTTCCATAACCACAACGCCCATCCCTTTTTTCGAGGCATAATCAAGGCCTCTTTTACCGGCCTGATAGCCTATATCGAAATAATTATACTGTATTTGCGTAAAATCCCAGTCGTAATCGTCAACAATTTCTTTAAACGCATTAAAATTATCGTGAAATGAAAAACCAATGTACTTTGCTCTGCCCTGCTTTTTTATTTTTTCAATAAAATCAAAAACGTTTAGTTTCTTTGCTTTATCCCATGTTTTTACTGACAAACCATGCATCAAATATAAATCAAAATAATCCGTTTGCAATCTTTCAAGCTGTTCGTTAAAAATTCTATCAAGGTCGTTTTCCTCATTAACGAAATGAAAAGGCATTTTCGTAGCAAGATTAACCCTCTCACGAAAACCGTTTTTAAGCGTTTTGCCTAAAAAGCGTTCGCTATCTCCGTAATGATAAATATACGCTGTGTCGAAATAATTTACTCCCGCATCAATTGCGTATTCAATCATTTCCGTTGCTTTTTTTTCATCAATTTTTAATTCAAGATGACTGCTTACTTGGGCTTCGTTAATTGAAGGAAATCTCATACAGCCAAAACCTAGAGCAGAAACTTGCCAGTTGATGTTTCCGAAG
>CAYUYT010000102.1:0-2128 GCA_964449345.1 uncultured Spirochaetia bacterium | reverse complement strand
AACCTAGAATTGATAACTCTAAATCCGTTGAACCAAGCTTTTTATACTGCATAATAACTTCTCCCCGATGTTGTAAACAAAAGATACAAATTAAATTTTGTTTATCAAAATCCTAAATAAAAATTTTATACACAATGTTGGGGTTGGAGGCGGAATCGGGATTTACATCAAATACCTCAGGCACAAAAATGAATATAAAAATTCAAAAAATGCAAAATGAATCATTATCACCCGGTAAAAAACGATTTAAGAATCCGGGAAAAAATCGTTGCCATCAATAATCGGGGCATTCAAATCAATTTGTACACGAACAATCAACCAAATGCAAAGTGAAATACATTTTAAATGGCAGCGCCTTTTTTATGACAGAATAATACGAAGCCAAAAGGAGTTAAACAATGTGAGAGAATACATTAAAAACAACGCAATAGTGTTTTAAAATATAAAAATATTATGTTTTGATTTCACTATTGATATATGAATTAACTTTTAAAAATTCAAAATATCATACACTATTCCCCATGCTTTAAACTATAATAATAATATGGGAATTAAAAATCTTTGGACAAAAATAAAAAACACCTTGTTTAAAAGGTATAGAAATTTTTATGAGTTCTTTTGGATATGTGATTTCCCGGATAATCCTTATTTAAAGGCAAGTAAATGCGTTGAAACAAATCAAGTTACAAAGGGTATGACAATCAAGGAATTAAGGGATTTAGCAGGAAAACCAACTAAAACGGAAAATCATGAAAATGGCATTAAAATATTAAAATATATGCAAGGTTATCAGGGTTATATTGAATGGTGGGCATTTACATTTAATAATGAAAACAAATTAATATTTTATGAATATGAAAATAACCAACTAATCCCTGTAGAATGGGACAAAACGAAAAAATCAAAATAAAAATTATAAATATTAATTAAATGCACTATAATAAAAATATGGGAATTAAAAATCTTTGGGCAAAAATAAAAAACACCTTGTTTAAAGGGTATAAAAACACTTATGAGTTTTTTTGGATTGGCGCATTTGAAGGTAACGCGTACCTCTGCGCGTGCCATGCTATCGATGAGGAACGCGTTTTTTCCGGTATGACAAGAAAACAATTCAGAGAGGAAGTTGGAAAGCCTACAACTATTGAAAAAAATGCTATGGGGATGCCCGTTTTAAAGTGTATGCAAAGTTATCAGGGTTATACGGAATGGTGGGCTTTTACATTTAGTTTTGAAGGAACTTTGCTTTTTTATGAATATGAGAACGACCAGATATTCCCCGAAAAATGGTGGAAAGTGAGCAAATGGGACTATCCATGGAAACGTATGCCTTAAATCATTTATCAATTTTAATTTAAATTAAAAAAAATTTTCTATCTATATTAATTTTATATTAACTTTGTATTACTTTTTTGTTACGAAATAATTAAGGCAAAGAGCGGTTTATATGGTAAAAGTAAGAGCGAATTCCCAAACAACGCAAAATAAATTCATAATAAGCAGTTTTATTCTCGGCGCATTATTAATTATAATTTTAAATAAATATTACAAAGCGAGTATTCAAGCCGCTTCACTCGTTATCGGCGGACTTGGTTTATTTATTTACGGTATGCGGATTATGTCCGAAGGATTACAGGAAATTGCCGGAGACAAACTACGTAAAACGCTTAAATTTCTTACCGGCAACAGAATCGGAGGCGTATTAACCGGGCTTGGAATAACCGCGATTGTACAAAGCTCAAGCGCAACAACGGTAATGGTAGTAGGTTTTGTTAATTCAGGTTTAATGACTTTAATGCAATCTGCTAGTGTAATTATTGGAGCAAATGTAGGCACAACTATTACCGGTCAGTTAATAGCTTTCAATTTAAAAGTCCTTGCGTTACCCGCAATTGCAGTCGGAAGCGCATTATATATTTTTTCAAAAAAAGATAGAATAAAATTGATAGGTAAAGTAACTCTTGGTTTTGGTATACTATTCTTTGCAATGAGTATTATGTCTGCTCCATTGAAAGAATTAAGACATAACCCGCAATTTAGAAATTTATTTATTGAGTTTAGTTCAAACCCATTATTAGGTTTATTTGCAGGTACAATTTTAACTGTAATAGTTCAAAGTAGCTCTGTT
>CAYUYT010000101.1:0-12130 GCA_964449345.1 uncultured Spirochaetia bacterium | reverse complement strand
AAAATATTTAAACAATATTGTTCGCCCTGATTACCGCATATCTCACGCAAAAACCATTGAGCGAGCTAAAGAATTACTTAAATCCAACACATACGATATTATTTTAATAGATTTAGCTCTTCCTGACGGCGATGGTATTGAAGAGATTGATAATTTAGATAAAATTTACGGTGAGGAATTGCCAAAAATTATTTTAACCGGAATGAATGATGAAGACAGAGCAATTACCGCTGTAAAAAAGGGTGTACAGGATTACTTAATTAAAAACGATATTAATAAAGAATTATTAAATAAATCAATAAAATATTCAATAGAACGCCATAGCAATATGGTAAAACTTAAAAAGCTTTCAGCGCTAAAAGACGATTTTCTCGCTATTATAAGCCATGATTTAAGAACACCACTTGCCGGTATTTCCGGTTTCAGTGAGCTGATGTTATTAGATTCTAGCTATGATTTACCTGAACATATAAAAGAGTATTTAGAACTAATTAAATCTACAGCAGACACACAGCTTAAATACATTAATGATATTTTATTCGTTTTAAAACATGAAGCGGGGCAAATGAATATTAATCTGTATAAAGTTGATACTAAGGAGTTTTTTTATAAAACACTTGAGCCCCTTATAATAATAGCGCAAAATAAAAAAATAAAAATCCAAGCAAATTGTTTAGTCGTATCACAAGAGCTTTATTTTGACCGCCCTAAAATAGCTCAGGTGATAAACAATTTAGTTACAAATGCGATTAAATTTTCTCCCCATAATAGCGAATTACTCATAGAATGCAAAATTAATCATAGCAAAGAATTGGAATTCCACGTTGTTGATCAAGGTCCCGGGATTAGAAAAGATAAAATAAATTCGCTTTTTACAAAATTCGTAAGATATGAAGACAAAAATAATCAAGATAACGGTATGGGGTTAGGGCTTTTTATTTGCAAAAATTTCATTGAATTACACGGTGGTATTATAGGTGTTGAAAGCGAACAGGGAACAGGCAGTACTTTTTATTTTAAAATTCCTTTGAAAAATTTAAAACACGGAAAAAAATAATTTTTTAAATTTTTGAAAATATTAGTTGACAACGAATTGTATAACGTTATACTAATATCGGTGTTATAATGAAGAAAGAATTTAAAATTTATTTAATAGTAAAAGATAAAAATTTATACTCAAGATTTATTAATTTTTTCAGCAAAATATTTGAAGTTAAGGTTAATGTTACTTTATTAGACGAAGCAACCTTGCCAGAGAAAATCGATAATAATTCTATAATTTTTGCAAAAACAACGGATAATATAGTTAAATTTCTTCACACAATAAAAAATCAAAATCAAATATTGGTAGTAGGGTTAGGGGATAATTCTAATTACGCTGAAGAGTTGATATATCAAGAAATTATTCACGATTTCTTATTAATCGAAGAAATTACTTTGAATAATATTAAACGCGTATTGCGGTATAAAAATTTACTTTCCGCTAAACAAATAAATAGCAAAGAAAAAACACTAACCAATACTGATTTTAAAACCTTTTTTGATAATTTGCCAATAAATGTATATTTAAAAGATGAAAATGAAAAAATAATTTATCATAACAACGAATTGAAAATAGAAAAAAAGATTAATTATTTGCATAATATTTTTGAAGGCAAAAAAAAATATCGTGGGAATAATAATCCGGCTAATCTGGGAACACAAAATTCAAATCGTAATAATAACGAAAACATTTTTTATAAAATAAACAATAACTGGAACTTGCAAAATGAATATGATTATTCTTTCTACAAAGAAAGCAAAAAATTAGGTTTGTTTTTTCAAGCTAATCATTTATTCGAATTAATAAAAAAATTCGACAATAATCTCAATACATTAAATACTCTTCTACAAAATATTCCTTTAGGCGTTTTAATAATTAACTCAAACGGAAATATTGCATTAATAAATAAAGAATGCAAAAAACTCTTTGATATTACTATAAACAACGTAAAAAACATTAATGATTTATTCAATTTATTACCCGGCGAAAATAATACAAACAAGTTTAAAAAAATAATAAAGAGTGTTTTTGAAACACTTGATAAATCTTATAATCAGGGATTTGTACCGGAAATTTTTGATATAACAACGAATTCGGGAAGAAAAAAAACATTAGAAATTTATTATTCTGTTTATAAAAAATCTTTTTGTTTAATTTTTAGAAATGTTACTAATTTTATCAATTATAAGAATTCATTGGAAGATGCAAATAAAGCTTTAGTTAAAGAATATGAGAACATGGCTAATATATTCGAAAACTTACCAATCGGACTTGCCTTATTCACAATGGATAAAAAAAACGTTTTATATACGAATAAAAAATTTAATATAATTACAGGTTGGTCTTATGATGAAATAAATAATTTTAAGGATTTTTATAATAAAATTTTATCCGGAAATAGTTACAAAAACGAATTAAGTCAAGATAAACTAAACGGTATAGTAACAAAAGAAAATATAAAAATTAATCGAAAAAACGGGGAGATTGCTTACGTTAATTTATCTAATATATTTTTGAAAAAACAAAATTTAATTATCATTTCAATTGTTGATAAAACGAAAGGGTTAATCGCACAGGCAGAGGTTAAACGTTTCAAAAGTATAAATGATAATGCAGGTTACGGTACTGTGATAATCAATTTTGCAGGTGATATTTTATACATTAATGAATTTTATGCCAAAATCTGCGGTTATACCTGCGAAGAGCTTAAAAACAAAAATATTAATATGTTATTTAATATTAATCATAAATTAGATTCCTTGTCTATTTTGGATTACCTTAAAACACATGAAAATGTAAATGCTGCTGAAATTGACCATAAGCATAAAAACAAAAATATTTTTCCTTTATTGCTTAACATGACTATGTTTCAGGATTCACCCTTAAATCAAAGTTTAATAGGAATTACCGCAATAGATATTAGAGATAGAAAAAAACAAGAGAGAATTAAAGAAAAATTAATCGCTGAACTTGAGCAAATGGTTAAAAAGGAAAAATCCAGAAGAAAAGAAATCAAAAAGGCAAAAAAGCAATTAGAAAAAACGAATAAAAATCTAGAAATTGCTCTTGTAAAAGCAGATGAAGCGAATAAATTGAAGGCCGAATTTCTCGCTATGATGTCGCATGAACTCCGCACGCCGTTAACCGGCATAATTGGTTTTAGCCAATTATTAACTCTAGATTTAACTTTAACAGAAAAACAAAAATTATACACTAGTAACATTTTCAAATCTGGTAATAAGCTTCTCGATATAATTAGCGATATAATAGAGTTATCCGTTATAGAAACCCAAGCGGTTAAAATTGATTCATCTGAATTTAGTTTGGTTGAGTTAGTGGATGATATATTCACTTTACTAAAAGAAAAAATTAATAAAAAAGGACTTACTTTTGAAAGGAATTTCAACGGTGTCAACATTATAAATTCTGATTCGGCTCGGCTAAGGCAAATTCTTTTCAATTTAATCGGCAACGCTGTAAAATTTACGGAAAAAGGCATAATAATATTGAATGTGAACAGAAAGGCAAATGTTTTAACTTTTTCCGTTAAAGATACAGGAATTGGAATCAGTAAACAAAATTTAAATAAAATTTTTGACCTTTTTAGACAGTTAGAAAATGTTAACAGACGAAAATTTGGCGGCACAGGCCTTGGATTGACAATTTGTAAAAAACTAATTGAAAAACTTGACGGTAAAATATGGGTAGAAAGCGAACCGGGAAAGGGGAGCGAATTTTTCTTTTCATTTTCTGAAAACAAAAATGCGCAACGAGGCGCACAAAAACAAGAAATATCTCATGAACCTGAAAACGGACAAACAGGGGTCAATTTATAGCGTTTTTACTAAAGCTAAAACTTTTTTATAAAAATCATTGTTTAATATAAGCATAGTATAATTATAATAAGGATTAGAAATGTATAAAAAGATAGGGCAAATATTGCTTGAAGAAAACGTTATAACTTTTGAAGAATTAAATAAAGCGCTCAACTTTCAATCTTCTAACAAAAATTTAAAATTAGGAGAAATTCTCGTTATGTGGGGAATAATTAATAAAGATATTCTCTTAGAATGCTTAAATGAGCAAAAATCAATATAAAACCCTATAAATCAACCTTCTGGCAAATTTATTTATATCCTGATTACTTGAATTTTTCGTGCAAGTTTTAGATTCGGTAAATCTATCAATAATCCTAAAATTTTCTCGAATATGGAATTTGCCACGGAACACGCGAAACATAATAAAAAAAAGTCAACCGCAAAGGGCGCGGAGATGAAAATCATCCCTAGCCCTTCTTTGATATAAAGAAGGGAATTAGTATATTACTTAATTTTTATAAATATTAAATTTTCTAAAAAATACGTCGTTATTATATTTTATATAGGGATGATTAGGAATGTATAATAAATTAATTAGAATTTTGCTCATCGAGGACAGTAAATTATTTTCGCACCACATTACAAAACTTCTCGAAAAATCAAAATTTTATAATTTTAAAATTGAACACGTTAATAATCTTGATGACGGTTTTTTCGCAATTGAAACGAATAACGTTGACTCAATAATTTTAGATTTAAACCTTCCGGATAGCACAGGGTTACTAACTCTAGAAAAGTTATATAAAAAATACAATGATATACCTATCGTGGTTTTAACCGCAATTGAAGACGAAGACATTGCATTTAAAGCAATCCAAAAAGGCGCTAATGATTATCTTATCAAAAATCGTTTTGATGACTATTTATTAGAAAGGTCATTAATATATTCAATTGAAAGAAAAAAAACTGAAATCGAACTTCGAAAACGAATCGAATATGAAGAAGCATTATCAACGTTTTCTCAAGCCTTATTATCTAGTTATGATAAAAGTGAAGATTTAGAATCCGCATTAAGTTTTCTGTTAGACGCGTCAAGGTCATACAGAATAAGTATATTTAAAAATTATTCAAAGGACAAAGGATTATTTACTAAGAGAATTGTTTCATTTCCCCGTATGAATAAAGAATTTTTCTTTGAACTCAATGATGATTTTAATGATTTTCGCAAAAATTTATCTTCAGGAACTTTTATTAACAATAGCCCTAGAAGCTTAAATAGAAATGTTAAAAAAGTTCTATTTAGTAACGAAACAAAATTTACTTTAATAATCCCTATTTGGACTGAAGGTATTTGGTACGGGTTTATTATATTTGAAAGCAAAAGTCTACAACAAAAATGGGATGAAGAATCGGTAAGAATGCTTTTAACTGCAACGGAAATAATTAGCGCGCATTTACTTAACAAAAAAGCAAGCACAGAACTTGAAAAAGCTAATAAAGAGCTAAAAAAACTATTAGAAATGAAAGACGATTTTCTCGCTATAGCCGGACATGATTTACGTTCCCCGTTTTTTGGAATATTAGGTTTTAGCGAATTATTAATCAATCATGAAAAAATTTCTGGTGATGAAGAATTAAAATCTTACGTTTACCAAATTCAAAAAAGCGCACAAATACAGCTTGATTATGTTAATGATTTGTTGGACATACTTAAACTTGAATCAGGGGAAATGAAGTTAAACCTTGAAAAAACAAATCTTTCTAAAATTATCTTATCAAGTATGGATAATTTTAAATTATTAGCAGAAAAAAAGGGCATTAATCTTGATTTCCCTTATGGGCTTGAAAACTGTTCGATTGAAATAGAAATTGATTCTGTAAAATTTACTCAGGTTGTTAACAATCTTTTATCGAACGCCATTAAATTTACCCATAGCGGCGGAAAAATATCTATTTGGTGCGAAAAGAAAAAAGATAAAATTGTAATTTTCGTTAAAGATACAGGACTTGGTATTCCTGAAGAAAATATTAATGACATATTTAATAAATATAAACAATTCCATGAAAAAGGCACTAAAGGCGAAAACGGTTCAGGGTTAGGACTCGCAATATGCAAAAATATTGTTGAGCTTCACGGCGGGAATATATACGTTAATTCTAAAACCAAAATGGGCTCTGAATTTTATTTTACAATTCCCATAACCCGCGAATAATATTCCTTATTATGATTACTATAGTTAAATTATCATACTACTTTAAAAACGGCTTAATTTTTCCGATAATTTTAATTAACGCCAACGTAAAATAAACGCAAGTGTTGATATATAAAGGTGAAAGGTTTTTACTTTTTCTATCGTAAAATAAAATAAACTAATTTTAATACGGATATTAATATGCCGAAAAAAATTTTATTAACAACGCTTCTAATAATCATTTTTAACTGCTTACTTTTTGCAGATGATAACATAGAAATATCAACAATAGAGGAATATAAAAATAAGCAATTACCCAAAGTAATTGAGAAATTTGAAGTTAAAAAATTCAGCGGTGTAAAAGTAACGCGTTACCTTAATGGAAAAATTCGACAGCAAATTCCATACTTAAATTCAAAAATTCACGGAACATATTATTTATACTATAGAAACGGCAAAATAAAATATAAATTTAGGTATAAAAACAATAAACTAAACGGTTGGAGCTATAAATATTTAGTAAACGGTAAACTGTTTTCAAAAACACATTATAAAAACGGTAAAAAGCACGGACATCAAGAAAACTATTATGATAGTAAAATTGTTAAAACGCGTTTTACTTATAAAAATGGAAAATTGAACGGTCAAACGTATAATTACAGAAAAAACGGTTCACTTGATTATAAAGCTTTCTATAAAGACGGAGAAAAACACGGTGAAGAAATATTTTACGATAAAGAAGGCGCTTTATTAAAACGCGTTAGTTATAGCAAAGATAAATTGCACGGCACTACGATTCAGTATTACAAGAACGGACAAATAAAATACATTGTATACTACAAAGATAACTTAAAGCACGGTGAAGAAATCCAGTATTTTAAGAACGGAAACATAAAGAAGAAAATAAATTATTATGAAGGCGTTTTACACGGACAGGTTTGTATATATAACGAATACGGACATAAAACTAAAGTAAAAAATTATACAAAAGGGGAGAAGGACGGATATTATATTACTTATTATGCGAACGGTAAAATAAAGAATAAAAGTTTATACAAAAACGGAATGCTAAACGGAGCGAGCTTAACTTATTTCAAATGGATAGATAAAGTACATATAAAAACGAATTTTAATGATGATAAAAAACATGGATTAGAAATAGAATATTTTCATAACGGAAAAATTAAATCAAAAACAACGTATAAAAAGGGAATGAAAAACGGAAAGCATCTTAAATTTTTTGCTCATGGAACTCTATATATCGAAGCGGATTTTGTGAACAATAAATTGAACGGCAATAGAAAAGAATATTATAATAACGGAAAAGTCAAAAAGAATACTGAATATAAAAATGATGAAAAACACGGAACGGAAATAATTAACTATTATAATGGAAATAAAGCCGTTATTATTAATTACAGAAGAGGCAAGCTTTCCGGTTTAACTAAAAAATTTCGTATAAACGGAGACCCAATTTACAGTATCAATTATTTTGACGGAAAAAAACACGGAAGATATACAATTTATTATAACAACGGAGATAAATATAAAATTTTTACATATAATAATGGTGAATTAAGCGGCAAGTCATATATTTACTATGTAAACGGCAAAATTGCCCATCAAATAACGTATAAACAAGGCGAAAAAGACGGTGAAGAAATATATTATTATTCTAACGGAAATGTACATAAAAAAATAAACTTTAAAGGCGGTAAACTTTACGGACCAACTTTTAATTATACTTCTCAGGGAAGAATTACCTCTGTTATAACGTACAAATACAACAAAAGGCATGGCATGAGTGTAATATATCATTCAAATGGTAACGTAAAAGTAAAAATAGATTATAGAGAAGGAAAATATTATGGCGAATATAAAGTTTACAACCATAAAGAAGAATTAAAATATAACTGTGGTTATAAAAACAATCAAAAGCACGGAAAAGAAATTTATTATCATAATAACGGTAATAAATACAAAGTTTATTCATGGTATGAAGGTGTTCTCCAAGGATACGTTTTTATATATTCCTTTAAGGGGAAACTACTTTTAAAGCATAAATATAAACAAGGTAAAAGGATTAAATAATTAATCCGTATAATGTAAAAACCAGTCAAATCATTTAATCTTTATAAATATTTTTGATTTTTTCGCTTTTTTAATATTATACTTTAGTGGTCAGTAAGTTATATTGTCTGTGAAGCAGGAGGCCTGCGATAATTATGCAGGATTTATTCATGACGAAAAAAAACAACGTTGATTATGCTTCTTTAGTTAAAAATTCGTTTAATTACGCTGAAGAACAGCAAGATAAAATAATAAAAGATTTTTTTTTAACAGCTTATCCAAATTTTAACATTAATCAAACAACGGGTCTTTTCATTTGGGGGGATGAAAATGAAGCAAAAGTCGAAGCAGAGTTCGAAGCAGTGGGTTCTTTCTCTGAAATAGATAACTCGTGGCTTTGGGCATGGAAAAACGATACGCTTGAACAAAAAATTAAATCTGAAATAATTAAAGTAAAAAATTACGGCGAACAAAATAAGTTTGAAAAATTAATCATACCTTACTGGGGAGCTATTGAAAAAGACGGTTATGAAATGGCAGTGATTTCTGCTAATATTTTAAAAGCCAAAGGGTTTTATCGAATTCCATTTGAAAACGGCATACAATTTTATATTTTATTCAAAGATATACGCTGGGTGAATAAATAAAAGTTAACTCTTTAAGTAGTCATACCGGAAAAAGTGTATTGCAGTGTTTTTATTTTTTTTTCTATGATTTTTAGTTTTTTATTCTTAATCATTTTACTTTTTACAGAAAAATAAGGAGAGAATCGGCTTTTTCAAAATTTCCTTTTATAGCATTTCGCTTTTAACTATAGAATATATCTTGAAAAAACAATAAATATAAATGCCAGTAAAGAACGCAGCTCTGCGTTCTTTACGAGAAATATTTTTACTAAGAATCAAAGCAGGGTAGTATTATAAAATAATTAACTAAGCGCTTTTGTAGTATTGACTAAATATAAAAATACGGTTAAGTGAAATTTATTTAATGTTTAATCCTACCATACAGACATCATCTTCGAAAATATAATTTTCTTTAAAGTTTAGTAATTCGTGGTATATTTTTTCGATGAAATTATTTATTTCTTGGTCTTTGTTTTTTCTCATTACCTCCGGAAGATACTTTTCAAATTCATTACCTTGCGGATTTGTGGCCTCGGTAAGTCCGTCAGTATAAAGAAGAACTTTATCGCCCTGTTCCAAATCTATTTCATTAGTTTCAAAAGTAAGGTTATTCATAATACCTAATATCCTTCCTTTGCCTTTAAGTTCTATTATTTCATTACCCCTAAGAATAAGAGGATAATTATGTCCGGCACGGCTATATTTAAATTTTTTCGTTTCTGCATTATAAAGTCCGTAAAAAGCAGTTAAAAAATTCCCCCCCGTGTTGCCGGATATTTTTTCATTTATATACATAAGTAATAAATTGGAATCTATTCTGTTTTCACCTGAGGTTTCCAACAGACTTTTTATCATACTCATAATAAGTGCGGCAGGAACTCCGTGTCCTGAAACATCAGAAATAAAAAAACCGAAAATATTAGGTTCCCGTACCTTAATAAAATCGTATAAATCTCCGCCAAGGTTTTCCATAGGTTTATAAAAAGCTGCAATTTCCATATTTTTTATTTCAGGTATTACTCGTGGAATTAGTTGTTGTTGAATATTTTTGGCTAACTTTAATTCATCTAAAAATTGCCTATGCCGATTACGTAGAAAAATATTCATTTTCGCTAATCTGTCATAAAGAGACAAGTTTCTTAAAAGTAGAGGTATAAAACTTGCAATGTTTTCAATCATTTGAATATCTTCATTATCCAATTCAACAATATTATTATTAAATGAAAATAGTTCTAGTACCCCCACGCTTTCTTCTCCGTCTATAATAGGTATATGGAGAATGGTATATATTCTTTCTTGAATTAATTTTATTGCTACTTTATCTTTCTCTCTAATAGGCAGATTATCTATATCTGTTTCCGTTTCATAAGGCATATCACTTTGAACGTCTTTTATATAATAGCTTTTTTGGGTAAGAAACGCAGTACTAAGAGCCATATCACACTGATTTAATGGTTCAGGCATATTTTTTTCTTTTATAAAATAGTTGTATAATCTTTTATAGGAATTTATATATTCCTTTTTTGATGTATAACCTTCAGTTATTTTTAATTTATTCTTTTCTTTTAAAAGTAGGTAAGCTAAATCAAATGGAAAAAGATTTAGTATTTCTTTAAGCAGAGTGTAATAAGGTTTAGTTTGTAACTGATTTAATTTTTTTATTACCCTTGAGAACTCAAATAACTTTTCTTTTTGAGATTTTAAATTGTTTTTAATCCTCTCAAAACTGTTGAAATACAAAGCTTTTTTAAGTATGGGTAAAAGAGAACGTATTTTTTTTTGAATTTTCTTTATTTTTTTTTCAGGATTTTTTTCTTTAAATTTCAAATAAATAAAAAATCCTAAACATTCACTATCATACCTTAGGGGAATTGCGATGGCGTTTTCGATTTCCGGTCTGCTTTTTAATAGTGAAAATTGTTTTTCATCCGGTATATTTTCATCATAAATAGAAGTTTTAATAAAATCAGCTTGATTATTGATTAAAGGAAAAAATATATGTTCTGCGTCTTTTGAGCTAGAAAACCTTAGTAATTCTTTATTATGTATATATCGAATATTTTTTGATAATGATACTTCATAGCACTGAAAAAAAGTTTCTTCATTTAAAAATAGCATATAACCTTGATTTTTAATTATTTTTTTTATTTTATGTATAATAAGAGTAATTACCGATTCAATGTCGCAAAAAAAGTTTTTCATGTTTCAGTCCAATAATTTATGTTTGTTATCATTATAAAATTTTTTCCCGGCATTATAACCTATTTTCTTTAATTTATTAAAATTATCATGGCTCCAATCCAAATAATCAAAGTCATTTTCAGGTAAATCAAAATCAACGATAAGCGCTTCTGCTTTGTATTTTTTCTCATATTTTAATTTGAATATTTTAATATCATCTCTAGCAATAGTTACAAAAGGAAGAATAACTGATAAATTGTAAGCGTCATAAAGATTTTTCGGTTTTCTAATTAATGCTTTTTTATTAAGTATATTCATTACTACTATGTTATCAATATCACTATGTTGCGCTAAAATTCCTTGAAAATTTATTGAATCGATATAAGAACCTTCTGCAAACCAGTTATTTCCAATTAGTTGTGGGTTTGCAACGAAAAAAAGAGAAGAACCCGCAGCTAAAACTTCCGGTGTAATTTCATTCTTATTAAATAACTGAATCTCTTTTGTTTCAAGATTTAAAGCGTTAATATAAACCTCTTTTTCATTCAAAGTTTTTAATTTTTCAAAATCTATAAACAATTTAAAATCATCTTTGGAAAATCTAGTTAAAGCTTCACTGAAATAATTGGTAAAACTAGGCATAAAAAATACATCGGTAAATAAAAAAGACAAATCACTTAAATAGCGCTGAAATTCATTCTTAGGATTTAAATTTACAAAAAATGAAAATTTTAACATTAATTTTCTAAAATAATCAAAATACGATGAGAGAATCCCTTGATCTTTTAAAAAAATCTTATAGTTAACGGGAAAGTAATTGTATATAAAATCTGAAACACAAGCGTTTTCACACCATTTTTCAATGGCCTGCCTGCCTGTCATTCCATTCGCCGGACATGCATAGCTTAATGCTAAAACTGAACCAATGCAAGCCCCAGAAATAATGTCAAAATTAACGCCTTCTTCATCTAAAGCAATAATAGCTCCTGCTTCTAATGGTCCTAAAGGACCTCCTGCGCCTAATAATAAAGCATTTTTTAACATTAATTCTCCAAATTATTACAAAGTTTTAGTTTTATAACAATTTATTATTATGTACACAACTTATTTTTATATATTTATTTATGATATCATAAATTTATTTAAATGTCAATTATAATATTCAAAATGAGTGCAAATTTAAAATTAGGTAAAAGTTCT
>CAYUYT010000100.1:0-12165 GCA_964449345.1 uncultured Spirochaetia bacterium | reverse complement strand
CGACACTTTAAAGTGTCGGTTGCATAAAATTTAAAGTATTATTAGTATATATAAAAAATGTATTTTATTACGGAACAAATATTACGTTGCCTACGAAAATTTATAATAATTAATTATTCAGAAAACATCCTATTATTCAAAGCGAATTGGTATTATGCAAATAATTTAATCCGAAAATAAAAACTCAATTTAAATATTTTTCTCTTTTTGCTCAAATAGGCTAATAAAAAATATTCCCGTTAAAATTAACAAAGGCGTTCCGATTACAACGATTAAAAGTTTAGTAGGTATATCAGCTAGGCCTAATAAGGAAATTTTATGCGTTGCAAGTAAATACAAAATAAGGGAAATTAAAACGATTTCACCGAGTAAAACCAGTTTAGATTTAAGCGTTAGTTTTTCTTCAGGTATAAATAATGCATTCAACATTCTTTCTTTTATTCTCATAGTCAAAACCTAAAAAATTATTTTTCTTAAAATATCATAAAGTTTACATTTTTTCAAGGCGGAATTTAATAAAACGCGCTTTTCCTTTTTTTATGTCGTATCCGTTAGCAACGCGTAATTTATGCGTTACTTTTTCATTTATAACCGTAAAATCATCGCCTTGGGATGCCATCCAAACAAACGCGCCGGAGCGCATACTACCTAACATTTTAGACATTTCCGTTTCCTCGCGCATTAGTTTCATTATAAGCCCGTTTTCTATTTTATACTTAGTCGTAAACTTATGTTCAGCTTCGTTATCATAAATCAGCGTGCCCTTGGATTCATATTTGTTCTCACCGGTTTTAATAATTATTTCTGTTTTTTTTATGGTTTCAATGAGTTTAAAATCTTTATCATAATAACGCGTTTCACCTCGCCACTTACCCAAATACACGTTAAATGCGCCTTTTGCAAGCGTTGTGCGGGGTTTTTTCTTATCTCCGCATGAAATCATAAACATACTTATAATTAGTATTGATATTAGTTTTATTGCTTTCATGTTCTCACTTTACCTCTATCATATCGAAAAATTCTTGCTCCGTAATTATTTTTACGTTATTTTTCTTTGCTTTATCTACTTTACTTCCCGGGGATTCACCTGCAACGAGATAGTCAAGGTTTTTAGAAACGGAAGATATATTTTTTCCCCCATTTTTTTTAACTAATTCTTTTGCTTCATCGCGTTTCACTTTTTTTAGAGTTCCTGTAAATAAAAATGATTTGCCGTTAAGCGCGTCGCTTTTAACTTTATTTTCTTCATAAACTATTTTAACGCCATTTTCAAAAAGCTTTTCAACGTAATTTATATTTCTTAGATCCCTGAAATAATCTACAACGGATTTCGCTGTATTGGGACCGATTTCATTAATATTAACGAGTTCCTCTTCCTTTGCTTTGGTTAAATTCTCAAACCGGGGAAAATTTTCAGCTAGAGTTTGGGCAACTGAAGGGCCGACAAATTTTATTCCAAGTGCGTTTAAAAACCGGGGATATTCAACTTTTTTAGCCGCGTTTATGGAATTAATAAAATTTTCAGCGGATTTTTCTCCCATACGCTCAATATCGATTATATCCTTTTTTTCCAAACCAAATAAATCAGCGGTATCATCAATTATATTTTTATTAAAAAGCGTTTTTATCCATTCGTTGCCTACCCCGTCAATATTAAAACACGGTTTGCTTATGGAATAAATGATCCTCTGAACTTTCCTACCCTCACAATCATAATTCGGGCATAACACAAAAATACCGTTTTCATCTTCCTCAAGCTCAGTTTTGCAGTAAGGGCATTTATCAGGGAATTCAAAATCTTTTTCATTTCCGTTTCTATACGTTTTTTCAACAGCAACGATTTTAGGGATAACTTCACCCGCTCTTTTAATTCTAACAGTATCGTTAATTTTAACATCAAGACGCGCCATTTCCGCTTTGTTGTGCAAAGTAACACTTGATACCTCAACACCGCCCACTCTTACGGGGTCAACTTTTGCAACAGGGGTTAAAATCCCCTGCCTTGAGATTTGCAACGTAATATTGTTTAACGTTGTGGTAACTTCGGGTTCTTTGAATTTATACGCACATGCCCAGCGCGGGCTGCGGGCAATTTCACCGAGCTCATGCTGAAGTTTGAATGAATCCACTTTAATCACAAGTCCGTCAATTTCGATATCGATTTTCTCTCTTTTTTTCGAAACTTTATTATAAATATCCTGAATTTCTTCTACAGAATTACAAAGCCATCGATGCGGAGTTGGCTGAATGTTTATTTTATCAAGCCAATCTATACTTTTTTTATGGGAATTAAAATCAATATCCGTATTTTCTAAAACAACTTGATATGCGTAAAACTTAATAGGGCGTTGTGCAACTAAAGCGGGGTCTAATTGCCTCAAAGACCCCGCTGCTGCGTTGCGCGGATTTGAAAATTGCTTTTCGCCATTAGCAAAGCGTTTTTTATTCAAATCTTCAAAATCCGATTTATGAATAACAGCCTCACCCCTTACGATGAGCCGGCCGTTTATTTTTTCCGGTAAATAAACAGGGACATTAGAAACGTTTTTTAAGTTATTCGTTATATTTTCACCTATAACCCCGTCACCTCGCGTTGAACCAACGGATAAAACACCGTCTTCATAAATAATTTCCACAGCAAGGCCATCGAGTTTGTATTCAACAGCGTATTTAAATTCATAACCGGGGATTATTTTTTTAATTCTTTTATCAAAATCAAGGAGTTCCTGCTCGTTTGTTACATTAGAAAGACCAAGCATTCTAAAAGGATGCTCAAAAGGTTTGAATTTATCTAAGGGTTTCCCGCCGATTTTCTGTGTCGGCGAATCCTCCTGTCTTAATGCCGGGAATTCATTTTCAAGATTAACGAGTTCGCGCATAAGCTCGTCATATTCGCTGTCTGAAATTTCCGGTTCATCTTTATTATAATATAAATCATTATGATAATTTATTATTTCGATTAATTCTTCAATGCGGTCTTCTGCCTGTTGTTTGTCCATACCGGCTCACTTTTAAAAGCTATGTGATTAATATTAACCGTTGCTGTTTTCTTTTTTAGACCTGTTAATAACTGTATCTTTTAGCTCTTTTCCCGGCTTGAAATACGGGACTTTATGTTCAGGAACCTCAAATTTCACGTTAGTTTTAGGGTTACGGGCAATTCTTGCTTTACGTAATTTTGTTCCGAAAGTTCCAAAACCACGTAGTTCAATATGAGCATCACTAGCAATCCCTTCTTTTACTATATCAAAAAACTTGTCAATAATTGCCCCAATATCTTTTTTGGTAATATGGATTTCATTACTTATCATTTCTACAATATCTGCTTTTGTCAAATCGCCCCCGTTCAAACGCTTTAAAGCGCGTTAATACGTTTCATTATTCTTGATTTTTTTCTAGCGGCAAGTTTTTTATGCAAAATGCCTTTTCCGGCGACACTATCAATTTTTTTCTGATACTCGTTAAATACCGATAAACTTTCTTCTTTATTTCCAGTTGAAATAGCTTGTATAACTTTTTTTTCAAGATTTTTAACCATAGTTTTATATGATTTATTTCTTTTATAGCTTGTTTCATTTTGCCTTACGCGTTTTTTTGCGGATAATGAATGTGCCAATTATTTCCTCCGTTCTCTATTCTATCTAATCAGTGTACAATATAATATTAATATTAAAACAGTGTGTCAACTGAATTTTAAAAATTTTATAAATTCTTAATAATTAAACATTTACATACTTAATACGCAAAATAATAAACCTAAACTACGGCTCTAATAAAATACATATCAAAAATTATACGTATAATACTCACCACAATCAACACAATAGTCATCAGGACCGGTTTTATAATCAGATATATAAAAATCTTCAATGCCTTTAAAACATGCAAAAATACCCTTTTCAAGTACATTACCGAAAACGCGTTCTCCTCGATAATCTTGTTTGCAAAGCACTACCTGTGCATTAGAATGTATATACATATCGCGTTTTAAATGCCAGCAGGGAAAACGTTTTACAGGGTTCAAATCATGGGAATCATCCATAGGGAGTTCATGTCTAAAATCATTATACTTAACAATGATAATGCGATCTTGATATTTTGGCCAGCGTTCATAAAAATCATCAAGCTTGTCTTCATTGTTAGTCATTTTTACGAACTGCAAAAAAGTATTTTCTGTTTGGCGAGAAATATAATAATCTATATTATTTTCTACAAAATTAAAAATATCTTTGCCCCTAATTTCTTCATAATCCGTTGCGTTTACTGCCTCGATAGAAAAAATAATATGCAGACAGGGATTATAAAGTTTTAAAACCTTATCAGCAACGTCTTTATTAAAATCTTTCCCGGATGTTTCAATAACGAGTTTAAGCGGAGTTTTATTAATAACGAAATCAATCATTTTTAAAATATCAGGGTGTAAAAACGGCTCGCCCATTCCCGATAAACAAACCACTGCATCGTTACACGTTTTATGAATATCTTTAATAATGGTCTTAAAATCTTTAAAACTCATTTGCGTTTTTGTTCGGCCAGAACGTTTTCTAGGACACATTACACAGTTTAAATCACAATTCCCCGTTATTTCTATTTCAATATATGCAGGCAAGGTACGCATAACCTCAGGTTTTTCAAGTATTAGACCGTATATTTTTTCAAAATCCGAATGAATATTATCTAATCCGTTAAAAACATTATTACATATTAAAAAATTTCGTTTTGTATCAGCAAACAAATCAAGCCTGTCTCTGCGCATATCATAAGGCGCTAATTTAACTTCAATATCATAAGAATTAATATCCATATTAATAATTTTAAAAATGGAATTTTTACTATATGGCTCGTTATTTCCCGAAGAAATCATAAAAAGCTTTTTTAAAGTATCGTAAGATATTACAGCGGGAGAAATACCTGCCGGATAATTCTCGCTCATTGTGTAATCCGCAATATTATCAACGTGCGTTTTTAAAAGCTTTCCGGTAAGTGAAAAATCAAGCAAGGGTTCGTTTGTATGCACTATTAAAACGTTATCGCAATCCTTAAAATCATCTTTTGCGTATGTGAGCAGGGAGTAAATATCCGGTTTAATTTTTTTCACGTTATCGAATACTTTCTCATATTCCGAAACAGATTTTGCGTTTTCAGCAATATAACAATGTATTGCATGGGCATCAACTTTCTCAATCTTTTTAGACACAACGGATAAAGAATTCATACCTTTATCAAAATTTTTTACGGTAAATTCCGTATCCGTTAATCCGATACACATTATACCCGTTTTTTCCACCTACATCTCCATTTCAAACTCTGCAAAAGGAATGCCGTTTTGCGGTTTAATTGCAAAATCTTCCCGCATAGAAATACCGCGTTGTTTTGGAAGTATTGACCATTTACCTTTTATTCCCTTTTCCTGCGCGCACATTGCGATATGAGACATAATTACGCCCATACTAATGCTGTTATAAAAAAATTTTTCATGAACAACTTTTAATTTATACCGGGCTTCATCAAAATCCATTATCAGATAAATTTTATTGTCGTTTAGAATAAAATACCAGGGTTGTGTATTATGCCATGACGGGGCAAGCCGAGCCATTTCAAAAACTTCAAGAAGGCCTTTTTGTTTAAGAAAACTTTTGCCTGCCTTCGTTTTTACGTTGTCTTTGAATATTATTTTTTTAAGTTTTTTTCTTTTATTACTCGTTTTACCCATGAGTTTATTTATGAACTTATCCTGCATTCCCGCTGAAGCATATCCCGCAGAAATAAAGCAATGAACAACGTGTCCGTTCCCGGTTTCAAAAGCTCCTTTAAAAGCTTGTTCATCAAAAACAGCAAGCCATGATGTTGCTATGCCCCGCGAAGTTAACTCTATAGCTAATTGTTCGCCGATAAACCCAAGGTTTACGGGTTTTTCTCCGTAATTGCGTTCAGTTGTAAGTGCAAAGTATACGGAAGCATTTAAAAGTTTTCCGTAATCGCCAAAAGCGGCTTTAAAGCGCTCATGAATAACGGAATCCGTTATAGGAATTATACTAACGTCTTTTAAAGGAACAAGTTTTATAAAATCATTAGATACTTTTAAAACATCGTCAATAATATCCTGAGAAATTGTATCTACTGAATATCTTCTCGTTGATTTTCGCAAAGGAATTGAATTAAAATAGCTCATGTTTTTCCCGAAATATTTTTATTAAAGTAATAGTATCATAATAAAGCATAAGTGTCAATTTTTAAAAAATACGGGAGTGCAAATTTAAAGAGGAATCACCCCTCTAGCTCCCTCTTTGAGTAAAGAGGGAGGAGGAAGAGAATCATCCCCTATCCCCTTCTTTGAGTAAAGAAGGGGAATTAGTAATAGTATGGGGTATATAAGAAAATCACCGCTGTAGCTCCCTCTTTAAGTAAAGAGGGCGGTTTTTTTTTATACGTTGTGATTTATGAATTTAAGATAGCTAAGCGTAGGGGCATGGCAATAGAGGCGACAATGGCCATTATCTCCTCTACAATGTGGGATTTCTCTTCTCTTCAAGTCCCCCTTTATTCAAAGGGAGATTTAGGGGGATTTTCTTCTCTTCAAGTCCTGTTTCATTATAAATAATTGTATCGTTTTAATTTACAGAGTTACAGGCATTATTAGTCTTTTTTATTTGATTAAGAGGCGGCATTGGCAATTCCCGCCTCTTTTATTAACAAAAAATGTTTATACAAAAAATTAATATTCATAAATATTAATACTATTAATTTTTTAACAAATTGATTAAAATATTATCATAGAGTATATTATTAAATAACCGATAATATTATTAAAGAATACTAACTTAAATATGAAGAAACACTAATGATATTAATAAAAAAAACATACATATTATTGTTGATTTTGCTTATTTCAGGGGTTCACATTTTTTCCGTCCAGAATAATATACGGGACGGCACAAACAAAAAAGAAAAATCATCCGTTGAGAAAAAAAACACAGGCTCACAAAAACAACAAAAAAACAACGCAAAAAATAATAAACAGCAAGATGATAACCTTGACCCTGAAACGCAGTTAAAATTAAAAAAACAGCGTTACAAACGATATTTGGATAAGGGGTTTTCTTTACTTAAAGAAAACAAAAAACAGAAAGCCGTAGAACAATTTGAAAAAATTATTTTTGTTTTTAGAAATCCGGTATATCATTTTCCTAAGTTAAAAAATGTCTTCAAGCCAAATACTAATGTTTCTCTTGTGCAGGAAATAACGATACGGGCACAAGAACATTTCAAAAAAAACTACTTAAAAAAATCATTATTGCTTTACCGCTTTCTCGTTAAGTATAACGAAAACAAAGCAAATATTATTCAAGACTACAACAAAGTTTACAATAAATATAAAGAAGTTTTAGATACGATTAACAAAGGTTTGGAAGAAGAGGAAAACAAAAACCCCATAGAAGCAAGGGAAAAATATAAACTCGCTGTAAAGGCATTAAACATTAGTGATGAAGGAAAGTTATTTGAGGCGGTAAACAAAAAACTCAATAAGCTTAACAATCATTTAATAAATGAACGCAGGCCGGCGGAGATAAAAAACGCAAAGCAATTATTAAAGAACAAAGATTTTGATAAGGCAGAAAAAGCAGTTACAATGGCTATCAGAATTAAGGATTCACCGGAATTGCAAAAACTTTTAAAAAACATCCGCTATTCACGTTTAGGAGAAAGAGTTAAACAATTATTCGAACAGGCAGAAAAAAATTATATTGCCAAAAAATTTGACAAAGCCCTTGAGTTAATGCAAACGGCGAAACAAGAGTTTGCAAACAACGAATTGGTCATTAAAGATGCAAACGAAAAAATTGCGTTATATTCAAAGCATAAAAAAGCGTGGGAGTATAAAACCAAGGGGCTTGAATACTTTGAAGATAAAAAATGGAAACTTGCTTTAGAAAATTTTAGGAATTATCTAAAAAAATGGGAAAAACCTGATAAAGAAATTGAAAAGAAAATGAAAACGTGTCAAATAAAACTAATGACAATAGCTAAAAAAGAAGAGTTTAATAGAAAATACAGCACTGCAATAAGATTATTTAATACTAAGCAATATGAACAGTCAAAAAACGCGTTTACTTTACTAAAAGAAAACTATCCGTTTAAACATGAAGAAATAAATAACTATATTAAAAAGATTGAGAATATTTTATTTAAACAAAAAAGAATGGCGCTATTACGCGATTTTAATGTTAGTTTTACAAAAGCCGTGAATTTATTTAACGCAAAAAAATATTATCCAGCTAAAGCTTTATTTCAGCATATATCTAAAAAATACCCTTTTAAAGAAAAAGAGGTTAAGGAATACATTGAACGAATTGACAAAATAATCGACAAACAAAAACGCGTTACCCGTATACGCAACGATGCTCAGAGGTTTTTTGATCTAGGAATGAACAAGTTTGATAAAGCAGTAAATGATAGAAAAGAAAAAATTAAGGACCGCATAGCCTTGCTTGAGGACGCAAAAATTAACTTTTTCAATGCGCGTAATATTTATGAGGAATTAAAAGCTGATAGAGACGTAGCGCGGTGCGATAACATGATAGCACGATGCAATCAAAAAGCCAAAGATATTAAAAAGCTTGAAAACGACCGTTTGCGCAAGCTCGTTACCAAATTAATTAAGGACGGCAAAACGTATTTTGACCAGCAAAAATTCAAACAGGCAATTATAACGTTTAATAAAGTTTTAGAAATTGTTCCTGAAAACGAAGAAGCAAGCCGGTATTTAAAATCCGCAAGGGAAGCGCTTTTAGTTAGAAGCGAAAGTAAATTAACACCGGAACACAGACATTACGTTTATTATATTTCGTTTGAAAAGAGGGGTAAGAAATTTTATTATCAAGCCGAAGATATATATAAAGAAGAGAAAAAGGTGACAAAAAAAGCGGACGATTTATATCAAAAAAGTTTACAGCAATGGCGGTTAATTCTTGTGTGGTTTCCAAACAACGAAACAGCTTTTGAATACATTAAACGCATTTATAAACGCATTGACCCTAAAGGTTATATAACGTTTTTAAACGATTATGTAAATAAAATCAGGCAATATTTAAAACCTCCAAACGTTCAAAAAGAACGCGCTTATGCTTTGCTTCAAAAAATTCGGAAAGACGACACCGCGTTTTTCAGGAGAAAGGGCTTGCAAAGATTACTTGAAAAAGCTAAACCGCAAAGGCTGGTCAAAACACTTACACCCAAACAAAGAAACAGGATTATAGGATTTTATCAGCAAGCAACAGCTGAATTTGCTAATAAAAACGATAATAAAGCCATTGCTTTAACCAATCAGGCAATACGCATTAATCCGTTTGCTAAAAGCGCAATTATGAATAAAGTACGCATTTTACAAAGACAGGCAATAAACAGAAAAAGGTTCGGCACTGGCGGCGGAACGCAAGCTACTCCTAAACCAACTGTTACATATAAACAAGCAACGCGTTTTTATTATATGGCTTTAGCTGCATATCAGAAAAAAAATTATAAAAAAGCCGTCGCCCTGTGTAATAGTGCCTTAAGAGTTTTGCCGAATTATAATCAGGCGAGGCAGCTTAAATCCATTGCAGAAGGAAAAATGCAATAATTTTATTGATTATACGCCTTAGTTAAATAAGGAAGAGGATTAGATGAAAAAATTTTTAATAACAATATTACTAATAACTTGCTCAATAATATTTTCGCAGAATTTGTACTGGGATAACCCCAAACCGGTATTAAAGGATATGATTTTCTTCCGCATAAACGAAAATAGAAACGCAAGGTTGCTTTTCACATTTCTTCAAAAAGAAAACGATGGATACACAATTTATATAAAATTCAGAAACCCTGACGGAACTTATAGCCAAAACAGAAAAGTTGGCGGACCCATAAAAATAGAAAAGCCAAAAACAATAAACCCCACAGCGGCATCATCAGGCGACAGTATTTTTGTAACATGGCAGGGCAATGACAACGCAACGTATTTTTCAAAAAGCGAAAACCGTGGACAGGATTTTACAGACCCGCGAAAAATTATAGACCCACAAGGAACGAGTTTTATGCCGTATGTTTACTATCACAATAATACAATCTTTTTGCTTTATCACCAGAAAGACAAAGACAGCTTGCAGGTTGATATTAAATACATAACGAGCATTGACAACGGGGGGAATTTTTCACTCGCTAAAAAACTCGTTAGCTTATATTCCTTTTCGTTTAGCCCCTTTATGATTTTCCGGGGTAATGAAATCCATATGCTCTGGGAATCAAGACCTCCTACGTCAGCGGGTCAAAAAAACGTGCCTTTTGAAATTTATTATAAAAAATCTATAGATATGGGTAAAACTTGGCAAAAGGCAAGGCGGTTAACGAGAAATCATGGTAACAATCATAACCCTAAAGCGTATTACGATTCGGGTAAACTATACGTTACCTGGGAAAGCAATAAAAACGTTAACTTTGCAATTTATATGACAGAAATCAAGCATGGGGACAACCTTTCACCATCACAACGCAAGATTTATAAAATATCAAAAACCGCGTCAGATTGCAAACAATCAAACTTAATTAAAAAAGATAACGTTCTTTATGTTTTCTGGAAAGACGTTCGCGACCGCGTTGCAAATATTTATTATAACTCATTTAACTTGAAAGACCAAAAAGTAGGAGAAGACAGAAACGCAATATTCAGTAAAACTCATTCAGAATATCCCTACCCCATTAAAGAACAGGGCGGATTGTCAATTTTATACCTTGACAGGGTAAAAAATACATACGTTTTAAATGAAAGAAAGCCGGATAAAACAACAACACCTATTAAAGTTAGCGTTGTGGGAGCTATGAAGGAAACGGGATTTACAAAAAATAATAACGTTACTGTAAAGTGGGAGCCGATTAAAGACGTTTCCGGTGTTGATAAAATTTATTTTACTTTTGACAAGGCTCCGAAAACAATGCCCGACCCGGTGGAAGCAAACGAAATTCCGTCATCAGATACACAAATAACTCGCAAACTAGAGGAAGGCAGCCATTATTTCCATATTTTTTATATAGACAAAGCTGGAAATCGTTCTCCGGTAACGCATTTAAAATTTACTATTGATACAATTTCACCGGAAAAGCCAAAACCGTTTTTGCCGGATAAAAACATTTTTTCAGATAAAATCAGAAAAACAATCGGAGTACCTACAGGCATTATTCGCTGGAAAAAAGACGAGGATGATTATAAATACGAAATAGCGCTTACTCAATATCCAAAATTTTTTAAAGAACTTGCAAAGACATCTTCTTCCACACAATTGCGTTTTAATATTTTAGACAACGGAACGTATTATTTTCATATACGTGCAGTAGATAAAGCTGGAAATAAAAGCGAAACCGTTACCATGCCTGTGAGCGTGCGCATAGACCCTAAACTAATGACAGGGGATATAATTATTAAGCGTCCGAATATAATTGCAACGAAAATAAAAAATGTTAACCTTTCTGCAATTTCGGTTTCCGGTTTGCCGGAAAATATAAAATTCAAAAAATTAAAATTTTTAAACTTTCCCATTGTAACAAAAATTAAATACACTTTTATTGCCATGTCCCTGTTTGTGATAATACTTGCGATGATGCTGTTTTTCTTTTACAGAAATAAAGTTCTTGCCAGAAAAATTGATGAAATTAAGGCGTTGCCTCATACTGTAACAAAGCAACTTCCAATGCCAGAACAAAAACAAGAACAGGAAACAAAAACCGAACAGGAATATAAACCTTTCCAATTAGGAAAAGACGCTACTAAATCAGTCAATCTTAACGGAATTAAGCTACCTAAAGGAATGGAATACCGAAAAGTTCCTAAAGACAGTACAATTAAGCATAAAAATAGCGAAGACATGACTTTAAATGTTGATATTGAAGTTGAAGAGGAAAAAGCAACCGAATTAAAATCAAGCGCATATAAACAAAACGCAGGTTTTACTGTAATTGATGAAGACGAAGCTATTCAACTCGGAGAGACATTACAGCAAAAACAAACGCAAGAATCCGGTGAATATATAGACGTTGAATACGTTGAAATGGCCGAAGCTATGGAGGAAGCCGAACCTATCGAGGAGGCGGAAGCTATCGAGGAAGCCGAACCTATCGAGGAAGCCGAACCTATCG
>CAYUYT010000099.1:0-12415 GCA_964449345.1 uncultured Spirochaetia bacterium | reverse complement strand
GTTATGATGAATCAAGAAAATCTTGTTACTATTGATACCGGTGAAGTAAAATTAAAAGCATTGCTTCACGACTCAAAAGAAAAACGCGGTGTTGTTATTGCACATCCCCATCCTTCTTTCGGCGGAAGTATGTACAATAACGTTGTGAATAGTATTTGCAGTGCGTTTAGTTCGGTAGGCTATTCAACTTTACGATTTAATTTTCGCGGTGTTGGTGAATCCACAGGTGAATTCGATAACGGTATTGGAGAAGTTGAAGATTATATTGCTGCTTACAATTATCTAAAACATACAATAGGCATATCGCAAGGCATAATAATTGCAGGGTATTCTTTCGGCGCTCTGGTAGTATTTAACGCGCTTAAAAATTTTCAAAAAGAACATAAAGTGTTTTTAATATCCCCGCCTGTTGAGGAAATGGAATTCAGAGCTACAAAAAATGAGGAAAGCGTCATAAAACATCACACTATCCATATTTTTACAGGGGACTCTGACGAGTTTTGTCCGTTACAAAGCGCGCAGCATTTTGCTAACAGGTTTAATGCTGATTTAAATATTATAAAAAATACTGGTCATTTTTACCGTGAACGCGAAGAATTTTTAATAGAGGCGGTATCCCGTTGTTTCCATACATAATTTTTCAAATAATAGTAATTGCAGTAGCAGTATTTTTATTTATAGCAATTGACAGATTATTTAAAAATATTATAATAATACGCGTTATGCAGATAAGCGTTATAGTTTCATGCTTATTTTTTACAATTTTTATTTGGATATTGCGGTACTCATAAAATTTTAACTTGATTTTTATATCAAAGTTACATATTTATAATGGAATTATTTTTAAAATCTTAAATCAAGGAGTCTAAAAATGGCAGATAACAAACTTGCGAATCCAGGTCCTATAGGGCTTATGGGTTTCGGTATGACAACTATGTTACTTAATATTCATAATGCAGGTTTAACCCCGCTAGACGGGCACATTTTAGGTATGGGCCTTTTCGTGGGAGGTCTTGCGCAAATTATTGCAGGCATATTTGAATTCAAAAAAGGCAATACTTTCGCATCACTTGCATTTACAATGTACGGTTCTTTCTGGATTACATTGGTTTACCTACTAGTTTATTCCCCGATTAAAGCTACACCGGGCACTCTCGGTACTTTCCTATTAATCTGGGGTTTATTCACTGCGTATATGTTTGTTTGCACGTTCAAAATGTCAAAAACTCACGTTTTCATTTTCGGAACGTTATTGATTCTATTCGCTTTACTCGTTGTTGATAATTATCTTAAAGCAGCGGGCGCAGTAGAGGCGGGCAAACTCGTTGGACGTATTGCCGGTTTTGAAGGCATTATTTGCGGTGCCAGCGCATTTTATTTAGCAATGGCAGAAGTTGTAAACGAGGTATTCGGCAAAGAACGTATCCCAATCGGATTTTTTAAAAAAGATAAAGCTGAGCCGTAAACAACGGAAAAAGCCCTTTGCAATTTTGTAAAGGGCTTTTATTTTTTTAAACTATTCATAAAATTAAAAATTATTTATATTTGAGTTATGGCAGAAACAGGCATTAATTCTGAGAATATTCACGAACTCGCTCTATGGCGGGTATTTTTAAAATACTTCGCTTTCTCTATCTTAGGTTTAATCGGTTTTTATATAATTATTTTAATTTTTTTCACTTTACTAATCAAAGAAGAAGACAAATCATTAAAAAATATCATAACCAAAATTAAGGCGTTTTTAAGCACTGTTGCAACGCAGATTATGTTTCTAATACTTTCTTTAACTTTTGGCGGGCTTATCAGCGTACCTCTCGTTTACATGGCAAAAAACAACGCTAAATTTTTTGCAAATATCTTTTTCATTCTAGTTATATTAATAATTCTGTTTTTTTATATTAAACGTGTTATTTCCGTGTATTTAAAAGAAAAACGCATTTCAAGCGCAATTGCTTCAATGTTTCCCGCATGGTTTAAAATTTTATTCTGGATTGTATTTACCGTATATTTTTTGCCTTTGGCAATCGGTATGGCTAGAACGAATTTAATAATGGGAATATTAATGTTTTTCGGCACAGTTATTTTGATTAATTCATTGTTTTACGTTGACAAAATAATTAATTATATAAAACTGAAATCAAGAGGTAATAAGGTAAACCATGCCTAATAACGGCGATTTTTACAGCAACAAAGCAAAAAATGAAAATTTTGCGGCTAGAAGTGTTTATAAATTACAAGAAATTCAAACAAAGTATAAAATAATAAAAAAAAAGCATAAAATACTGGATTTAGGGTGCGCTCCGGGCTCATGGTTGCAATACGTATGCTCACTACTTAGCAATTCAGGTTCTGTTTTGGGAATAGATATTCAGGAACTTGAGATTTCTCTTCCAAAAAACGCAGAGATAAAAACGCAAAATATTTTAGAAATCGACCCATGGGAGATACTAAATAAATACGGCGCGTTCGACGGGCTTTTATCGGATATGGCTCCTAAAACCACAGGCAACAAAGACCTTGACCACTACGCTTCCATGGAGCTTGTGAGAAAAGCATTTGAAATTTCAAATGTTGTTCTAAAGCAAAACGGATATTTTGTCTGTAAAATGTTTGACGGAGAAGAATCCCCCGAATTTATAAAGCGTATCCGTAAAAATTTTAATTTTTTTAAGGCTATGCGTCCGGGAGCAACGAAAAAACAAAGCAGGGAAGTTTTTCTCGTTGGAACGGGATATAAAAAAATAATTGTTAAATAATTTTAGCATGATACTATTTAGATTTTTGCAAAGCTATGTTTTTTCAAACATCAATCAAAATACACAAGCAAATTTATATATTTTACAATAAAAAGTTCAAGAAACCTGTATCGGTCTACCGATTTTAACAATATGAAAAAAGTATTTTTCGTTATAATTATATTATTAGCGTTTATTGTTTCCGGTTATTCGCGTAAGATAAACAACGCGTTGACGTATAATCTCGGAATAGTTTCATATAGAAAAGGAAATTATACCGATGCCCTTGCGAAATTCCGTCTTGTGTACCGGCGAACACCGCAGGATTTCAAAACACTTTATAACATAGGCAATTGTCATTACAAGATGCGCAGGTATTACCTTGCAATAAAGTGGTATTTACGGGCTAGGCGGCTTAAACCTTTTGATGAAGATAATTTATATAATCTTACACTTGCTTATGTTAAAACGCGAAGAATAAACAGCGCAATAAAAACGCTTACAAGTTTAATTAAAATAGATAATTCTAACGCAAAACTTTACTACCTTGCAGGGAGTATTTATTTACATACCGGTGATTTTGACAAATCTATTGAAAGTTTTCAAACCGGAGTGCAATTACAATCCGAATCTGCAACATTTGAGCGGCGGGGATATAAAATGCTTTTTTATCTTCACGCTTTAAAGAGGGAATATACTTTAGCATTGAATTACGGCGAAATGGTATCGCAATTTTTCACGAATGATGCATTTTTTAATTTTAATATGGGTTTTGTTTATAAAAATGCAGGCAATTTTGAAAAAGCTGAGTTTTATTACAAACGAGCAATACAAATTAATGGGAAATTCAAAGAAGCGCACATTAATTATTTATACACATTAAATATACAGAAAAAATGGAAAGAAATTGAAAAAGCGTCTTTAAAAGCCATGAAATTGTTCCCAAATGAATTTTATTTTTACGTTAGCCGGGCTTTAGGTCTATACAGAACGAAAAAATATAAACAATGTTTAAAGGTTATGAAAAATGCATATACAATTAACGATAAAAGCGTCGGCGCACTTGAATTTATTGGCCATCTTGAGTTAACCCTTGGAAATTTTAAAAAGGCAATTGATTATTATGAGAAGGTTTTAGTACACTATCCTTCTAAAGTTGCAATTTTGACTAACCTTGTTTATTTGTATGCTAAAACGGATAATCTTGTAAAAGGCGTTTTAACCATACATTTAGGTTTGCATCACGGCGCTGATCGGTTGATTTACCGTTACCTTGCACAATTGTATTTAAAAACCGGAGATAAAAAGAACGCATACCAATGCTACGTTAAATATTTAAAAAAATACCCCAAAGGCGACTATATAACGTTTTATAACCTTGCTAGAATGTATGAAGAAAACAATAAATTAAAAGTTGCCAAAGAATACTATCGTAAATCCATTAAATCCAATTATCTATTTTTTAATAGCCACTTTAACATTGCTTTGATATATGAAAAAGAACAAAAATTTTCAAAAGCAATTAGCCATTATATTTTATGTACCAATATTTATAAAAGTAATTTCGAACCGTATTACAGAATTTTTTATATTTATACTTTAAATGATGATTTTCACATTGCTGTTGAATATCTTGAAAAAGCCATAAAAATTGGTTTCAGAAATGTTGAACGAATAAAAGAACACTTTAAATATCCTGCGCTTAGAAGGTTTGGTAAGTTCCGGCGTATAATGAAGAAACACTTTCCAAAAATTACGCTATAATTTAATTCCTTTTTAAAAAAACGCTTTTCTAATGCCCGTATTTATCGTTATATATTTTCTATGCTGATAGACCGTATATACAACGTACTAATTAAAATCTTTACATTCGGCGCAATTGTTATGCTTTTTACCGTGCTCATTTTTTACAGTAACGAAGCGGCTGAAATTTTTATTTTAATCGATATTCTATTTATAGTTTTATGCACATTTTCTATTGTACTGGGCATTATTAACACCCGGGGTTGGGCTGCTTTTCTAAAAGAAAACCTCATTATGATTTTTATTTTACTGGCTTATGTGTGGATAATTTTATTAGACAGAACGGGTTTATTCCCTATAAGTCTACTTTCATCTGAAACAGGAAAATATTTCAAAGTTAAAATAGTTTTTCGCCTTGTTATTATTCAATCATACATTGCTTTTTACTGGAAAGACTTAAAAGTTCTTATAAACCGATTAAAGCTGAAGCCAACGCAAAGTTTTTCTCTTGGTTTCATTATCGTAATACTATTTGGCGCTTTTTTATTATTACTCCCCGTTTCTCATGCAACGAAAGAGCGTTTGTCTATTTTAGATGCTATTTTTACATCTGCTTCTGCTGTATGCGTAACAGGGTTGATTGTCGTTGATACAGCAACGTTTTTTTCGAAATTCGGACAAAGCGTAATTCTTATTTTAATACAAGTTGGCGGGCTTGGTATAATGACCCTATCCGCTTTTATTATAATTTTTTCCGGCAGTAAAATGTCATTAAAGGAAAGAACGCAAACTCTGGTTATGCTTAATCAGGATAACATTTTCGTATTAAAAAAACTGATTAAATTGATAATTATTTTTACTTTCGTAATGGAGTTTATTGCTGCGGGGTTTATCTTTGCGTTCGTGGGTTCTAAAATGAATTTGCCTGTAAATGAACAAATTTTCTTCTCCATATTTCATTCAATTTCTGCCTTTTGCAACGCAGGATTTTCCGTTATGACCGACAGTTTAATGGGATTTAAAAGTCATTTCGGAATGAACTTTATAGTTATGCTGTTGATTTTTTTCGGGGGCATTGGTTTCCCCGTTTTGTTTAATTTAAAAAATTGGTTCAGGGATAAATTTAAAAAAACCTTTAAACGAAAAATCACAAAACTGCAAATTCAGACTAAAATAGTATTAAAAACGAGTATAATCCTCGTTATTGTGGGATCCGCAGTTTTTTTCATTTTAGAATACAGCGGCGTTTTAAAAACTTATGATACAAGGGATAAGGTTTTGATAAGTTTTTTTCAGTCCGTTACAACGAGGACAGCGGGTTTTAATACTATAGACACAGGCGCTTTAAGCCCTGCGACTTTGCTAATGTTTATAGTTTTAATGTTTATCGGCGCGTCTCCCTCTTCTACAGGCGGCGGTATAAAGACGACCACATTAATAGTTTTATGGCTTACAATAAAAGCAACGATTAAAGAAAAAAAGAAAATAACAGTTACAAAAGGTACTATTCCTGATAGCTACGTAAGAAAGGCGGCCAGTCTAATCGCAATAGGTTTTTTTACAATTTTTTTCGCGGCAATTTTAATTAGTTTTGTTGAACGCATGCCAATAATTCAAGCTTTGTTTGAGGCAGTAAGCGCTTTCGGCACTGTTGGATTGTCAACGGGAATAACATCCAACCTTTCCGCTTTTAGTAAATACGTAATAATATTTTTAATGTTTTTCGGAAGAATAGGGCCGCTTAATTTAATTCATGCTGTGTTTAAACAAAGCGAAAATGAAACTATAGTTTATCCTGATGAAAAAATTATGATTGGTTAAAGTTTTTGATTTTTTCAATAACGCTAACTTCCTCGGGGAGCATACCCCTTAGCGAACTCCCAAGTGTGGATTCAGCCCAGTATTTAATTATTTTTATATCAGAGCGCGATAGGTGTATATTACCGCTTTTTTGATTAATTAATTTGTTGCGCGTTATTTCTTCTTCGGGAATCATCATGTTTCCGTCCCCAAAATGGCCGCCTTCTATAGCGTGCTCTGCCCAGACTAAAATTTGTTTAACTTCTGTTGTGGATAATTCCATAATATCCTCTTTACTGTTAAAATATATACTGCAAAAAGAATTAGGTAAAGTTAAAATACTAAAAATGTTCTTCAAATTTTATTGCAGACGGGTGGTTGTTTTTTGAATGAGTTTGGTTTGTAAGCTTTTCTAATATTTTAGCGTTAATGTTTTTAGTGAATTTCATGCTTGCGCATAAAGGGCAAAGCGATATGGGATAGTTTAGAATCGAAATAAACCTTTCATCAATGAAAAAGTCTATTTTCCAGTTTTTTTCTACCATTACTGTTTTGCAAATATCGCAGATTTCCAAAAACGTACCTACCATTTTTTTCTTATATATATATTGTCGATACAGGGGTACGTAAAATTGAATTTAAAGAAAGTTTTTTTCAAATATTATACCATTTTGCTTTAATTTATACTTTGCAAATATATTTCCGATAGGAATTTAAATTGTTGGCTGGATACGAATTAAAATTCTATAACATTGAATTTTCAATCATATCGGAATAATTTTAGTTTATCAAGTTTGGTTATTTCTAGGATACCTTTGCGTTATTGTATTATAATCCATATTTCCAAAAATATTGTCTTCCGTTGATTGTTTGCTTGATAAACTCCCAAAAACGCCTGTAAAAGATATATGCCTGCGTAACTTAACCCAATGAAAAACCTTTTTAACTAATTTAAAAGGAAGGCGGATGGGAAAAGAAAATAAATAAAAGAAACCTTGCATAAGGGAGTATTCCTTTTTACCCCATTTATTACGGATTTTTTCAAGCAAATTAAAAAACCAATCAATATTTATTTCTATTGTTTTGCTCGTTACTTTTATATATGTAAAAAATATCGCGGCGCTCACCATTAAAATATTTGGAAACCAGGCCGCTAAAGCAGGGGGCATTAAATTTTTAGTATATCCGATTTTACCTATAACCATTAACACACGATAGCCAACCAAAACTAAAATTGCAACACCTAAACCAATGCCTTTGCCGCTTCTTCGTGAAAAAATTCCTAGCGGTGCGGCAAGCACAGCGAAAAAGAAACAGGCAAAGGGTATGGATAATTTGTTGTGAAATTGAAAAACGATTTGTCTGTCAAGTGTCGCCCCGCTGTAATAATAGAGAATGCGTTCCCTTAATTTTTTCATCTGCTTAGAATAGCTTTCTTTTTTAGCTATTAATTCTTCATCGCTTTGCCCCGAACGGATTTTACGCATTACTTCAAGGTATTTGCCGTTTATTCGCACAAACTGATTAACCAATTTCACCTGCATTACTTTTAGCATTAAACGCGTTCTTTCCATACTGTTATAAAGGTCGCTAATACTTGCCATTTGAGGTCCTGAAAATTGCGGGTTGATAGGTGTTTGATCTTTTATATAGATGACGCTCATCTCATCCCACCTTTCCTCAAACTCCGTCTGGTTATCGTCTTTGCTTTTCTTTTTTTTGCCTGTATTTTTTTCACTTTTTTGGGATAAAAGATTTTGCTTTTCTTTTACAAAAACCTTTTTTCTTTCGATTAACATTTTTCTTGCGTGTTTTTCGTTTTTATTTAAAGCACGGGTTTGCAATTTTTTACTGATTTGTGTCAGAGCTTTCTCAATTTGCTCAATGTTTTTATTTATATGCTCAATACGTCTGTTTAACCTGCCTTTTTCCGATTTTTTTTGTCTTTCTTTCATTAATTTTTCAGGCAAATAAGTATAAGGTTGCGTTGTTGTAAAAAAAAGTTGCAAAGGAAAAAGGTTATTTTCGTTATCCCGGGGTAAAAAGCGTCCCCACTCGGCAAAAATTATTTTTTTATTAGATCTATCGATTATCCTTACCTTATGTAATTCTTGATTCTTTACATCCACAGCATCAACCATTATGCGCAGTCCTTCAATATTAATGTTTTGGTTTTGCATTAAGTTAATTGCAGGGTTGCCTCTGATTATTTTAAAATACATTTTCATATAACTTTGATTTCCCCAGGGTAAAACAAACTGAAAAAACAAAATTGCGCTTATGGTTACTACAAACCCGAACCAGTAACACGGTAAAAATACTTTTAACAAACTAACCCCTGATGCGCGCATAGCAACTATTTCGCTATCAGAAGACAATCGCCCTACTGAAAATATTGTGCCAACTAAAACACCGATAGGTATGGTTACAGCGAGAATATAAGGCAGGGTATAAACAAATAAACCAAGCACACGGGTAATTTGAATGTTTTTTTCTACCACCATGGCAACAAGGCGGAAAATTTCATTTATTAATAAAAACAAGGTGAAAAAAGCTAAACCCAAAAAATAATTCGGGATAATTTCCTTCAATGTGTATTTTGTTAAAATTTTCATATATCATAAAAGTATATCAGTATAACGGATAAAGTAAAACGATTTTACACCCTATTTAAAACTTTTTTTGCAAAATTAATGCGTTCTTCTATGGGAGGGTGAGAATAACGCATTATCTTTATAATTGCCGAAGGATTTACATCACTTAAATTTTGTTCCGACAGTTTATAAAACACGCTTTCAAAAACATCCAAATCCGGTTTAAGTTCAAGCGCGGTTTTATCCGCAGATTTTTCAAACTCACGGCTAATGAAATTTTGTAAAGGCGTTAAAATCAAAAAAAATATTTGCAAAATTAAAGCAATTAAAGGGAAAGCAGCAACATTAGTCAAACTTTCAAATCCAAAATATGGAAGAAGCTTAATAATCAAAACATCGCACAGGTATAAACCAAATAGCAGCAAAATTACGGATAAAATCATTCCAAAGTAAATATGCTTTTTTTTAAAATGCCCGATTTCATGCGCAAGTATTAGTTCTATCTCATCATGCGTATAGTTTTTTAGTAAAGTGTCTCCCAAAACAACGCGCTTGGATTTGCCTATTCCTGTAAAAAATGCATTTGCTTTTTTCGTTCTTTTTGACATATCCATAATAAAAAATCCTGTGGGCTTGACTCCTGCTCTTTGCATTAAATTTTTTATGCGTGTTTTTAGTTCATTATCGTCAAGCGGTTTAAACTCGTTAAACAAAGGCATAATTAAAACGGGGTATAAACGTGCAAGTATTACGTTAAATACAATGATAAAGCCGGATAAAATGAGCCACCAGTACACCCTCGTGGTTTTTATAAAAAAATACAAAGCGTTAATTAAAATCAAAGCAAAAATCATACTTAGGGCGAATTCTTTTAAGCGGTCTTTAAAAAAGTCCGTTTTACTTTGGCTTGATAGGGAAAATTTTTTTTCTATGTAAAAATCTCTGTAATAATCATAAGGTAAAAATAAAATTTTAAAAACGAGAGAAAATAATATTGAATATAACGTAATAACTACGTAGTAATTTGAAGCAATACTTTTTGAAATATTATAAAAAAATTTAGAGACGGGAAAAAAAACAACGAGAAACAATAGAATTGGAGTGAAAATTATTGAGATAAAATAAAATGCGTTTTGATATTTTTGGTATGCCTTTATTTTTCCGTTTTGTTTAAGTTTTTCTATATTTTCACGTTGCATTATTGTTCCTGCCTGCCTGCCTGCCTGCCTGAAATATGTGTTCCGATTTTAATAATTCTGCCAGTTTATAAAATTTTTGTCTAATATAAATACACTTTTTACAAAGTAAAAAAGTTTAAATTTTATCCCGCGCTTTTTATCATTTTTTGTCGCAAATTAAATAATTTTTTGCTTAACCCTACTTTATAATAGTGTGGATTTTTTAATCTCCTATGCCATTTGGGCAATTTTTTAAGATTTGCCTGAACATCAATTTTTTCAAAAGGCGTATATTCAAGGGGCTTTAATAATGAAATAATCTGGCCTTTTGAAAAATCAAGCCCGGTGCAAAGTTCTTCATGATCTTTATGGCAAACGGTAATAATACCGTTTTGATTTTCATCATTGCCCATTGTCAAATAATCCATTATATAATCACCGTGAAGGTTTACGAAACGGTATAAATTCTTCTTAAAAGGGATTGTTATTTTTTCTTTATTCCCGCTTACTTTTATTACCGGGGTTACATCGGGGTTTTCAATTTCAACGAGTTTGTAAACTGCGCCTAATGCGGGGTCATCGTATGCTGTCATCATTCGGGTGCCTACTCCGAAACCGTCTACCGGAACTCTCTTATAGCCATAATCTTTTACTGCTTGTGAATCAAGACTTTCTATAACGTATTCGTCAAGGTCATTTGAAGCAAAAATTTTTACGTTATCAAAACCGGCCTCGTTTAACATTTCTCTTGCATTTATTGCCCAGTAACAAATATCGCCCGAATCGATGCGTATGCCTTTAAACCCCATTCCGTTGTTTTCTTCCGCTACTTTAATCGCGTTTTTAATGCCCGTTTTAATATCAAAAGTATCAACGAGAAAAGTATAATTATCAGGGAAACTCTTTGCATAATCTCTAAACGCGTTAATTTCCGCTTGTTCGGATGTACCGTAAGACATTATAAAACTATGCGCAATAGTGCCTGTTATAGGTATATCCATTTCTGCGCCCGCTTTTACATTCGATGTGGCATCACATCCTCCAACCATAGCCGCATAAGTTAAATCAGGGTTATGCGCACGTCTCAACCCGAAATCAGCAACAAGCCTATCGCGGGCAATGTTTTTTACTCTAGCGGCTTTAGTTGCTATTATGCTTTGGGAATTAACAATGTGTAGTAAAGGCGTTTCGATTATTTGCATAGGAATCATTTTTCCCGTTACCTGTACAAGAGGAGTGTGAGGAAATATAATTTCTCCCTCTTCAACGGTTTTAATTTCTAGGGTCTTAATATCATGCGGTAGTTGATTTAATAAATAATCTATAAAAGCATTGGAAAAATTTGCTTTGTTTTTAAAATAATCTCTTGCATTTTTTGCAATACCGAACTTTTTTACGGTCTTCTCAAAATCTTTGATTGAATTATCTACGTTATCAATAAAATTTTTAATCGCGTTTCTTCCGCAAAAAACAGCGTACCCTCCTTTGAATGGCAGTGTTCTGAAAAAAAGCTCAAATGTTCCCGTTAGTTCCATTTGTCCGGAATCAAAATAACTTTTACTCATGGTTAATTGATATAAATCAGTGTGAAATAAATCAGGGTAATGCATAATTTTTATCCGTTAATTAAATTATAAATCTTGGTATTTAATAAACTTTGCGCCTTTTTGCTTCATTTCATCTACTGCGGCGTTTGATTTATCAGCTGAAATTCCCCAGATTGCGTCCTCTATAACGTAAACGCTTGTATTTTTATACCTTTGCAGAAAACCTAAAACAGCAAACCTAACGCAAACCTCTGTTGCAACACCTATAACGTAAATATTATCGGGATTATGCTTTTCAATGAATTTTTCCAGTTCTTCTCTGCCGCCATATTCTTTATCCCATACATCAAAAACGGTTTTTTTTACGTTGAAAAAACCTTTCAAAATAGCCGCTGTACTAATTTCAGGGATTAATTCAGCCCCCAGGCTCCCGGCAATACAATGTTCAGGATATGTGCTTTCATAATCAGGTGAATCTGATATTTCCTTGTCCTGAACTTCATGCCAATCCTGACTGTACCCTACAGCTAAATTGTTTTTATTTGCCCAGCTAACTGTTTTTTGCATATTAAGCCGCACTTTGATAGGGGCATCAACAGTAAGCTTTCCGTCCGGTTCGATAAAATCTTTTTGCGCATCTACTATCCATAATATATCCATTAATATCCCCAATTAAACGTAATTTCGTTTTTTATTCTTATTTTCTATAATTATTATAATATTAATACAACGTGATTTAAACCTTAAACAGAATTTATTTTAAATAATACCTGAATCCGTATAAAATATAATCATTATGCTTAAATTTTAAAAAATAT
>CAYUYT010000098.1:11368-12422 GCA_964449345.1 uncultured Spirochaetia bacterium | reverse complement strand
AGAAAAATGCTCCTTTTTCTATCATTTTATATGCAATTAATCATTGAATCCAGGACTTATTCCATTCCTGTAAAATAATTATATCGCATAATATAATTATTTTACAGTCCCGAATATAAATATAAATTATATTTTTAATAAAATCAAATTTCTCAACAAAAATCAAGTAAAAAAAGCAAAACAAGTAAATCTTGAATAATAAAAAACCGCGTCGGGATTGACGCGGTCATTATTTAAATTATTATTATTTACTTATTAGTGCAACAAGAAACTCATCAAAACCCCAGCGGCAATTGCAGAGCCGATTACGCCGGAAACGTTAGGACCCATTGCGTGCATTAATAAAAAGTTGCTAGGGTCATACTTTTGCCCCATATGCTGTACTACGCGTGCAGAGTCAGGTACTGCGGAAACTCCGGCGGCGCCTATCATCGGGTTTATAGGATCATCCTTAGGTGCTAGCCAGTTCATAATTTTAGCGAAAAGTAATCCTCCGGCAGTTGCAACGGCAAAAGACAAAGCGCCGAGTATAAATATTTTTATTGAAGACCATTTGAGAAAATGGGAAGCTTGCGTTGATGCTCCAACCATTAAACCGAGTAAAATTGTTACAATATCTATAAAAGAGTTTCGCGCTGTATTTGCAAGGCGTTCCGTTACGCCGGATTCTTTTATAAAATTTCCCGCAAAAAGAAATCCCAATAAAACCGTTGCCGAAGGGGCAATAAAAACGCAAATTAAAAGCGCGCTCCCTGAAAAAATAAGTTTTTCCGTTTTGGTTACGGTTCTTGCGGGCTTCATTTTGATTAATTTTTCTTTTTTGGATGTCAATAATTTAATAATTGGGGGCTGAATTACCGGCACCAGAGCCATATAAGAATACGCCGCAATGGCAATAGGGCCAATTAAGTGCGGGGCAAGTTTACTCGTTAAATAAATTGCCGTAGGACCGTCTGCTCCTCCAATAATTGCTATTGAGCCGGCTTCGTTTGCCGGAAAACCAAGAGCAAGCGCACCGATAAAAGTTGCAAAAATCCCCACCTGCGCTGCGCCG
>CAYUYT010000098.1:0-11358 GCA_964449345.1 uncultured Spirochaetia bacterium | reverse complement strand
CGCCGCCTAATAGCATAAGTTTGGGCTTTGAAATTAATGCGGAAAAATCCGTCATTGCCCCGATACCGAAAAATATTAGCGGAGGATAAATACCGTATTTAACACCGTAATATAAATAATTAAATACAGAGCCATCGGAATAAACTCCAAAAGCCATTCTTTCGCTAACAGGTATATTTCCCAAAATAATCCCGAGGCCGATTGGCAATAATAACAAAGGTTCATATTCCTTTGCAATAGCAAGGTAAATAAACACAAGCCCGACTAAAATCATTATTGCGCTGCCCCATGAAAAATATAGGAAACTCGTTGTTTCTAATAATTTATACATGATGCGTTACTCCGTTCCTAAAGAAATCAAGATGTCACCTTCGCCTACGTTATCCTGCTGATTAACGTGAATTTGCTTAACCACTCCGTCTCCCGGGCTTCTGATTTCATTTTCCATTTTCATTGCTTCCATTTTAATTACCGACTGGCCGCTCTTAACGTTATCCCCTTCTTTAACGAGGATTTGAAGAATTAAGCCCGGCATTGGCGCTTTTACGTTCATCATACTGGTATCAAGGCCTTTCGGTGTAGTAATCTGAGCCCGTGGGACCTTATTTTTATTTTCTTCGTAGTGGGAAACAATTTTTGGTATATTATCTTCACGGCCCGTTTCTCTGTTTATATTAACTTGAAATTCGGTTCCGTTTACGATAACTTCTGCATTTTCGTATCCTATGTTTTCAATCTCAACAACGTAGTGTTTGTTGTTAATAACAAGGTCAAATTTTTTCATATTCTTAAACCCGCCTCTTTAATTTTTATCTGGTGAAACGGTTTTCGTTTCTGTGTAAAGTATTTGATCTATGATACAATTTCCAAGGAGAAATTGGATTTATTTTTATTATTTGCGTTAATCTTGCCATTTCGTCCTGCGTTTCGTACATAGTGAAATACAAATTTAAAGCAAGACCGATAGCGGCAACGACTTCGTCATTTACATCGGCTGTATTTTCAGCGCCGTAAGGAATATCTACTGTTGCGCGCCTCATCGCAAGCTTACTAATTTTCCACAAAATTTCTTTTCGATTCTCTCGCTCACGCACGCTTGCAAAAACTTTCATAGCTATTGCCATAAAAAGAAACAATAAAGTCAAACCGAGGAATACTACCCCCAGGCCAAAACCGGTTAAGTACCACCCGCCACCTGACTGAATGCGTTCTCCTACACTTAGAGAGTCGCTTCCAGCTTCTTTAAGCAAACCCACAATCTTATAATTATCAACACCGTTAGTTAAAAACAGAGCATTAGCCCCTCTTTTATTCCGGGCATTTACATCAGGTTTTTTGGTTAAAAGAAATTTTACCGTATGATAATTGCCGTTTCTTGCAGCAATCATAAGCGGTGTATGCCCCATATTATCACGAGTATTTATATCAGCGCCTTTCTCTAGCAACTGTTTTATAAGATTTAAATCGTTCTTTTTTACAGCTTTAATTAGACTTTCATTTATTTGTCCTTGCGTAAAACAAAAAGCGCTAATTAATATTAATGAAATTACAATAATTTTCTTTTTCATAGTTCATCCTGCAATATTTTATAGCGGTATATTCCCGTGTTTCTTGGGCGGTATTTGAGATTTTTTATTAGAAAGAGCTTCCAAAGCGCGAATAATTCTAAAACGCGTTGTTTTCGGCTCAATTACCGCATCAATATACCCTCTTGATGCAACGAAATACGGATTAGAAAATTTCTCTTCATATTCGTTAACTTTTTCTTCCATAATTTTTTTTGCTTCTTCGGGGCTTTTTTGCTGAAGCTCTTTTCCGTAAAGAATTTCAACTGCGCCCTTAGCTCCCATGACAGCAATCTCAGCGCTCGGCCAAGCATAATTAATATCTCCGCGCAAGTGTTTGGAACTCATAACGATATACGCACCACCGTAACTCTTTCTCGTTGTTATATTGATTTTCGGTACGGTAGCTTCCGCGTATGCGTAAAGGAGTTTTGCGCCGTTTCTAATAATACCGTTATGTTCCTGTCCGGTTCCCGGCATAAATCCCGGAACGTCGACAAAAGTGATAATCGGAATATTAAAAGCATCGCAAAAACGTATAAACCTTGCGGCTTTTGTTGAAGCGTTAATATCGAGTACACCGGCTAAATAGTTAGGTTCGTTAGCGATAATACCTACGCTCTGCCCGTTCATATTAGCAAAACTCGTTATAATGTTCTGCGCAAAATAGGGCTGTACTTCGAGAAATTCTCCGTTATCCACAATCAGGCTGATAATTTTTTTCATTTCGTATGGTTTATTTGCCGAATCGGGAATAACAGTATTAAGACGTTCATCCATTTTCTCTATGGGGTCTTTACATTCCACTCTTGGCGGATCATCAACGTTGTTCTGCGGCAAGTAAGATAAAAGTTTTCGCACGGTGAGTAAAGCTTCCTCGTCATTTTCTGCAAGAAAATGTGCAACACCGCTTTTCCCGCTATGAACCATTCCGCCGCCGAGTTCATCCATTGTAACGTTTTCCTGCGTTACGGTTTTAACAACTTTAGGTCCTGTAACGAACATATATGAATTTTCTTTTGTCATCAAAATAAAATCTGTGATAGCCGGGGAATAAACAGCCCCGCCGGCACATGGACCTAAAATACAGGATATTTGAGGGACAACGCCGGAAGACATAACGTTTCTGTAAAAGACTTCGCCGTATCCAGCCAGGGAGTCAACGCTTTCCTGAATTCTCGCTCCGCCTGAATCGTTAATTCCGATAATTGGCGCTCCGACCTGAACAGCCATATCCATAATCTTGCAAATCTTTTTTGCCTGAACTTCTGAAAAGCTTCCGCCCATTACAGTAAAATCCTGAGCATAAACAAAAACCTGCCGCCCGCCGATTGTACCGTGTCCGGTTACAACGCCGTCTCCGTAAGGTTTCTCCTTTTCATCCAGTCCGAATTCAGTGCTTCTATGCTGCATAAACATATCGAATTCTTCAAAAGATTTTTTGTCAAGTAAGATATCGATTCTTTCTCTTGCCGTAAGCTTCCCTTTCTTTTTTTGGGCCTCAACACGTTTTTGCCCGCCGCCTTCCATGGCTTTTTGTTTTTTCGCTTTTAAATTAAATAATGCTTCATCTGGGTTCATAGGCAAACCTAACCTCTTTAAAATTATTTTTAATTTGGCACATAATAAATTTATAACAACAAAACGTCAACTTAAAATCAAACATTTTAAGTTAAAAATCCAAAATTTTACAAATAAATCCAATTTTTCATAGACCTAATGCAAAATCAATAAACGTTTAATTAATCTAATAATTTTTTTATTAAAAAATCAAGTTTTTATAGCAAAGAAGCAATAATATAAAGCAAAATATTTATTTTCTTATTTAATTTAAAAGAATATTGATTTATTTTTATAAGTTTTTTTGATAGCTTTATAGTATAAGTGATTTGAATAATTATAACGGATGATTTTATAATGTCAAAAATTAAAATAGCGCTTATTTCAATATTATTGATTTTACCCCTTAAACTTTTTCCCTACTCCGGTGAGGTAAAAACGTTAATTCAAAAAGGAACGAAATATTTATTCAATTTAGAACAAAAAAAAACGCTCCAAACATTTACCAAACTATTAAAAATCAAGCCAAAACATCCGGTAAGTTATTTTTACGTTGCTTTTGCATATTTTATAATGGATTTAAATAGTTTTGAAAAAAAAGCCAAGCTTGATAAGCTTAAAGATTTAATTACCCGGGGAAATTATTATGCGAAAAAAATAAAAAATCCTGATAAATATGACAAACTCTATATTTTAGCAATGAGATCCCTATACGGTTTTTTAAAATTCCGGCAGGGCAATTATGCGTCTGCGATTTCAATAGCTATTGAATTGCTTTACCGTGTGCGCGAGTTACACAAAATTTACCCTAATTTCGCAGACGGCAATATTGGTATGGGTGTAGTTCACATGATAATAACGCAAATACCCGGCACACTTAAAATGATTCTTGCAATGATAAATTTCAAAGGCGAACATAAAAAAGCGGTTTCTTTTTTTAAACAAACGATTAAACACGGACAATATTTTAATGATGCGGCAAGGGGATTGCTTGCTTTTTACAAAGTTTTTTTTCTAAAAGATTTAAAAGGCAGTTTAAAAATTTTGAATTATCTCAAGGGAAAATATCCGAAAAATTTCTTTTTTTACCTAAATATAATATATGCTTATTTTTATAATAGAAAATATGCCAAATGCCTTAATTTAATTCGTTCATATAAAAACGAACTTGCCGATAAATTAATAAACAGTAATTACGAATGGCGTTTTAGGTTTGACTTTATAGAGGCTAGAATATATTTTGAATTCAAGAAATATAAAAAATCCTTAAATTTATTTCAATCCGTTATAAAAAAACGCGTTAATAAATGGACAAGGGATTTTTACTGTGTATATTCAATACTTTATAGAGGTATGATTTACGATGTAACTAATAGAAGGGGACTCGCTTTAAATAGTTATTATTTGCTCTCAAGAAATCTTGAAAAACGTTTTCAAAGGGCAAAAGACTATGCCAAAAAATTTATTGATAAAGCGTTTAAAGAAAAAGACCCCAGAGTGTATAAGAAAAAAAAGAAACGCAAAGTAACATTGAATTAATGTATAAAATTTAATATTTTATAATTTAACAATTGACATAAAGAATAATTTTATTATAAAATCTATTAAAACCGGAATGAAGGTAATAAATGGACGACCAAGCATTTTTAGAAGAACTGAAAAAAGACTTTTTTGACGAAGCTAACTCCATGATTCAATTAAGCGAAGAAAAAATTCTTGAGCTTGAAAACGATTATTCGAATATGGAAGCCGTTAATGAAATATTCCGCGTTTTCCACACTGTAAAAGGCGGCGCGGCTTCCCTTGAACTTGACAGGATTGCCCAGTTTACGCATGAAGCCGAAAACCTACTCGATGCAATTAGGCATAAAGAAGTTAAAATGGAAACGACTATTTTTGATATACTTTTCGATTCCATTGACATTCTAAGAAAGTTTATCGAGCTTGCCCAAAACGGAGAGGAGCCGGAAGAAGGTTATGAAAAAGAAACGCATGAAAAAATAGTTCAAATTTTAGAAAACCCGGATAAAGCGCCAAAAGTAAAAAAAGAGCAAGCAGAAAAAATTGAAAAAAAAGAACAAAAAATTCAGGAAATAAAAAAACAGGACATAAATTATAATCTAAACGAGTATGACAAAGAATTTATCTTAAAACAAAAATCAAGCGGAAAAAATATATATGAAATATACGTTGCTTTAAATCAGGAAAACCCCATGAAAACGGTAAGCGGGTTGCAGATTTACAGCATACTTAAAGAATTCGGAGATATAATAAAATCCATTCCGGATATTGATGATTTATTGGATGACCAATTCTCAGAGATATTAGGTTTTATTTTTTCAACACAAGTAGAAAAAGATTTTATTCAGGATAAAATATACATTAGCGATGTTACTGATTACATTGACATTTCAGAGTTTGACGTAAACATAGACAGAGATGCCCCTTCTGAACAAGAGTCATCATTTGATATAGATTTAACGCAAACGGAAAAAAACGACATATTAAACTATATTAATTCGGGAAAACTTGCTTATAAAATAAACGTGATTTTTGAAGAAGAAAACCCCATGAGAAGTGTTTCCGGCGTGCTTTTTCATTCAATGCTTTCGCAACTAGGCAATGTTATAAAATCCAATCCCACACTGGAAGAATTTAAACAGGATATATTTTTTGAAAAAGGCGCTTTCCTTCTTGTTTCCGAACATGATACAGCATACATAAAAGAAAAACTTTTCTTAAGCGATATTACTAAAGATATGCAAGTATTAAAATTTAAAGAAAAAGATGACTTAGAAACCGCATCAGGAGGGCAGCAAACAACAACGAAAAGCACTCAACCGCCAGAACCAGCCGAAGCACTGGCTGAAGAGATTGAAGAAGCCAAGCCGGCTTCCACAGCAGTAACAAAAAAGCAAAATGTTTTTACAAAACCGCAAGAGCCGGTTAACAATACTCCTCCGTCTCAGGTAACGCAGAGTGTTGAACCGCCTCAACAGCAGCAACAAAGCCCGAAATCAAACGCAAAGACAACACAGCCAAGCGGAGGAGGCGGCAGTAATAGCTCCAAATCTTCAATACTACGCGTTGAAAGCCGCAGGGTTGATGATTTGCTTAATCTTGTTGGTGAACTCGTTATTTCTAAAGCAAGCTTTTTTCAGGTTAATGATAAAATAGCTGAAATATTGGATGATTTTATAGATTCCGTTACTTCACTTAAAAAAGATATAAAACAAATAAATTCCACAATAACATCAGAAGAAACAGATTTGCAAAGCGAAGAAGCGCAGGAAGCTTTAAAAGAAAATATGTTACGGATTTATTCTTCACTTGAAAAAATTACTCCTAATTTCAAAAAAACGGAAGATTTACTTAGAAGCACAACGCAGAGTTTCGGCAGATTAACAAATGACTTACATGAATCCGTAATGAAGCTTCGAATGGTACCTATTAATCAAATTTTCAACAGATTTCCGCGTTTGGTTAGAGATTTATCCAAAACACTTAATAAGGAAATTAACCTAATCACAAAAGGAGAAGACACGGAACTTGATAAATCGTTAATAGAAGATTTAATAGATCCGTTAATCCACATTGTAAGAAACGCAGTTGATCATGGAATCGAAGCCCCCGAAGAAAGAGCTAAAAGCGGCAAAGATAAAGAAGGTACTTTAATACTTGAAGCCGAACACGAAGGTCAAATGATTTCTATAAAAATCAAGGATGACGGTAAAGGGCTTAATAAAGACAAAATTAGAAAAAAAGCTCTTGATAGCGGCCTTATTGACAGCAAAATGGAAGTATCCGATACAGAAATATATAATTTAATTTTTAATCCGGGTTTTTCAACATCAGACCAGATTTCTCAGGTATCGGGACGCGGTGTTGGAATGGATGTTGTAAAACAAAAAGTCGACAGTTTAAACGGCACGATTTCAATTGAGACAATACAGGGAAAAGGCACAACTTTTACCATAAAATTGCCTTTAACCCTTGCAATAATTCAGGCGTTAATGGTTGAGGTAGCAGACCTTGTTTATTCCATACCCATTAATAGCGTTATCGAAACAATACGCATAACTCCCGATGAAGTAGAATATTTAGAAAACAATGAGATAATCCGCGTAAGAGATGAAGTAGTTTCCCTTGTTCATCTAAAAGAAGTTTTTAATCATGGTGATAGGGAAAACACGGAAAATTTTTACGTTATTATTGTAGGAACATCGGAAAGTAAAATAGGTCTCGTGGTTGACGGACTTATAGGTGAACAGGACGTTGTTATCAAGCCGTTAAGCAATAAATTTGCAGCATCTGACGGTATAGCCGGCGCAACCATATTAGGTGACGGCCGGGTAAGTTTAATAATTGATATTCCGGCTTTAATAAAAAGTATTTTGGAGAAACGATAAATTTTTATGAATTATTCGTTAACAGTAGATACAAATAAAATAGTAACTTTTCAACTCGGTGATGATATTTACGGAATTGATATAATGGCTGTCAGAGAAATAATCCGCCTTGAAAGTATGCGTGAATTACCCGATGCTCCTGATTATTTTTACGGAATAATTAATTTACGCGGAGGTATAATCCCCGCAATAAATTTTAAATCAATTTTCGGTTTTAAAGGTTTTGATTTTGCGACAGACAAGGACGTAATAATCTGCAAAGTTAACCAAAACTTTTTCGGACTTGTAATTGACAAAGTAATAAAGGTAATGGATTACGATAAAAATGAAATCAAACCCCCTCCCCGTCTAACTGATAAGATTCAATCAACTTTTGTAACAGGGGTAATAAAAACGGAAAACACTTTAATAAGTTTAATTGACATTTACGCTTTATTTTCTCAAAAGGGACAAAATTTTTTAAGTTACGAAAAATACAAACAGCAGATTTTTCAAACGTCTTTGGTTGAGCATTTTTTTACTAAAAAAGATAAAGACAATTTAGATAAACTTTTCACAGAAATAGATTTTCCTTTTACGGATATAACGCGTAAGCCTGTCCTTGATTTTATCGTAAAAACGTCTGTAAAAAAAGAAGTCCCCATTCAAAAAGTAATTGAATCAATCAGGACGAAAAATAACGTGATTGTACCTGAATATTTATTTCATAAAAACGGAAATAATATTATTTTTTATCACGATAAAGATTTTTTGACTTTACAAAAATTAATTAAACAAGTTATACTACCTATGAAACGGGAGAAAAATGAAAATAGCTTAAAGTTTTGGGTAATAAACAAAGCGGAAAGCGCTGATGCATACTCTTTATTGTTTATTTTAGCTATATTACTAGAGGATGAATTTGACATAGAATTTCGCGTTATATACTCCGGCCAACGCCTTGAAGATTTAAATTATGCGCAAGAAGGCATTTTCAAAGCCGAACAAGTAAAAAGATTGACCAATAGCGCAAAAAGGTATGTGTTTGATTTTCCCGAATTAACAAGCGAAACAAAGGAAGGACAAAAGGAAAAAAAGATAGAAGAATACAAATTAAAAACCGAATGGCAATCCGGCATAAAATTTGATTTGTTCTTCAATAATTCCAAGTTCGGAAAACAAAACGTTGATTTAATATACGCACCGTATTTATTTGCCGGATTATCTTCAGAAGCTCGTGTGTTAAATCTAAATAAATTTTACGATGCTCTGAATCCGGGAGGTATTTTGTTAAACGGTTTTTTTGAAACGTTCGATAAAATACAACATAAATTCAAAGGTTTTATGATTGGTAATAGGGCATATTTAAAAAAGGAATAAATAAGGGTTTCATTTATGAGAATAGAATACATTAACCCGTTCGTTGACGCTTCAACGGAAATATTAGCAGAAGTTTTAAACACAGAAATAAAACGCGAAGAGTTATTTCTTAAAGAAGATTCCTCTTCCATACTTGGCTTAGGCGTAATTATCGGTGTAACGGGGTCGGTTTCAGGCCGCGTACTAATCGATATGGATATTAATACGGCAAAAGAAATAGCAAGTAAAATGAACGGGGAAAATATACCTGAATTAAACGACCTAGCCAAAGCGACCATAACAGAGCTTGCAAATATGATTGTGGGACGCGCTGTTACAAAATTGCACCATTTGGGATTTGATTTTCATATTTCTACGCCGACAATATTAACAGGCGAAAACGTAGAAGTAACGACTTTACAAATAGAAGCAATAAGCGTACCTTTGACTTTGCCCATGGGTAAAGTTGAAGTTAATATAGCAGTTAAGGAAATTGATAATTAATGTATATTTTAAAAAATATATATTTGAAACTTTTTAAATATTTAGTTAATTTAGAATATAATTTAACATTAACCATATAAAAGAAATTTTTGAACAAGGAGCTCGGAATGAAGGCCGATTACCCAAATATTAATGATAGAGTACCAGATGGAAAGAAACCGGACGGCGGAAATTTTAAAGTGCTCATTGTTGATGATTCCATGTTTGTAACCAAACAGCTTACGCAAATTTTAGTATCGGAAGAATATGACGTTGTAGGTTCTGCTGAAAACGGTGTTCAAGCTCTTGAAAAATACAAAGAGCTATATCCGAATATTGATTTGGTTACCATGGATATAACAATGCCAAAAATGGATGGTATTGAATGTCTAAAACAAATCATGGAATTTGATAAAAATGCTAGAGTTGTTATGATTAGCGCAATCGGGAAACAGGACCTGGTTAAAGAATCATTGCTAATCGGAGCAAAAAACTACATAGTCAAACCGCTAAACAGGGCAAAAGTTCTGGAAAGAATCAAAGCTGTGCTTAAATAATTTTATTTAAGTTTATTGTATGAAAAAAATGCCGGTTTTATGTTTTATTTCCGTTATAAAATTATTTATACGTTATTATTAATTTAAATTTACATAACCGGCATTAAATTCATCCTTCACTATAGTGCGTAAAATTTTAAACCGGTTAGAGAGCACAAATCTCAAATTAAAGAAAAGTTTTGTAAACTATAAAAAAAATAACAACAAAAACTATAGAGTTTTTAATGAAACCAAGTATTATTTAAAATTTAACCTACAAAATCATATCTTGTTTTATGATTTGGGTAATTATTCATAAACAACGCGTTTTTAATTACCAATTTTGTTTGAGTATTTGCCGGTAATTACGATTAAAGTTATATTTGGGTTTATAAAAAAAATCAGGAACTAATATGAAAGAGTATATAAAACTTGCTAAAAACTGGACTAAAGAACCTTTTGATGAGCAAACACGGGCAGAAGTTCAAAAACTGATTAAAGAAAAAAATGAGATTGAACTTGAAGACAGATTTTACAAAATTCTTGACTTTGGCACCGGCGGAATGCGCGGTAAAATGGGTGCAGGCACGAACAGAGTAAATATATACACTATTTCAATGGCAACGCAAGGGCTGGCTAATTATCTGTTAAAGGAAAATCAAGCCCCCGTTGTAATTGTTGCACATGATTCAAGAAATAACTCCCGTTCGTTTGCGGTTAATACTGCTGAAGTTTTAGCAGGCAACGGAATAAAAACTTATCTTTTCGATGATTTCAGGCCGACCCCGCTCTTATCGTTTGCCGTAAGGTATCTAAAAGCAACGGCAGGAATAAACATTACTGCAAGCCATAACCCAAAAGAATATAACGGATATAAAGTTTTTTACAAAAACGGCGGGCAAATTCTCCCCCCCCATGATACAGGCATTATTCAGGAAATAAAAAAAATACAATCTTTCGAAAGCGTTCAGTATTTATCTTTAAATAAAGCAAAAGCAGACGGATTTATTCAGGATGTACCTCAAAAAGTTGAAGAAGAATTTTTTAGAGTTATAGAAAACAACGCTATGAATCCTGATTTAATAAAAGCCCTCGGACATAACCTGAAAATTGTTTACACCCCATTGCACGGTACGGGAATTAAAGCTGTGCCCGGAATTTTAAATCGTCTTGGCTTTAGCGAATTACTTAAAGTCGAAGAACAATTTTCTCCAGACGGGAATTTCCCAACGGTTTCATCTCCAAACCCGGAAGAAAAGCAAGCTTTTAATCTTGCATTGGAACTAGCTAAAAAAGAAGATGCGGACATGGTTATAGCAACTGACCCTGATTGCGACAGAATGGGCATTTGTATAAAAAACGAAAAAGAATATATGTTTTTAAACGGAAATCAGGTCGGTATAATTATGGAATTTTATATGCTTTCCGAATTAAAAAAACAGAATAAACTCCCGAATAACGCGTTAA
>CAYUYT010000097.1:10164-12558 GCA_964449345.1 uncultured Spirochaetia bacterium | reverse complement strand
GTTAATTAATGATAAAAAAATTTTTTTTATTAACAATAACGTTTTTGATAATAGTTATTACTTCTCTGACGCTATCGGCGCAAAATAAAAAATTCATGTTTTTAAACGAAGTTAAAGAAGGTATGCAAGGATATGGGCTAACTGTTTTCAAGGGAAATAAAGTAACAAAATTTAAAGTAGAAATATTAGGCGTATTAAAAAACGCAAAACCCGGCAGAAGCATGATACTTGCAAAGTGTAGCGGGGAAGTGCTTAAACTAGCCAAAATTCAGCAAGGAATGAGCGGAAGCCCGGTATATGTAAACGGCAGATTAATAGGCGCAATTGCTTATACATGGGGATATTCATTAGAACCCATTGCCGGAATACAGCCTATTAAATACATGCTTGACATCTGGAACAGAACTTCAAAACCTCAAATGCCATATAAGAAGTTTAAAATAGGAAAACGCGTTTCGATATACGATTTTAAATTACCTAAGCGCAATTATAATGATATTCATTCAGAGAATTCCTTATTAAACGGTGCAAGGCCGGTTCCGACTCCGCTCATTGTTTCCGGGTTTCATCCTACTATCGTAACCGAACTTAAAAAGATATTCGGTAAATCCGGTTTCGAAGTTCAGGTCGGAGGTGCAAGGCGTAAAAAATTAAGGAATGAAAAAAGTACTCTCGAGCCGGGAGAAGCAGTAGGTGCACAAATTGTTAGCGGGGATTCGAATATCACTGCTATCGGAACGGTAACGCATAAACAAGGCAATAAGGTGCTTATTTTCGGGCATCCCTTAATTAAACGCGGCGCTATTAATTTCCCCATGACAAGGGCTTATGTGCATCATATTTTTGCTTCAAGGCGTTTATCATGGAAAATTGCTTCGTCAGGGAATATAGTAGGAATGATTTTGCAGGATAGAGCAGAAGGGGTATCGGGAATAATTGGCAAACAAGCATCTGTAATTCCAGTTAATATTTCTGTAAAAGATAATGATAATACTAAAAATTACCGTTATAAAATGATAAAAGACCCTGTAATGTTTCTTAATTTATACGTTTCGCTAGTTGGAAATTCATTGTTTGAAAAAACGAGCAAGCTTCATCAGGGTAGTATTAAGACCGATGTTGCTGTACGCTTTCTTGATAAAAAAACAAATAAAAAATACACTTTAAATTTTAATGATTTTTACGTTACCACCAATCCTAAAGTAATAATGAAAAAATTAAAAAATTTGATTAAACCTTTACAGTTCGTTATTTATAATTGGTTCAACCGTATAAAAATCTTAAATATTGATACAAAAATCGAAACTAGCAGTAATTTCAACGTTGCTTCAATATACCGGTTAAAACTGCTTCAAGGCAGAGCAAAACCCGGAGAAACGGCTAAAATGATAGTAACGTTGAGGCCGTTTAGAGGAAAATTAGTGCATAAGTTAATCAAGGTCAAAATTCCTAAAAATATCCCCGAAGATGAATACGTTGTCTTTATAGGAAGCGGCAAGGTTGAAAGTCTAACGCATCAGAGATTTTATAAATACTATTATCAGCCTCGCTCAATTAACCATTTGGTTGAAATATTAGAAAGGCAAAATAGAAGCCCAATGGATTTCGTTGTTTGGTCGGACATACAAACCCCCGGTCTAATTATAAATCGGCATATTATGAGTAATTTGCCCTCAAGCAAAGCTTATGCTTACGGAGCAAAAACGGTTTACGGAAATGCTTATCCGATTAAACATACCCGAAAAATTATGACTTTCCCCACTAATTATTTAATTAACGGGTGGGGGAAAATAAAAATTCAAATCGAAAGAGATTAATGAAAAGGTACGTTATGAAAAGACTAATAATATTTACGTTTATTATTTTTATAATCGCGGTTAAATCATTTACCGCTAATACTAAGTTTTTTGCATTATCAAAAGCAGAGGCATTTAATAAAGGTGATAGAAAAAATATAACTATTACCGAAGAAGGTTATTTACGTTTATCCGGTGCAATTAAAGAAATTCACAATAAAAATGATTTAATTATTAACGACGTTGTAAAAGGTTATGACGGTAATATTTACGTTGCAACAGGAAATCAAGGTAAAGTTTATCAAAATAACGCAACGGGTAAATCGAAAGTTTTCTTTAAATCTAGCGGTTTTAACGTAATTTCTATAGCAGCAGCAAAAAACGGTATTTATGCGGCGGTGTTGCCTGAAAGCGAGATTTGGTTTATCAATTATCAGGGTGAAGCTAAAAAAATTGCAAAATTTGATGAAAAATATATATGGAAAATTGAAGCTTATTCTTCCGGGGATATTTTCGTTGCCTGCGGGGACAATGCCGCACTTTATAGAGTAACGCAAACGGGTAATAAAACGCTTATTTTTAAAAACCCTCATGATAA
>CAYUYT010000097.1:0-10154 GCA_964449345.1 uncultured Spirochaetia bacterium | reverse complement strand
AATCATTTTCAAGCTCTTGCTTTATATAAAGATAAAGTTTACTTCGGAAGTGAGGGAATCGGCGCGCTTTATGAATATGATATTAATAAAAATAAAACAAAAGTGATTTACGAAACTTATGAAAAGGAAATAACTTCCATTGCCGTAAATAGCGTTGGTGAAGTATTTTTCGTTACCGGTGTTGCCAAAAAATTAAAATTACCGAGAAATAATTTTGATTATACTGATTCATTTATCCGGCAAAATAAAGGAACGAAAAAATTCTCAAAAAACTCACGGTATTTAAAGAATTCCGTTTATGTATATAACAAAGAAAAAAAGATTAATAAAATTTTTACAAAAGACAATTTTATATTTCATTCTATCGCTGTAATAAATAAACGCAGGGTATACATCGGCTCGGGAACCATGGGAATAATCTTTAAAATCGCAGAAGACGGTAGAGCGTATTACTCTTATAAGCTTGAAGAAAATCAAATATTATCCTTAAAAGCCATAGATAACAACACTATTTTAACAGGAACGGGTAACCCGGGGAAAGTCTACAATATTAGTTCGAAATATGCCAAAAAAGGCATTTACACTTCTATGGTATACAACGCTAAAGCTTCTTCTAACTGGGGCAGAATTAAAATTAAAGGCGATTTACCCGCTTCAACTAAGGTTTCTCTTGAAACCCGCACAGGAGATACTTCTAGGCCTGATAATACGTGGTCTAAATGGCTTAAAACAGGTGCAAATAATAAAATTTTAAGCCCTTCATCCCGTTATATTCAATTTAAGGCAATCATAGAAACGGATAATCAAAAAATTACTCCCGTTATTAGAAAAATTCTGATACCATTTTTACGCCATAATAGGCCTCCTAAAATAACAACGCTTAAATTTAAAAAAGGGGTTTCAAAGAAAAAAACCGGCAGCAAGGATTATGACATTTGCAATTTATCATGGAGCGCTTTTGACCCCGACCATGACTCGTTATGGTATAAAATATTAATGAAAAAACGCGGAAACAAAAAATGGAAAGTTGTATTAAAAAAAACGAGCAAAGTAAACGTAACTTTTGATTCCCGGATGTTTCCCGATGGTGTTTACTTTTTTAAAATTATAGCAAACGACAGTATGGCTAACCCCGTAAGTTTATCAAGAACAGGGGAAAAGATTTCGCCTCCGATAACTATTGATAATAAACCGCCTAATGTGCGCAATATTCAAATTACAAAACTAAAAGATCATTTTTTATTAAAATTTACAGCATCGGATGAATTAAGCATGATTGGCCGCGTTCAGGTTGCTATAAACTATGGGAACTGGAAGTCAATTTTGCCGAAAGACGGTATCTTTGATAGTAAAAACGAATCATTTAAATATAAGATAACGAAAAGTAACCATAAAGAGATTGAAAGGGGCGAAAACGTTATTATTATTAAAATAATGGATGTGTCGGGAAATCTACTTTCAGTTGACGTAAAATTCAAAAACTAATGGAAAAATTAAAAATATTTTATTATAGCGACGGGGTTATTGAAAACAGAGACGAAATTCAAGAACTTATTTCGAATTCTTGCTCTATTTCTTTTTTTAATAACAGAGATTTACTTGCAAAAGAATGTAAAAAAAACACTGATTTAAATCTATTAGTATTCAAAACTAAAGATAATTGTTTTGAAAAATTAAGTGAATTTTTTTCAGGACTAAAACAAAAGAACGATTGCAGTAAATTAATAACTTTCGCAATTTTGAATAAAATAACCGAAACAGAAAAAAATATTGCCACGAAATTTAATATCAACGAATTATTTTTAGATCCTCTTAGCACGGTTTTATTTCAAAGATACGTAGAAGATATTAAGCTAAAGCATACACAGCAAAACGTTCTCGTTATAGATGACAATGAAGATGAGCGCATTATAATAAAACATCTGCTTAAAGATAACGGTTTAAATGCGCTGGAAGCTGAAAACGGAAAAGATGCGAAAATATATTTATATAGAGATGATATATCTTTGGTTATTCTCGATATTTATATGCCCATAATGAACGGATATGAAACGTGTAAAATGTTGAAGCAACGGGAAAGTTTTAAACACGTTCCTATTATAGCCGTAACGAGTTCAGAAAGAGGCAATGATTTAAAAAAAATGCTTGATGCCGGCGCTAATGATTTTTTAAGAAAGCCATTTCTCTTTGAAGAATTCTCCGCTAGAATAAAAGCCCATTTGCGTACAAAAAATTACTTTGACGAAGTGCAATCCAAAGTTGGTGAAGAAGAAAAATTAAATATGCGCCTCGTTGAAGTTAACGAAAGAATTAACGATTTGAACAAAAAACTTGAAGATATGGCAATTACTGATTATTTAACCAAAATCTATAACCGAAGATACTCAATCGAGTATCTTGAAAAAGAAATACAACGCTGCGAGCGTTATAATACAACGTTTTCAATTATAATGTTTGATATTGATTATTTTAAAAAAGTTAACGACACATACGGTCATTTGGCAGGCGATGAAATTTTAAAAAAATTTACAGAAATTATTCTCAATAATACGCGCAAAAGCGATATTTTAGGAAGGTTCGGCGGGGAAGAATTTTTATTAATATTGCCCAACGCAAAATTAAAGCAAGCAATGACTCTTGGCGAAAAATTACGACAAGCCATTCAAGAAAAAGTTTTTAAAATTAAAAACAACGAAATTAATATTACCATAAGTCAAGGCGTTGCGCAATATAAAAAAAATGATATTACAGAAAGCGTTATACGTAGAGCGGATGAGGCGTTATTTAAGGCAAAATCATCCGGCCGTAATAAAGTTATGAAATAATTTTACTGATTTTTAATAAAAAAGCTGCCTTATTTACGGCAGCTTTTTTATTTTATAGTTTATTCTTACGATTGTGGCGCTTTTTCCAGAGTTTTAAATATTATATTGCCCGAGCGCAAAATCTTAACAAAATAGGATTTATTTTTATCGAATTTATTGATAAATGCTTTAAAATCCCTTAAGTTTCGAATATTTTTATAATTTATATTTAAAATTATATCGCCCGGTTTAATTCCGGCTCTATCAGCCGCACTATCAGGACTTACGTCTTCAACTTGAATTCCTCGTGATGTTTGCGGCTTATTTTCTTTTCTTCCAAAAAAACTACCGTCAGAACTACCGTTTATGTCCGTTATTCCCATACCTAGCCAATTAACTTTTTTAACTCCGTCATCATTGTATTCCTCCGGGCTGCTTCCGCCTCCGCCTTGATAATAACGTTTAAAATTCGTAGTTCTCTCTTTAGACATACTACCTACGCGAAGTGTAATATTAAGCTTTTTATTTTTTCTTAAAATCTGCATTGAAATTTTGTTGCCCGGTTCAACGTAAGATATAACGCGTTTAAGGTGTTCTAAGTTTTTAATCTTCTTGCCATTAATTTTTAAAACAATATCTCCGCTGCGTAAACCCGCTCTATCCGCAGGACCGCCGCGTTTTACGCTGGATATAATTACACCGCGTTTACTTTTCAAACCGAAATGCCTTGCTGTAGCAGTATCAATGGGCTGAATCATCGCGCCTATAAAACCGCGTTCAACTTTGCCTTTTTTCATTATTTGAGCAACAACATTTTTCACGATATTAATTGGTATTGCAAAACCGATACCTATGTTTCCGCCTGACGGAGAATATATCATCGAGTTGACTCCAATAACCTGGCCTTGAATGTTTAACAACGGACCGCCGGAATTTCCGCGGTTAATTGAAACGTCAGTTTGAATAAAATTTTTAAGTGAGGCATCCGTGCCGGTTAAACGTGAACGTCCTTTTGCGCTGACTATTCCAAAAGTTACAGTTCCACGCAATCCGAAAGGATTACCTATTGCGATTGCAAAATCTCCTACTTCAATCTCATCAGAATTGCCGATAGGGCAAGTTGGTAAATCTCCGCCGGACGGCTTGATTTTTATCAGAGCAATGTCCGTTGCGTTGTCTGTGCCAACAATTTTTGCTTTAAATTCGCGTTCATCCTGTAAAACTACTTTAATTTTCTCAGTATTTTTTACAACATGAGCGTTTGTAATAATATAGCCCTTTTCATTAATAATAAATCCCGAACCAATTGCCCGCCCCCTACGTTTTGGCATTCTGCGCCTAAAAAACTTAAAAAACTCATTTTGAGGGTAGCGTTGCCTAATTACTTTAACAGCGCGTATATTTACAACTGCTGGCGTTATTGATTTTGCAACGTTTCGTAAAGCGTTCTGCAATGCTTTAGCTGAATAAAGCGTTTCTTTATCTTTTTCAACAAGCTTATTTTTTTGACTTTTCTCGTTCTCTATTTCAGGTATAGCGGTTTCCTTTTTTCCAGAACCGCTCTGTGACTTTTTACAGTTCCCTAAAATCATCAAAATAAAAATTAATAAAATTATACTCACTAACTTTCTATTTAAATTATATTTCATTCATCCTCCATTAATTATATTAGTATTTAACTGATTATTGTTATTAACACTTAATTGAAATAAAGCTTTCAATAAAAATATAGGATAGCAATATATAAAAGTCAATATTAAGGAATTTATTCATTTTTAACTATATGATAACCGTGTTTAAAACGTAGATCAAGCAATCTTTGTGCATATTTTACCTTGCTCTCTTCATCCTGAAAATAACGGTAAAAAGAATGTCCGGGATACCCTTTGTGCCCGTAACGAATACACAAAACGTGTTCCTGAAATAAATCATATTGCAAGTTCACAATTGCGTAATACCGGGAGCCGTCTTTTGATTCAAGATAAATCACAAATATTCTCTTAACGTATTATAAAATATAACTCCCTCATTATAGCACAAGCTTGGACGCAAAGCAAATTTAATGTTAACTAAATTTAAAGTAAAATAGATAATTATTCATTTATTTCAAAAATACCGCGTTCATCAGCAAAATTAAATAAATCAATATAGCCACCGGGAAGCCCGCCACCAAATTCCACAATTCTGCTAACCATTACAGCAAATAACGCGTTAATTTGATTATCATTTAGATGATAATTATGTTTTAGTTTATCAATAAAACTACGTCTGTTAAAGTATTTCAGAGTAGTTTCAAGAGATTTTTCGTTTTTAGTACTGCAAAAATGTAGAAAACTTAAAAAAACGTGATTATGCGTTTTTACCTTTTTCATATACCTGACCTCATTTACTATTTTTCTAAGTAATACGCTATGCTTTAAAAAATAATTTCACTTTTTCACACTTTTATTATAAATTGCCTGAAAACCACCTAAACCGAAAAGTTGTATAGTGGAATAATTACGTCTTTTTAGTTTAATTCCTTTAGGAGTAAAATAATATGTCATTTTCCCGTTTTTATACACTCCTGGCATCGCGTATTTGACTTTTCTAAAACGACCGTTATTATAAAAAGAGATATTTGTGAACTGAACGGGTAAGCTGATGATGTAATCCGCTGTATAAACCCCGAAATGAACGTGAGGCGCAAAAGAAGAAGAATTTCCTAAACGGGCAAGGGGTTGGCCGGTTTTGACAATATCTCCTTTTTTTACCATAGCAGAATTTTTTTTATTGTGAGCAAAGATAAATAATTTATTGTTTGATAAAATCACAACGCGGTTCATAATAGAGCTTAATTCTTTTGTGGGGTAGGTATCCTCATCTCCATTGTCAATTACTTCAATAACTTTGCCGTTAACCGGTGAATAAATAATTTTACCGAAACCGTACCAATTTTTAAGGTTTGAAGGATTAGTTTCCGCCTTCCACATTTTTAATCCTTTATTTATACCGAAAATATCATAACAATTATGATTATATCCCATATGCGTTATTGCTGAATCACTATCATTACCACCGGTAATGTATAGGCCCTTTAAGAAAAAAGGAATTCTAATAACCTGCCTGTATTTTTTATCCGTTGCTCTTAACATTTTATATGATCTGTATAAATATTTTTTAGCAAGGCGTTTTTTACCTTCACGGTATAAAACACTTCCGTATAAATTATAATAATGATAAAGCATTTCTCCCGGAAGATATTTTTTGAAAATTCTGAGATACTTATAAGCTAATTTTTTCTCATGCGATTTTAATATTTTATAGAAAGAAAAACTCTCGCGAATAATCATATTTGTGATATTTTGAATATTCGTTACAATTAATTCACGGTAAGTTTTAGTATAACTTTCTGTTTTATGCGTTTCGTTATAATTTTTAGTAATATCGTAAGCAGAACGAAACGCTTTCATCATTTTAACATAACGTTTGTGTTTTTTATAATGAAGAGCCATATTAAAATACATCCAGTAAACTGGATCATATATTTTTTTTATATGCCCGAATTTTTGCATCAACACGCCGGCAATTTTAATTGCTTCATTAAACTTTTTAAGCCGGGGTAAAGCGTATAAATAAGATGTATAAACGTTATAGAGTTTTTTATCTGCTAGATTAAATGCCTGTTTATAATATTTATACGAACTTTTCAATTTATTTTTTTTCATTAAATTTCCAGCAAAAGCGTAATAACTCCAGGATAACGTATTTTTAATATATTTTGAATCGGGATATTTTTTTAAACCGCGCTCCAACATTTTAACGGATTTTTTTACCTTGCCTAATTGTCGGTAAATCGCTCCTATTGCATTAAATGTTTGTTCGCGGTCAGGATTTAACATATCAGCTTTTTTAAAAAATTTTAGTGATTGTTTATATTTTTTACTGCCGAATTTCTGCCACCCCATATTCATTAAAGCGTAAAAATACGCCAATTTTACGTATTTGTGTTTTGAAAATTTTTTATACGCTTTAACTGCTATATTATAAGCAAATTTAAATTTTTTTATCCCGTTATAAAAATTAACAAGATTAGAATAAAAATTACCTTCGTTTGGATATTCTTTAATTGCGCGTTTCATTGCGTTGATACCGGTTTTATAATTTTTGTTTTTATACGTTTTTTTTATGATGTCGTAGTAGTGAGCTTTTGATTCGGAAAACGAAAAATTTGTTAAGATTGTTATTATAAAAATCAAACAAACAGCTTTGATTTTATTATTTTGCCTAAACTTATACACGTTATTATTTACTCCTAATAGATAATTTGTCAATATATAGCTTAAAATTTGGCATTAAAAAAGGGGGGAATTAGTGTAAATTAACCGTTTTTTTAAATTAGAACTGTTTTTATAAAATCCATAATAATTAATTAAACATTAACGCCGAATTTTTTGCATAATTAATATTTTTACGATGCAGGCAAGGTTCGTTTACTTGCCCAGCTTCTTAATTCCTCTATTTCTTCTTTCATTGTTATTGAAAGTGGGATTGTTTTTAAAACGGCTTTTTCAAAATCCGATAGCTGCGGCTCACGGTTTTCGTAAAAAGATTCAACGAGACCATTTATTACAATCTGCTCTATTTCAGCTCCAGTATAACCTTCGGTTTTTTTAGCAAGCGCCAAAACTTCGGCATCAGTTAGAGAGCGCTTTCTTAATTTTAAGTGTATTTTAAAAATTGTTTCGCGTTCTGCTTCTTTGGGCAAATCGATAAAAAATATCTCATCAAAACGACCTTTTCTTAAAAGCTCCGGCGGTAGGTTTTTTATTTCGTTTGCCGTTGCAACGACAAAAACACTTGATTTCTTTTCCTGCATCCACGTTAGGAAAGTTCCGAAAATGCGAGTTGTAACTCCGCTTTCATTATCTCCGCCCACACCGGAAAATCCTTTTTCTATTTCATCTACCCACAAAATTGACGGTGCAATTGCTTCTGCAGTTTGAATAGCACTTCTTATGTTTTGCTCTGATTCGCCGACGTATTTTTGAAAGACCTTGCCAATATCAAAGCGCAAAAGAGGCATTCTAAATAAACTGGCGATTGCTTTAGAAATTAAGCTTTTACCGCATCCTGAAATTCCTACCATTAAAATTCCCTTTGGTTCAGGGATTCCGTATACTTTTGCTTCGGGAGTAAATAAAAGACCGCGTTTCATAATCCAGTCTTTTAAATTGTCCATACCACCGACGTTTTGCATTTCTTCACTAGCAGGGTAATATTCCAAAACGCCGGTTTTTTTAATAATGTTGCGTTTTTCATCGAGAATCGTTTGTATATCGTTAAAATCAAGAGAATTACTGTTAACGCAAGCTTTAGCAAAACTCCTTTCCGCTTCTTTTAAGGTTAAGCCCTGTGCCGCCTGAATTAACTGCGTTCTTTCCTGAGCGCTTAAATTTACAGTTATCTTTTCTTTATAGCGTTCTAAAACATTTTCAAAAACTTTTCTAAGCTCTTTTTCTCCCGGAAGTTTAAAATCCGTTACTGTTATTTCTTTACTAACGTCATTAGGAACGAGCATCACAGGCGCAGTTATAATACAAATTTTCTTTTTTCCGCGTAAACTAATAGCAAGGTCTTTTAGCTTGCGTTCAACGGGTTTACCTCCGCCGATACCTAAATCCCCACTTTTAAAATGCGTGTGCAGGTCTTTAAATAGAAAAATAGCATCTTCCATTAATTCTTCAACAAAATTCAGCGCTAAAACGGGTTTCCTGGATTCGGGAAAACCTTTAACCGGTTCACCGTCCCTTTCTAACCCCTCTGTTTCGCTCCATATATAAAAACGCATTTCCTGATTTTTTGCAATATCAGCTAAATCGTTTATTACGCGGTCTTCTTCCCATGTATTAACGTAAATAACGGGATAATTCGCAGCAATGTATAATTCTATTTCTTTCTTAAACTGTTCGGAACTCACTAAAAACTCCTTATGTTTTATTGTTTAATTATAAGTGAAATAAAATAAAAATCACTAAAAAAAATAAAATGTTCGTTTTGTATAAGCTAGTTTAAATTCTTTAAAATTAAAATTATAAAATTTTTCTACGATTTTAATAAGCACACATATTGATTAATATTATAAGTAACCTCTAATAAAAATTTCATTGCTTTAAAAAAAGAATTAATGTACAATTTATAACGTGAAAAAAATAAATGTTTTAATGATTATTTTATTAACATCTCTTACCGGCATAAAGGAAAATTTTTCTGCCCAAAAAAGAGCAGTTTTAGCTTTACCGGGCCAAATGTGGCAATGCATTGTGCGCGTTGCCCCTGTGTATAAAAAGCCTGATACGAAAGCACACGTTGTTTTTAGAGTAGGTCTTAGAAAAAAGATAAAAATAACGAGATACATTTCTTCAAAAAACCGGAAAAATTTTGACTGGATTGAGTTTAAAAGAACACGTGACGGGAAATTATACTACACGCCTTTTGAATACTTTGCTTTGTATCAAAAGCCGGTAATAGGCAATCTTGCTTATAATTATAAAATTGACCGTTGGAATAATATTCCGTTTGATTATAAACCTAATGATTTAAAACGCGTTCCTTCCAAGTATATTTCGCCTTATCAGAGGAAATACAGATATTATTTACGAAGGAAAGCTTTAAAAGTTTTTACCAAACTTCTGGATAAAGCAAAAAAAAGTGGATTTAAAATTTACATTGCTTCTGCATGGAGAAGTCCGTCAGTTCAGTCATATCTTTACTTAAGAAATATAAAAAAAGCAGGGCCTAAGCAAATCGGAAGCGCAAAACCCACTTATTCGGAACATCATTTAGGTACAACGTGTGATTTCACGTGCAAATCCGTTGGCTATACTCTTACACAGCGTTTTTATAATACTAAAGAGTATAAATGGCTAAAAAAGAATATTAATAAATATAATATGCGAATAACGTATTCAAAAGAAACGCACAAACAAGAAGGTTACTTATGGGAGCCGTGGCATATTAGATATATGGGCGAAAAAAAACAGACGGCGCGCTGAAACATAATTTAATTTCCGGTGTTTATAATTAAATTAATTTTATTTTTTGTTGAAAAAAAAATGGAATTTGATATTATAGTGTTTAAGATAGTAAATAATCTATCTATTTGACGGGAGAACAATCATGAAAAGATCCAAAAAGTTATATTTATTATTTGTGTTGGTTTTATTATTTTCGGCAATTTCCGTTTCATATACTCGTCCTCCAAGTTGGTTTATGCAAACTCCAACTTCACGTAATTATTATTATTTTGTAGGTTCTTTTGCCGCAGATTCAACTTCAAAAGCGGTAAATTCAGCAAAAGCGGAAACAATC
>CAYUYT010000096.1:0-12590 GCA_964449345.1 uncultured Spirochaetia bacterium | reverse complement strand
GGGTGCAATTATATAGTAAACCGGTACTCCGTATTTTGTATGAGGCAGGCTGATATCCACGATTTCACAGCCCAAATCTTTAAGTTTTTCAACTGCATTCATGGTTGCTTTTTTTACATCATCTTCCATACCCTGTGTGAAATATTCTTTAGGCAATCCGATTTTTTTGCCTTTTATGTCTTTTTCAATTTCGTTTAAATAATCTTCAACGGGAATATCTATGCTTGTGGAATCGTTTTTATCATATCCGGCAATGGTATGCAATATCAAAGCCGAGTCCGCAACGGTTTTTGTAATCGGTCCTATTTGGTCAAGTGAAGATCCGTAAGCAACGAGTCCGTTACGGGAAACCCTGCCGTAAGTCGTTTTCAATCCAACAACGCCGCATAAAGATGCAGGCATTCGAATAGACCCGCCAGTATCGCTTCCCAAACTTGCGGGAATTAAGTCAGCAGCAACGGCAGCAGCCGCACCGCCTGATGACCCGCCCGGAATGCGCGTTTTATCGTGTGGATTTTTCGTTGTACCGAAATATGACGTTTCGCATGAAGAGCCCATTGCAAACTCATCCATATTTAGTTTTCCCGTAATAATGGATCCTGCGTTTTTTAATTTCTGAGTAACAAACGCGTCATATGAAGCCAAATATCCTCGTAAAATATTTGAGCCGCACGTTGTTTCTACTGATTTTACGTTAATATTATCTTTTAATGCTATGGGTAATCCGGCAAGAGGCGTAATATCGCCTTTATTTATTTTTTCATCGTTTTGTTTTGCCGTTCTTATTGAATATTCTTCTAAAATATTAATAAAAGCGTTGATACCGTTTTCATCGTTTTGGTCTTTTATAGATTTATCAATGTAATATTTAGTAATTTCTTCGCAAGAAAATTTTTTATTTTTAATACCGCTCAATATTTGCGTTACTGTCAGATTTTGCATTATTAATCTCCCTGAAATTTAAAAAACGCTAGGTAATAATAACGTAAATTTTTAATAACTTCAAGAAACGCGGTAAAAATATTTTAATCGCCCCGCCTAATTTGACCCCATAATCTTTCCGTGCTAATCGTATGATTTACTTTTACCGGGAAAACATTCCGGGCATTTTATATAATTGCCGTCGTTTGGAATTTCCCCTATGTACCATCTTTCATCAGGAGCAATTTTATAAGCTTCCTGACACGGATTTGAAGTTGAGTGAATGATTTTGTCTGAAACAGAACCGATATACTGAGTGCGTTTCAAAATAGATCTAATGTTGTTTTTCGTTGATTTTGACATGTTACCATCCACATTCATGTAAATTTATTACTATAAAATATAGTATTTTAAAAGAAAAAGCAACCTTTGCGTTAAATAAAAAATATTAATTGAATTATGTAATTTTCTATATTTTTTACTTTGCCTTGTTTAATTTTATCACAACCTATGTTTTAAATAAAGCAATTTTATATTAGTTTTATAAAACGCTTAAAAAAAATGAACGGTTTTTTATGGATTTAAATGAATATAGTATTTATCAAAAAACAGATATTGAGACCGAGAAAAATGATTATACATTCCGCCCTAAAAAATTATGCGATTTCATGGGGCAAAAGCAATTAAAAGAAAATTTAAGTGTTTACATTACTGCTGCTAAACAACGGAAAGAAGCAATTGATCATATCCTTTTTTCAGGTCCTCCGGGGTTAGGCAAAACTACATTGGCTTATATAATTGCAAAGGAAATGGGCGTAAATTATCATCATACAAGTGCGCCTGCTATCGAAAAAAAGGGCGATTTAGCCGCGCTTTTAACAAAGTTAAAAGAAAAAGACGTTTTTTTTATAGATGAAATACATCGTTTGCGTCCCGAATTAGAAGAAATCCTTTACTCGGCAATGGAAGATTTTAAAGTAAATATTATTATGGGGCAGGGGATAAGCGCAAATTCAATATCAATACCATTGCCAAAATTTACTTTAGTCGGAGCAACAACGAGAATGGGTTTATTAACCAGACCTTTATTAATGCGGTTCGGTATTGATTTTAAGTTATCCCTCTATGAAATAAAAGAAATGGAGGAAATAATTAATCGGACTGCAAAATTAATGCAAATTGAAATAACGGAAAATGCTGTAACAGAAATAGGCAAAAGGTCAAGAGGCACTCCTAGGGTTGCTAATCGGCTTATGAGGCGGCTTCGGGATTTTGCGCAGGTAAACGGAACAGGGATTATTAACGAAGAAATAACTACGCACGCTTTCGGAGAACTAGGTATCGACCAAAAGGGTTTTACTAAAACGGACAGGAAAATGATTAAATTTATTGCACAAGATTGTTCCGGCGGACCTGTGGGGCTTGAAACCGTTGCCGTATCATTAGGAGAAACCGCTGATACTGTTGAAGACGTTATAGAGCCATACCTTATTCAGCAAGGATATTTAATGCGTACACCGAGAGGGCGGTGTTTGACAAAAAAATGCTATGATTTGGAAAATATCAGAAAACCTGATTTGGAACAGGATACGCTATTTTAAAAATCGGGGTTATTATCCGTTTTAGCTTGTTGCGCTTTTTTTCGTTTTAGCCGTTGTAAATATTTGATTCTATCCTCACCTTTATATTCTTCTACCCATAATATATCATTAACGTGTTTTTTCTTACCGTAAGCAACGATGTCGTATTCACCTACTTTTTGGGGGGGTAAAACGATTTTATAACGGAATCGGCTGTTGGCGCCGGATTTCGGCTTTCCGAACAAATGAACACCTATTTCGTTTCCGACTCTTTTAATTATATGCTTGGTTACTTTATAACCGGGTTTTTCAAAATAACCAATTAAAACGATGGTCAATTTTTGGTCTATTTTTAAAATACGCGGTATTTTTACCTGCTTTATGACGGGACGTTCTCCTTTTAATTCTTTTTTAACAACTTTGGGCTTAACCGGTTCAGGTTTAACCGGTTCTTTTTTGCAAGCAAAGAACAAAACCGTTAATAATGCTGGAATTACAACTCTTTTCATATATAACATCCTGATTATTTTATATTTTACTTTTTTATTATCGAATTTAATATAACAAACTTAAAGCGTTTTCACTATTTAATAACACATAAATTAATAAACTATAGCTGTTAATTTTATAAAATAATTATATAATTATCCTTTTATTAATTATTATATTTCAAATATGGATAAAAACAGCGCTTTATACCGGGAACTCGTTCTACGAAGCAAAATAATGGAATGCTGTAAAACCTGCCGTCATTATACAATCAGGCTTGACGATGATTACTGCACAAAAAAGGACGCATGGATATTCGGTTGTTTATGCAATAAAAAGAAGCGTTATCTTGCACGGTTCGGGTTAAGCGAGCAGGACTTAGACTGGGAAATCTCATTTCTAAACACAACGGAAGAAAATAATAGATACGATTTTACATAAAACACTTGACATAAAAAAATACTTGATTTAATATAACGCGTTATAAAAAGATCAAACAAAATGGAGGCACAGATGAAAAAACTTGCAATAATTCTCGTTATTCTGAGTATTATTTTTACAGCTTGCGGTGGCGGGGGTAAACTCCCGTTTAAAGGCGACGGGTTCGGCGGACCGCAAAACGAAAAAGAAGCAGCAATTGCAAAAGAAATTAAACATAAACCCGTAATTTTAGTACACGGTTTGTGGAGTTCTTCTTCGGTTTGGTGGCAGTTGCGCGATTATCTTATTAAAAACGGATACACTCCCTATGAAATTTTTGCAATTGATTACACGGACTCCCCTAACTGGCTCGCAAACGAATTGCAAAAATTAAGAACGTTTATTAACAACGTAAGAAAATACACTAAAAAAGACAAAATCGTTTTAGTTGGCCATTCAAAAGGCGGACTTTTAATAAGAATGTATATTCAAATGACAGGTGGTAAAAACATTACCCATGCCATTACTTTGGGCGCACCTAATAAAGGAACACCAAAAGGAAGAAATAAAATATTGAGGCCAGGTTCATCATTTATAAAAAGTTTAAATGACAACTTGTTTGACGTAAAATATTTATGTTTTGCCGCGGAAACTGACAGATGGTATCCTTCGGGTTATGAAGATAACGCGTTTATAAAAGGCGCAAAAAACGTAAGGATTACGGGTACCGACCATGTAAGCGTTGCGAAAAGCGGGAAAGCTTTTAAAATTCTGCTTGATTTCATATCGAATAATTAGAAAGCGATTAATAAGGCGGTAAAAATCCCTACCGCCTTATTTTTAAAATATAAATATTTGCCGTAAGAAACGCGTATATACGTTCCCTACCGTTTATTTATTATACTTACGATATTTTCTTCAAGTTTGCCCTAAGGCGTTCAAGGTTCGTTTCAAATTCCTGCTGCTTGCCCTTTTCTTTTTCAATAATTTCATCAGGCGCGTTGTTTAAAAACTTTTCGTTTTTAAGCTTTGCAAGGGTTTTGTTTAAATCCTTTTCGTTTTTAGTAATCTCTTTTTCAATACGTTCTTTTTCCTTGTCAAGGTCGATTAACCCTTCGAGAGGAACGTAAACCTCAAACCCCTCGCCTATTCCGGCAGCGGACTTATCCGGTTTTTTCATGCCGGATTCGCATTTAACCTCGCCTATCTTTGCAAGGGATTTTATATAAACAGGGTATTTATCTACTATCTCATTAACGCGTTTATCTTGTGCGTTTATATATAGAGAGATTTCCATGCTGTGCGGGATGTTCATTTCACCGCGTATGTTACGCGCTGATTTTATAATATCCATAATTATTGCCATTTTTTCTTCCGCTTCAGAGAACGAAAACTTTTCATTATAATCAGGAAAACCGCTAATCATAATACTTTCCTGATTCTTTTCAACAGGGAGTTTTTGCCAGATTTCTTCACTAATAAACGGCATAATCGGATGAAGGAGTTTTAAAGCGTTCTCCAAAACGTAAAGCAAAACAGTTGTTGCCGTTCTCTTTTCTTCATCTGTGCCTTTATATAAACGCGTTTTCGTTAATTCAAGATACCAGTCACAAAAGTTATGCCATATAAAATCAAAAACAGCGTGAGTTGCATCGTTAAAACGGAATTTTTCAAGTGCCTTGTTTGTGTCATTAATTGCTTTGTTAAGCTCGGATAAAATCCATTTATCCGTTAAATCCAGTTCAACATTTTCAATTTTATCAATGTATTTTTCCTCAAGCCCCATTAAAATGTATCTGCTTGCGTTCCATATCTTATTAGCGAATTTGTGCCCGATTTGGAATTTATCCTTGGAAAGGCGGATACGCCCGCCGATTGGCGCTAAATCTAAAACGGTAAACCTAAGCGCGTCTGCTGAATACTCCTCAACCACTTCAAGAGGGTCAATCCCGTTTCCAAGTGATTTACTCATCTTGCGCCCCTGTTCATCGCAAACCGTTGAATGTAAATAAACGTCTTTATAAGGTATGTCATCCAAAAAATATAACCCCGCCATAATCATGCGCGCTACCCAGAAAAAAAGTATCTCAGGCGCAGTTGATAAAACGTGGCCGGGATAAAAATAACGCAAATCTTCGTTTTCCTCAGGCCAGCCCAAAGTTGAAAAAGGCCAAAGCCATGAAGAAAACCATGTATCAAGAACGTCTTCGTCCTGTTTAATATTTTCACTACCACAATGCCCGCATTTATCAGGGTCTTCGCGTTTAACAGTAATTTCTCCGCAATCATGGCAGTACCATGCAGGGATTCTGTGCCCCCACCAAATCTGCCTTGAAATACACCAATCGCGTACATTCTCAAGCCAGAGCAAATACTGCTTTAAATATTTATCCGGGTGAAACCTTACCTCGCCTGATTTTGCCACCTCAATCGCGCGTTTTGCTAACGGCTCCATTTTTACAAACCACTGGTCTGATAAATACGGTTCAACTACCGTGTTACAGCGGTAACAATGCCCGATAGCATGAGTGTGTTCTTCGGTTTTTTCAAGATAACCCTGTTGTTTTAAATCTTCAACCAATGCTTTACGGCAGTCATACCTGTCCATTCCCTGATATTTTTCCGGTGCGTTTTCGTTCATACGCCCGGTTTCATCCATGACAACGCGTTTTTCCAAATCATGCCTGTTGCCCATCATAAAGTCGTTAGGGTCATGCGCAGGCGTTACTTTAACAATACCCGTACCGAATTCTTTTTTAACAAAATCATCGGTTATCACCGGAATTTCTCTATTTGCTACGGGCAAAATAACGGTTTTACCCTGCAAATGAGTATAACGCTCATCTTTCGGGTTAATTGCTACCGCTGTATCGCCTAGCATTGTTTCCGGGCGCGTAGTTGCAACGGTTATAAAACCCTCTTCGCCTTTAATAGGATATTTAATATAATACAATTGTCCTTGTTTTTCTTCGTGTTCAGCTTCTTCATCACTTAATGCAGTAGTACACCGGGGGCACCAGTTAATAATGTATTTTCCTTTATAAATTAGACCGTCTTCATAAAGTTTTACAAAAACTTCCCTGACAGCGCGGGATAATTGTTCGTCCATTGTAAAGCTTTCGCGCTCCCAATCACAAGAACAGCCAATTTTTTTCAACTGCTGGATAATAATTGAACCGTATTTTTCTTTCCAGTCCCAAACTTTACCTATAAATTCTTCACGTGTAAAATCATGGCGCGTTTTATCTTCCTTGGCAAGCTGTTTCTCAACAACGTTTTGCGTTGCTATTCCTGCGTGGTCCGTTCCGGGCATCCACATGGCGTTTCGCCCCTGCATTCTTTTCCAGCGGATTAAAACGTCCTGAATAGTGTTATTTAAACCGTGCCCCATGTGCAGGAATGACGTTACATTTGGAGGCGGAATAACAATGGTGTATGGTTCTTTGCTTTTATCCGGCTGAGCGTGGAAAAAATTCTTGGATTCCCAGTATTTATACCATTTTTCTTCGAAATCCTTTGGATTATACGTTTTATCTAGGTTTTGTTCCATAAGATTATCCCGTTATTTGCATTATTCACTTGATTTTGAAATGTAAATATAACCATTAACACGTTTTAAGTGAAGTAAACGCGTAAAATTGATATTTCAGTAATCAGGCAAATTACAGCTTCACAGTTTTTTAAGTCCTATATGTTTATTCATTTTTAATGTTTTAAATGTGAAATTCTATTTTTTTTAAAGTGCTTTTTTATAATGTTGAAAATAAATTCATTATATTATATTTTTACAGTGAAATAAAACGCGGGAAGTAATAATGCATAAATACGATAGAGGAAAAATTTCTTTAATTGCCTGTAAATCAGGTATGGCGCTTGCAAAGCGTATTGCCAAACATTTAACTGCTATATATGCTAAGCAAAATATAGAATTAGACGGAGATACTTTCCCTATAATTAATTCCGAAGAAATACTTTTTTCAAACGGAGAAATTAAAACCGTAATAAAAGAGCATATTCGCGGTGATGATGTTTACATTATTCAATGTATGGACGACCCGCTTTCATCTTCAACCGTTAATGACAATTTCATGGCGCTAATCACAGCAATAGATGCATCGCATCAGTCAGATGCAGAAAGTATAACTGCGGTTCTTCCGCAATATCCTTACTCAAGGCAGGAAAGAAGAAAAGCACGGGAAGGCATAACTGCTAAACGCGTTGCCGAATTTCTCGAAGTAGTGGGAATGCGAAGGGTTTTGACTTTAGATGTACACGCGGAAGCTATAGGCGGTTTTTTTACCCAAGCTAAACTTGAAAATTTTCATGCATCTGCTGAAATAATTCATTATACCCAGACTCACCACGTAAACGACAAAGATTTCGTTGTAATTGCCCCGGATGTAGGTTCAGCAGAAAGAGCAAGATTTTACGCTAAAAAATTTCAACATGAAATGGCTGTTATTGACAAAGCCAGAAATTACGCAAAGCAAGGCGAAATTGAATCTATGCGTCTTATCGGTGATGTAAAAGGCAGAAACGTTTTCGTAGTTGATGATATGGTTGCAACGGGCGGCACAATATTAAACGCAAGCAGGGTTTTGAAGGATGAGGGTGCAAAAGACATTACGCTTGCATGCACTTTTCCGTTTTTTAACGGAAACGCTGTTGAAAAATTCGACAGGGCGCATAAAGACGGTATTATTAAAAAAGTTATAGGCACTGATGCGGTTTTCCGCGGTGAAGATTTTATTAAACAATACCCGTGGTATGAAGAGGTTTCTATCGCTCCTTTACTAGCTCACGTGATTTATAGAATAAATCACAAATTGAGTTTATCCGCGATTCTCGATACGGATACACCGGTCAGCCAGCTATAACGCATCTAAAATAATCAATTTTTATAATGAGGTGTTGAATTGAAAAAATATTTACCGTTGTTTTTCTTATTAATATTTTTTGCCTGCGACGAAGCAAAACCTTTTCTTAAAATTTACACTAAAGCTGATGACAACGGAAAAGCAACCTACATCGAAAAAAAATCAAACGGCCGACTTGAGAAGATAAAAGTCAAGGATAAGCCGGAATTAATCATATTTAAAACCAACGTAAAATCCTATGGCTTTTCAAAGAAACCTTCCCACTTAAATATAAATTTGGAGTTTGATAAACCAACGGCAAAGAAAATTGCAAAAATTACTTCTGAATACTTAGGACAAAAATTATTCGTTGTTTTTAATAAAACTTTATTGTTAAGCCCGAAAATTATGGGATCCATTACAACGGGAAAAATTAAGTTGAGTATGGGACATAACAACGCAAAAGAATTTTTAAAGTTGAAAAATATTTTAAAAAAATAAAGGGGTTTTATAAAACGCTGTTTGGCTAAAATTATTGCGAATATTGCTTTGAAAAGTCTGAAAAAAAATTATCACGTTAATAACTAAAAAACGTTTTCAAAAAATCCAAACAATGCAACTCACCGAGTTTACCGGACTTAACCGACTCTTCGTTATATTCAGAAACACTATCAGGCTGTATACCCGGAACGAAAATCGAAGCGGGAACCGGAGTTAATGTGTGTTTGCGCAAACTTAGGGGAACGGGGTGATCGGGAATTATGGCGTAAGAAACGAAACTGCCTAATTTTTTTATTACCCTGCCCATTAAGCGGCGGTCAAAATCTTCAATTGCCTTGATTTTATTGTCAAGGTCGCCCAAATGTCCGCATTCGTCTGCTGCTTCAACGTGTACAAAAACGAAATCGTATTTTTCCAGAGCTTCAATGCAAGCATCGGCTTTGCCTTCATAATTTGTGTCAATCCAGCCCGTTGCACCTTTTACGCGTATTGGAGTTAATCCCATTAAAACGGCTAATCCGAAAATAACGTCTACCGCGCTAATAATAGCCCCGGTTTTGCCGTATTTTTCAAAAAATAACGGAAGTTTTGGTTTTCCCCCCGGACTCCATGTCCAAATCATATTTGCCGGAGCTTTACCCTGTTCAGTTTTTTTTACGTTGATTGGATGCGTTGCCAAAAAATCTTTGCTTTTTAAGGTTAAATGGTTTAATAATTCACACGTTGCTTTTTGTTTATTATTATTAGGGTCTTTAGGTTTCAATAAAATGTTTTCATCAATCTTAGAATCCTGTTTATCATCCGGCTTAGAATACTCAACTTCAGCTGAGAATTCTTCTCCCTTTAAAACGAGTAAATTTCTATAAGACACTCCTGGAATAAAGCGAATTTTTCCGTTGCCGAATTCTTTATCAAGAGCTTTAATAAGCGTTTGTGAATCCTCCTGGGTAATATGCCCGCCGGAATAATCTTTCAAAACGCCGTTTTCCTGCGTTATTAAATTACACCTAAAAGCTATTTCATCTTGGGCAAGCGTAATACCTCTGCTTGCTGCTTCAATAGGTCCGCGCCCAAAATTATATTTCTTCACATCATAACCTAAAACGCCCATATTTGCAACGTCGCTTGAGGTCGGGTATCCTTTAAAAAGAGTTCTGACTGTACCCGATACACCGTTCTTAGCAATCCAGTCCATATTCGGAGTGTTTGCAGCCATTAAAGGTGTTTTACCGCTTAATTGCTCAATGGGTTCATCCGCCATTCCGTCGCCTAAAAAAACTATATATTTCATATTTAACCACTTGTTTTGATTTTAACTTTAACAAAATATTTAATTAGATAAAGAGGATAAGTCAAGAAACCAAACGGGAATTTTATTGAAATATAATTAACACCGTTGTTTTATTATGTCATATTTTAAATCAGGGTTATGTTTGAAAAAATCAATGATTTCCTTTTCATATATTTTTACGTCCTGAAATAAAACGAAGAGAAAAGTAAACACAACTTTTGCGGGCGCTAATTTCCTAGCCGTTTCCATTGCTTTATGATAATCTTCATCACTTCTAATTTCAAATTTGAGAAAATCGTTTTCGTAAATATGAAGTAAATTTTCGATAAAAAAAGAATCCCCTTCGCCCGTAGAAGGCAACTTATAATTAACAATTTTTACGGTATGCGCGGGTATATTTTCAAGAGGTCCTGTGCCGTTAGTTTTTAAAACAACGTTTTTATCAATTGAGTATAACGCGTTGCATAATATGGGCGTTTCAAAATACATCATTGGCTCACCGCCTTTAATCAGTATTGTTTGCTCATTAAAACGGGAAATTTCCTGTAACAAAGAATCAACGGAATATTTTGTTTTATTTTTTTCCCGGTATTCAGTATCCGAACAGGTTTCACAATCGAGATTACATTCTGAAACCTTAATTTCAATAACGTTAATATCTTTTACCGGTATCTCTTTTGCCTTAACTTTTTTAAGATGCGTTATTTTCATAGCTGAAACCCCACTCCGATATGTATTCTAAAACTGTTATAACGCCATTTGTCGTGCCTTGAATGAATAAGACCATAACTCACTGTAAAATCAAGAACAATCAACTCGGACACCTTTAAGTAATACCCCATATAAAGATTAAAGAAATAAATCACTCTTGGTTCTGTTTCGGAATAAGCGTTTGAAATTAAACCGGCGTTAAATGCATACAGATTTTCCTGATACGTAGTAAAACTATCCCCGATATGCATTGACATTCCCAGCCCAATCCATAATTGATGTTTGATTGCCAGTACATATCTAACGAGAAGATTCATTACGTGGTAAGCTTTGGCAAATTCCATAGAGGACAGCATATTAACAGGGAACTGATATTCATAAGAAAATTTCAAGCCGAAATAATTTGACATTCGTAAATCAAAAAACCCCCCTAAGCTAAACTGCGTCCCGTCCCATTCGGGATATTTATTTTCGGAATGGGGCGAGATATTAAAGTAATTAATGCTACCGATTGGTCCAATTGTAAACCTGGGCAACTTTTTAGGTAAGTCTTCTTTGTCTACTTTTTCACTTCTTTTCCCCGTTGTTGCCGTACCTGATTGATTACCGCTACCTTGTGCTGTGGGTATTTGAATGGTTGCAGAATTTAGATTATTTGTAATAACGAAGAAAAAAATAATTAGTATTGGGCATACTTTAAATTTATTCTTTAAAGTCAATAATGCTGTATACATTCAATGGCTTCTCTTTTCCTTTTACTTTTAAGGGAGGTTGTTTTTTAGCAACAACGTGGTCCATTACTTTTTCATAAGTGGATTCACTGATTAAAACCATCATACGCTCTGCTTTGTCGCATAATCTAGCGGCTAAGTTAACGTTGTCACCTAATACGGTATAGTTTAAACGGTTTTCACTACCCATATTACCTGCTACAACCTCGCCCGTATTTAAACCGATACCTATAAAAATTTTATGTTGTCCTCTTTGTTCGCGCAGTTCGTTTAATTCTTCAAGTTTTTTCATCATGGCAACAGCGGATTTAACTGCCATATAAGCGTCAATGTGTTCCCCGCTTTCGTTTGTAACAGGCACGGGGGCGCCGTAAATTGCCATTATTTCATCGCCCACGAATTTATCAATAACGCCTTTATGCGCGTCAATTATTTTAGACATTTCAGTCATATATTCGTTTAACATTTCGATAACTTCTTCTGGTTGCATTTTTTCACTCATTGAAGTAAACCCGCGTATGTCGGAAAAAAGCATTGTAACTTCAACGCTTTCGCCACCGAGTTTAATCTCGCCCTCTAGCATTTTTTCGGCAATTTCCTTTGATACGGCTTTATTCATAGCGTTACGGATTTTTTCTTTTTCACGTAACCCCCCGACCATTTCGTTGAAATTATTAGCCAAAAGCCCGATTTCGTCTTTATTTGAAACTTTTACATCTGTTTCAAGGTCTCCTGCGCCGACTTTTCGCATTGCTTCTACAATTTTCTTAATGGGATGGGTAAAATACGTTGCTAATAAAAGAGTCATAACAAGTCCGAAAATCAAATCTAAAAATGCTATCCATTGCATTTTTCTTTCTGCATCACGGATAGTATAATGCACGCCGCGCAATGAAATGCCTATATGAATTTCTGCGGCAAATCTTACTATTTTATCACCTTCAATTCTTTGGCAAATGGGATAAGATATATCAAGGAATTCTTCTTTGCCTGCGGGTGTTTTTTCAACGTAACTTTGTACAATATAACCTGATGAAAAATTTATCATTGAAGTTATTTAAAATTTTTAATAATAAAATACACTTGCTGT
>CAYUYT010000095.1:0-12746 GCA_964449345.1 uncultured Spirochaetia bacterium | reverse complement strand
TAAAATTACCGCAAATACTGCAACGTAACGTAAAAAAAACTGTGAATATTTCAACTACTTTGTATTTTTCCATAGGCTTTCTTTTAAAAAGCTTGGTTAATTTTCCGGGAAGTATATGAGAACATTTGTTTTTTGACGGGCATTTTGAGCCGTACACCCTAACCACAATTAAAACGCATAATATAGCTACGAAAACATATATAACGGCTTTATGAACGTTGTTTTGCATTAAACCTATAAACGCAATAATTACCCAAGCAGCTATTAATAAGTTTACTATTGAGCTAAAAATTTGAAAAATGAGTGATTTTTCCTGATTAATCACGTTAACTCCTTAAATTACTCACGCTGAAATATTTCCGGTTAACACGAATATTGACTTTAACGGCTTTCATCTCAATAACCGTTTTAGCATCGCGTTCATAGCTTTTCATAACGAGTTTTTTTGCAAACCAAACACCGTTAATCTTAACAACGTTTTTCATAAAAAGCGTTTTAAACTTTCTGCCGTAATCGTTATAGTAATCAATTTGCACCGGTACATAGTTGGATTTGTTTACATATAAAACGAGTTTTTTATACGTTCCTTTTCCCCTGCCGTTAGCAACGAGAACGTATTTATCCGAATTTGTCTTTTTGATTTTTGCGGTGTACTTTGTGCTGTACTTTACGTTCTTCATATCCTGTGCGGCAAAATCCCCGCCCACTCCGCTAACCGGGCGTTTTTCCATATGTTCGGGAAGCTTTCGTACCCTGCCGGTTTTAGGATAATACATCCAGATATTATCTCCGCGGGATAAGTATTTCATTCCCGCAATATTTTTTGGGTAAACGTATTCGCTGTAACTCATATTCGAACCTAAAGTGTATGATTTTATTTTCACGGTACGGTATGAATCATAACCCGTGTAAACTTTCATGATTACAAAAGCGCGCGACGATTTTGAAATCATTGCAATATCAACTTTACGCAAAACTGCGTTGCCTGAAATTGTAAACGCGTTTTGTAATAGAACAAACATTGTAATTGCTATAAACATTAATTTAACTTTTTTCATTTTGCTCTCCTTTATTTGCGTTTATGTTTTTACCGATTTTTCTTAAAAAAGTATGCAAAAGCGGGGGTAATAAAACAACACTTACAACCATTGCCGCTCCCATTCCGATAAAAACGAGAATGCCGAAACTGCCCATGCCCGTATGGTTAGCCATAAAACCTAACGTGCCGAAACTTACCATAGTGGTCAGCGTTGTGAGTACAACGCCTTTTCCCGTATGCTGCAATACTGCGGGCAGATTTTTGTAATTTTCGGTTATGTATCTTTGCGTTATGTGAACACCGTCATCAACCCCCATACCTAAAAGCAAGGGAATTGCTGTTATATTGTAGATATTAAACCGCATGCCGATTAATTTCATCACAGCAACGGTAATAACCGCACCGATAATAAGGGGAATTGAAGTTAGCATGCTTTTTAAAACGGCAACGGGAAAACGGTAAACAGCGCGGCTTTTGCCCGTTATCATGTACGTTATAATTAGTAAGGCGAATATGGCAATAAATGCGTATATTACAGCATCCCATCCTTCTTTTCTCATTATATCCGTTACCTCTAAAAATAATACGGGCATTCCCGTAACGCCTTTGTTGATTCTTCCCGTTGCTTTTACAAACCTGCGTAAAAAGCGTTCTTCCCATATATTTTTATGCGGATAAATGCGCACGATAAACTGATTGCCCGAATCGCTTATGTAGTTATTTTTTATGCTTTCAGGCAGGTTTTCAACAGAAATAACAGGGTAAATAGGGTTAATGCTGATTTTTGTCATAAGTTTAACGCGTTTAATCATTAGAATTGAAAAGTGTTTTTCCAAAGTTTGCAGTTTTTTTAACGTTTTTTCATCCGCGTTTTCTAATAAAGTTTTTAACCTGCCGAACAAGTTTTTTTTCTTTAGCATGATAACGCGTTTTTGTTTAACGAGCTTTAGGCCGCCTAGAGTTTCCGCATAGGATAGCTCTATTATTCGGTCGCGGAAATCTTTTAACTGATATAAAACTTTATCAATTATCTGCCGTGAGATTATTTTATAATTCATTCCGCCATGCGTTTTTTTAATTTCACTAATATAATTCATGCGGTTTTTTTGATTTTCAAAGTATTCCGGTTTTGATGAGGGGATATAATCCGTTATTGTGTCAACCCTGCCTACATAAGCTAGCTTTTTAAACCTGCGCGAAATACGTCTGTTGATTTCTATATCTGTGGTTGAAACTACAGCGGATGAGGGGGATAAGTTCATTGCTTTTACCACTTTTTCGGCAACGATAATACCCGATGTGCCCCGCGGCTGTAAACTTAATAAATCGTAATTAAATCCAACGTGTTTGCCTATAAAAACGCATGCAACAGCTATGGCAAACATAGCTATAATAATAACGTATCTGTACTTTACACTTTTTTCCCCCGTTTTGCTAAGTATTTTATATTCAACTTTAATTTTTGATTGTTTGGGCTGTTTTTTTCTAAACCTCCACACAAGAAACGAAGGCAAAACCAATAGCATATATAAAAGGCAAATCATAATCCCTGCGCCTGCATAAAAACCTAATTGCCGGAACGCCTTTGCCGAGGGAATCATTAACGTTAAAAATGCCAAAGCCGTTGTCATTGCACCGACTATAATTCCCATGCCAGAGTCCTTAAAAGTTTCTGCTATGGTTTTTTCAATATCTTTGTATTTAAAATAATAATCGTTGAAATGGGAGGAAATGTGAATTCCGAAGTCGATGCCAAGGCCTATTAACAAAACGAGAAAAAAGGAAGAAACTAAGTTTAATTCCCGCATTACGAAAATACCAAGCCCGAAAGCCATAATAATACCCAATATCAGGGTTAATAGTGTTAACATTGTGCTTGAAAAATTTTTAAAAGATATGTAAAATAAAAGCAAAATCAACACTAGCGCAATTATGGAAGGGTAAGAAAAATCTTCTTTGGTTGATAAAAATTCGTCTGCAAGCAACGGAAAACTGCCTCCTAATAATGCGGTTACTCCGGGAAATTTTTGTTGATATTGCTTTAAGCGTTTACGTAAAAGAAGAACCATTTGCGTTACTTTATCGATTTGGTCTGAATTAACAGCAGGGAGAATGTAAAGCATCTGGAGTTTTTTGTTGGGTGAAAAATAATATTTTTCGCCTACGGTAATTGCTTCAACCATTTGTCTTGCGTATTTATCCGCATCGGCATTTTTTGCGTTTATGAATTTAATCATGGTTTGTAAAAACATTTCAAAGCCTGATAAAAACCTTACTGTTTGGTGTTCCCTATGATGAGTGTTAACACTTGAATAAGAATTTGCAAATGATTGGTTAATTCCGGTGAAAAAGCCTAAAAAACCCATTTTTTCATACATAAATTTCATAGAACGCAAATCATTTACTTTTGAAAGCAAGAGTCCTTTATTGATAAAAAATTTTCTATCTATTTTATACTCTATTTTTTTTATATATTTTTTAAGTTTCTTGTCATGTTCAATTTGTTTTACAAAGTATTCAGCAAACCGGGTCATTTTTTCCGTTTTACCTTCAAGCATTATTAATACGTTATCCGCACTCGAAAAATTGTCCGTTATGCGGTTAAATTCTTCTAACTTTGCGTTGTTTTTTCTTAGCATATCCTTGAAATTAGTTTTAATTTTCGTGAATTTCCCTATACTGACTAAAGAAAGTACGAGAAAAACTGCGGTGGTAATTAAAACGGCTTTATATCTTTTTACCGTGAAATGTGCTAATTTTTCAAAGAAGTTAAATTTGTCCATTTTTTACCTCTGCACCATGCTGTTTTTAATTAAATTAATTATTGTTTCAATTGAACTTTCAATGTCTATCATTTCCGGGTTAATCATTTTATAAAGCATTATCGCGTCAATAAACCCTGTTATAATTTTTGCAAGATTTTTAATTTCAATTCCGCTTTTAAACTTGATATTTTTTTCACCTGAAGTGAATATGTTAACAATCATTTCCGCTGCATTCTTGTATAAATTGCTTAAAACTTCTGTAGTTTTTTCGTTTTTTAGCCACGTTGTTTGCATAATCATATATTCAAGATAAATAACGAAAAAATCTTTATGCTTTTCAAATTCTTCAAATACGCTTAGAAAAATTTTTCTAAGCTTTTGCACAGGGCTTTGTGAATCATTTATTTTAAGCTGAACTTTTGAAAACAATATTTGAATATACTTTTCAAAACACCGGTTGAACAATTCATCTTTGCTTTTAAAATATTCATATACAGTACCTTTTCCTACATCCGCGGCATGAGCAATGTTTTGAATACTCGTTTTAGCAAACCCGTGTTTTGAAAATTCGTTCATTGCCGCGTTTATTATTTTTATTAGTGTTTGTTTGTTTCCATTCATTTAAAACCCTTTATTATCCTTGTTTTTGACCGACTGGTCAGTCAGTTTTAATATAGTATAATATTTTTTTATAAAAATTGTCAAGTTAAAGGGAAAAAAATAGCCGATAATCTTGATAATAAAAATTTTAAGTGTGTTGTTTTATCGTTCTTATTATTGTGATAAAAAATATTGTTAAAATAAAATTCATTTATTAAATTTGAATTTATATTCATAATTAATATTATTATAAAAAGCGTAATATTTAGGGTGTTTTATGCAGGAATCAAAATCCGATATTATATTAGTTGATGATAATAAAGAAAATTCTCTATTAATATCCCGGTACTTGGAAAAGAATAAAGGTTTTTTGTTGTTTTCATCGCATCAAAATGCGTTAGTTTCTTTATCGAGAATTAAGGTAAGCAAACCCAAGCTCGTTATTATAAATTTGACTTCAAATAGTTTCGAACCATTCTCTTTATTAAAAAACATCAGGGGAACGGATAAGATAAGCAACACTCCTGTTGTCGGGCTTGTATCTTCAGACTCGCCTGATTTAATTCAAAAAGCAAAATCTTTCGGTGTTAAAGCATTTTCATCCACGCCGGTTTCCATAAAAGATTTATCACAGAAAATAGCCGAGCCATTAAAAATTGAGCTTGACCCTAAAAAACAATGCAGAATTGAAGCTAACGTAACGAATAACATAATGATAATTGAAGTGCAGGGGCAATTATTGCTAGAAGATTTACTTGACCATACTGTAAATATTAAAAAGGGTTTTGGTATGTTTGATGAAAACACTAACAAAAAAGCTCTTGTTATTTTTTACGATATAGATATGTCCACTCTAACTCAGGATAATATTGATTTGCTTTTTGATTTCTACGAATCAGTCCCCATAGAAAAACCCGAATTTGTTAAAATACTTGCAAACAATAACGAAATTATTGCGGAACTTAAAAAAAACAAAAAAACAAAAAAACTTGAACTTGCTAAAGATTATATGGACGGAATAAATAAGCTTGAACTCGCTGCAATTAATCAGGAGCTTGGAGTAAAAATTGACTTTTTATCCCCGGGTACTAAACTCGTTGGCGATATATACGATTTCAGCGGAAGGCGGATAAAAAAAGCTTATGAAATTTTAACCGAAGACGATATAGACGGTTTCCGCTCGCAAAATATTGACAGGGTGTTTTATGAAAAAGACCTTGAGAAATTTAATCAGTTAGTAGAAAATTCTGAAAATCTTGATGATGTTAAAATGAAACGCGTTTTTGATGCATTGAATCCGGAAAACGTTAAGAAAATTGTTCAGCAAAAAACCGGACCTTTTAGTTTTCTTTATGATAAAAATATTCTAATAATAGACGATGAAGAGTCTATTCTCGATATGTTAAGCCATTTTCTCGCTCAAAAAGGATTTAAGGTTTACACAGCAGCGGACAGCAGGCGCGGACTTGAACTTGCTGCTGAAAAAAATCCGGATTTAATAATAACGGATATAATGATGCCGTTTTTTAGTGGCCATGATTTTATGAGTGCAATGAATAAAAAATTCGGAGATCAACGTCCGCCTATTATTATGATAACATCAGCGCCAACGGGGGAAAACGTAAAAAAAGCAAGGTTATCCGGTGTAAACGGATTTATTCCAAAACCAATCGATTTTCAAACACTATTTGTTAAAGTCGCTAAAGAACTAAAAAAATATCAGCAGAAAATCAAATCGTAATTTACTTTCAAAATATTTTATTTTATTATTCAATGTATGATAAAAATTGACTTAAAACAATACGGGTTAGATACATCATGGGCCGGACAAAACTTCATGCTCTTTGATGAACTAGAGTCAACCAACGATTACATAAAACAACATTTAAGCAGAATGAAAAGCGGTCAAATAATATCCGCACGGTATCAGGAAAAAGGAAAGGGTAGAAACGGTAACATTTGGCATGGAGAAAAAGATACCGCGCTTTTGTTTTCTATTTTAATTAAACGCGGTCTTAATAGCAAGCAGGCAAGCAAAACCGTTTTTATTACTGCCATTGCCCTGCACGCAGCAATTAATGAAATATACGATGTCAAAACGAAAATAAAATGGCCTAATGACATATTTATAAAAGATAAAAAAGTTGCAGGTATTTTAACGGAAATGTATGAACATTCCCTTATTATAGGAGTGGGTATAAACGTTAATCAAAAATCTTTCCCTGATGAAATTAAGGACATTGCTAATTCATTATATTTAAGCACAAACCATGGTGAAAATATTTTCGTTGTGTTAAGCTTGTTTTTAAACTACTTTGAAAAATATTTTGAACTATACCTTGAACAGGGTTTTTTAGAAATGCGTGAAAAAATTTTAGAGAATTTTTACCTTAAGGATAAAACCGTATCAATACAAAGCGGAAATGATTTATTTAAAGGCGTTGTACGCGGAATGAACGAACAGGGTGAATTAGAACTTGAAACGCAAAACCGTGTTATCTACATTCCTGCGGGTGAGGTTCATGTATGCTTATAGCAATCGACGCAGGGAATTCCAACGTAAAAATCAGCGCCATGGATCATTTCGGAGAAATTAAGGAAAAAATTATAATCAAGACGGATAAGAATAATTTTGACCTTTCACCAGCAATGGATTTAATTTTATCGTTAAATCACACTTTCACAAATTGTGTGATTTGCTCTGTTGTTCCTGAAATAAATAATAGAATCAATGATTTTATAAAACAATCAACGGGAATTGATTCAATTTTAGTATCACATGAACTTGACGCAAAAATTGAATATAAATACGACAATCCTGCAAATATCGGACCGGATAGAATTTCAAACGTTTTAGCCGCAATAGCGCAATCCGGTGCGCCCGTTATTGTGGTTGATTTCGGTACAGCAACAACGCTTTCTGCGGGGCTTGAACAAAATGAATTTTCAGGCGGGTTAATCGCGCCGGGAGTTGAAACGAGTTTATACGCTTTAAGTGTTAAATCGTCAAAACTGCCTTACGTTTCTATAGCCGGAAAACAATCGCTTATCGGAAATTCTACAGAAGAATGTATGGGCGCAGGTGTTTATAATATGCAACTCGGTTTTATTGATTACGTGATAAAAAAAACGAAAAAAAAGTATCCCGAACTAAAAACGTATTGTTCAGGCGGCTTTGCCTCTTATTTTAAACACAAATTCGACGTACATGACGAAAACCTTGTATTAAAAGGGTGTTTTGAGTTTGCCAAGCGTCTAGGTTATGAATTATAATACAAGCTTTTTTTAATGTATAAGTAACGTCAAAATCAAACGAATAAGACATTAACGAGAAATTCTATATATTTGAATTTGAAAAAAGTTTAAAATATAGCTGGCAAAAAGTACTTGACCATCAAAAGTGCATATTCCGGCGTAAACTAGTCCACTTTTTATGCTAAAAACGGTGAATATTTTCTTTATTTTAAGTAAAATTTTCTTCCAAAATGATAATATTAAGAATATTAACAAAATATTAATTTATTTGAATTTTGTTGTTGACATGAGTTTTAAACTTCTTTATAGTCAAATTAACTTGACTTTGGTCCGCAAATGCTCTTTAGGAGGTTAGTGCAATGCAAAAGGGCAGTATTAAAAAAGCTTTTGGTTTTTTAATTATTGTTATAGCAATAGGAATTGTTGGTGTAGAATTAATTCTATCCATTTTTAATAGTTATGGCGCCCAGCTTAGTAGGCGTAAAACTAGATTTCGGCAAGTACGTAGAATTGATAATGACAGTAGTTTACAGTTAATACCTAAATTGGCGAATTTTCACGATACGGGTATGCTGACAGTAAGAAGCATCTATTACAGAATAGCAAGGAGAAAAGCCGCAACGGCAACAGCTCCTAGCGAAGAAACAAAAAAAACGCCCAAAAAGGAACAAAAAGGAACTTCAGGCGGCGGCGGACAGGTAAACTTACCCGCTGTTAACCCGAATACCGGAGATTCTTCCGGTGCTCCTGTGCCACAAGAATCGCCCGCAGATCAAGGGCAGAGTCCTGACGCATCTGATTCGGGAACGGGTGATGGAGGCACTGATTCTGCTGCAACCGACACCGGACAGCAAGACACTGCGAACACACAACCTGCTGCAGGTGGAAATATTAGTAGTGCTCTTTCCGCTGAATTGGTCAAACTTTTCAAATCTAAATATTCGCCGAATAAAGACGATGTAAACAAATTTCAAGAAATAGTTAACTCTTTATCAAGTGACGAACATGGAAAATTAATGAAGTCTATTATTGACAAGGGAATTTCTATTGATAAAATTCTGAATTTCAATAACGAGTTTTTTACCGGCTTATCATCTTTGATGTCTAAATTAAACAAAGAGCAAAAAGAAGTGATTTTCCAAGTACTAAATAATGAGTATTCCGAATACACTAATGAAGGTATGCAGAATATTGCTAATGTAATTTCTTTTTATAAATCCGAAAATGCTAAAAAGTTGAAGCATAAATTGGATAATTCCTTACTAAAATCTTATGCCTCTATTTTCGGACACAGAGAAGACAACGTAAGCGCAGCAATAAAATACTTGGTAACTAAAGAAATTGATCTTCAGAGTAAAATGAGATATTTGGAAAGACCCGTTTACAAAATTATTTCTTATTTGGTTACAATAATATTTTTATTAGCAAGTATAGCTTTTATCTTTAAAATGGAGCTATCTAGGATTTTTATTATGTTCTTCGGAATAATAAAAATATTATTTCTTTTTACAGTACCTATTGTTGTTTTCCACGGTATAACAGGCTTAGTAGTATTGTTAAGTATAATTTCAATAGTTCTAACCTTTGTATCAATGTATATTGTAGATTTACGAATAAAAAAACAAAGCGCATAAAGTAAAATAAATTTTAAGGGTTGTATATAAAAATATGCAACCCTTAATTTTTGCATATAATCAAAATAAATTAAGATTTTATTGTCAATAAAAGCAATTTTTTGTATTATGTTTAATATACTAATATTTTAATTAGATAAGGTAAAACGATGGCAATGGGAATTAACGACATTGAACAAAAAGTAAAAAATTTTGAAGATAAATACGAACAATTAAAGGGTTCTGCGGATAATGGCGTTTTAACTGAAATTGAAACCGCTATTAAAAATATTAAAACTTCTTTAGGCGAGGCAAAACAGCAGGATAGTGCGCAAGCAGAAATTACTATCGGTAGTTTATCCGAATCTGTTCAGGAAATTGAAGAATACATTAGCACTCTTTAATTTTTATTAAACTAAACCTTATTTTTATTTCCTCTTTTTATTTTTTTTTCTAATATTAAATAATGATACAGGATTTATTCACAAATTCTGCCCTTGAAGAAATCAAATCTGAAATTATTCGATACGAGGGCGTTGAAGTTTTTTTCATAGGAAAAAAAGAAAATGGTACGGATAGAATTACTTCCGTCATACCTTGTTCATGGGGTAATGATGACGCTGTGCCTGTGGTCTTTGAACAAGCATACAAAGGCGATTATTTAATTCATAATCACCCTAGCGGTAATTTAAAACCTTCTGACAATGACATTAGTTTATCTTCCCATTTTGGTAATCAGGGTATAGGATTTTTAATCGTTAATAACGATGTTACCGAATACAGAACCGTTGTGCCTTCAGTTAACGTTACTGAAATTTCATTATTAAAACCCGGAGAATTATCCGAAATATTGTCCCCGGGCGGAGAAATTTCAAAATTACACAATGATTATGAATACCGTATCGGGCAAATTGAAATGCTCGTTGGGATTAGCGAAACTTTCAATTCCGATTCCGTAGCAATTATAGAAGCGGGAACTGGAACCGGTAAATCTCTAGCATATTTAATTCCGTCAATATTTTGGGCAATAAAAAATAAAGAAAAAATAGTTATTTCAACAAATACAATTAATTTGCAGGAGCAGTTAATTCAAAAAGACATCCCTTTTATTAAAAAAGCTTTAAATATAGACTTTAAAAGCGTTCTCGTTAAAGGGAGAAACAATTACGTTTGTTTAAGAAAGGTGGCGCAGCTTGTTACAGGCGAAGAATTATTTGAAGACGAAATATTAGAATTTAGAAACGCTATTATTGAATGGGCGGATGTAGCAAAAACGGGAACAAAAGACGAACTCGGTTTTATTCCCTCTCCATCATTATGGGAACAAATAATAAGCGAAAGCGAAACTTGTATAAAAAATAAATGCCCGCATTTCAAAAACTGTTTTTTCTTCAAAGCAAGAAAGGAAATGGGAGCGGCAAACATTCTCATTGTTAATCATCACATTCTTTGTTCTGATATTTCAATAAGAAAAGCCAAAGAGGATTATACACAGACTGCGCTTTTGCCCGTTTATACAAAAGTAATAATTGATGAAGCGCATAATATTGAAGATGCAGTATCTTCTTTTTTCGGCACAAGAATAACAAGGTTTGGTTTAATTAAGTCAATTTCCCGTATTTACAAAAAAAATAAAAAAAATCCTTCAGGAGTTTTAGTCTATCTTGAAAAAAAAATCAGGGATATAAGCGTAAAATATCAAAGTGAAAATAAATTTCAGCAATGTATAGAAGATATTTACACGGTTAAAGGGATTATGGAAAATATGACAGAACCCGTTAACGCGTTTTTCAATAACACAATCGAATTCGTGATGAAAAAACTAAAAAATATAATTTCCTCTCAAATCCGGCTTACATACCACGCTCATCAAGATGATGAGTATAAACATTTAACCAGAAGCGCGAAATCCCTTGCCGGCGTTTTACATGGCTTAGCAGGAGCAATAGCACGGCTACACACTAAATTAAAAAAACTTGAATATCATTACAGGGAGGATATGGCAGGTGAAATTTTAGAAATTGGAAATTTTGCAGAAAAAATAAATAATAAAGCAAACGAAATTGAAAATATTCTTGCATGCAAGGAAAAGGAAAGTGTTTACTGGCTGGATTTTAAAGTAAAACGCGACAAAAATTTTACGGTTACCCTAAATTCATGTCCTGTTGAAGTAGGCGATTTAATGGCGGAATATTTATTCTCCCCAATAAACTCCGTTGTATTAACAAGCGCAACGCTTTCCGCAGGTGATTCCTTTGAATTTTATAAAAACCGCACAGGGCTTAATAAAATTACAGTGAAACAAGTAAACGAAAAAATTTTAACATCACACTTTGATTACACAGAGCAGGCAGTTTTATGTATTCCATCGGATATGCCCGAACCCAATGCATACGAGTTTTCAGAGCATTTTTGCAACTATTCCAAAGATATTTTACTCGTTACTAATGGGGCAACGTTTTTTCTCTGTACAAGTTTTAAGCAGATACGAACCTTGAAAAGTTTCATTTTAAACGACCCTGACTTATCGCATTTAAACGTCTTTGCACAGGGGGATAGTGACAGAAGTGTTTTGCTGAAAAACTTTAAGTTAAGACAGAACTCAATACTCATAGGCACGGATTCATTTTGGGAAGGCGTTGATGTTCCGGGGGACGATTTAAAATGCGTTGTTATCGTTAAACTACCGTTTAAAGTTCCTTCGGAGCCGATTTATCAGGCAAGAGCGGAAAGAATTGAGGAGCAGGGGTTTAGTTCTTTTTTCAATTACGCCCTGCCTTTAAGCGTAATTCGTTTTAAACAGGGTTTCGGCAGGTTAATCCGCAGTACTTACGATGAAGGCGTTGTTATTTGCCTTGATAAACGCCTTGCTACTAAATCATACGGCAGACATTTTATAGAATCTTTGCCAAGTTTACCCGTTGTTCATGGAAACAAAGAAGATGTGCTTTATAATGTTGAAAAATTCTTCCGTTAAAGGCATTTTATTGCAAAAATGTTAATTTTTTTTTATTCATAATTATTAAATCAAATTTATAAAAAAAATAGTTGATTTATAAATTCCCTTTATAATATATTTATATAGAATAGTTCTAATTTTTTAGCATATTGGTTGGTAATTGCTAAAAATTAGAAATGCCAAACAGGGGGACATATGGTTAATTGCACACTTACAAAAGAAGTGGTGCCGGTTGAGAAATGTATGTTTTGTGATTATTGCAAAGGAAGTTTTATAGAAAACGACAAAACTTTTACTCTCTGTACTTTTTCTAAAACCGACAAATAGCTCAAGCGGTACAAAATTTATGATTTTTAAAAATACCCTATCCGTAAAAAGATAGGGTATTCCTTTTTATTGTTTTTCATTTTTATGAATAACGCGTTTGCCGGGCATAATGTATATTTCAATACGGCGATTAAGCGCCTTGCCTTTTTCCGTTTTGTTATTTGCAATTGGCGCAAAACGGCTTCTGC